>JBCCTK010000097.1:0-12099 GCA_039198685.1 Pseudomonadota bacterium | reverse complement strand
GTGATTATCATCCGGCTTGATGATGAGGGACCTGCCGCGAATGCGGGGCTCGAAGTGGGCGACCTGCTTCTTTCCTTCAATGGGGAGACGGTTTCGGATGTTCGCGCCCTGACGCGGATTGTTGCCGATGCGGGCGTCGATGCCACAGTTGATGTTGAACTCGTCCGCGATCGGCGCGCCCGCACGATCGAGGTCACCCTTGGTGAGTTGGAAACCGGGCGCGAAGACAAAACTCAGGAAGCGCTTCCTGAGCTAGCGGTGACCGACAATGCGCTGGGTGTCGAGTTTGCGCCCCTCGATGAGGCAACACGCCGGCGGTATAGCGTGCCGAGCGACATTGATGGCGTGGTGATCAATTCCGTCAGTCCGCGCGGGCCCAGCTTTGGCAATTTGGAGAAGGGTGACGTCATCCTCGAAATGGCCTTTGACCCGGTGTTGACCGTAGCAGACGCGATGGAAGAAATGGAGGAGGCCGTCGCCCAGCCGGAGACCCCATTGCTTTTGCAGGTGTGGAGAGGGGGCCGCGGAGGCTACAAAGTATTCTTTTCGATTCAGCTGGATGTGACCAGCTAGCTGTGGAGCCTCAACAGGTTGTTCCTGTCCAGAGCCAGTCGGCTGATGGGTGGGTCATTGGCGTCCCCGGCAGGATTCCAACCTGCGACCTACCGCTTAGGAGGCGGTTGCTCTATGCAGCTGAGCTACAGGGACGCACTTGCGCAGCCCATAGCCTCATTTTGCGAACACGAAAACCGTCTCGACAGGATGGTCTTTACCGCGATTGTCGCCTACGCCTGATGCTTGGAGAGACTTTTGGCAATCTGGCGATTTTTCGGTTTGGTGGTGAGTGCCCTTGCATTGGTTTCGTGTGGGCAGTCCAATCGCCTGGAAGACTTCCAGGCGGGAGAAACGGGCCGCGTGGTCCGCGTCATCGACGGCGATGCGCTTGTACTGGATACGGGGCAATCGGTTCGCCTCGTCGGTGTGGAAGCGCCAAGCTTTGGGCGCGATGGCCGCGCTGACCAGCCGTTTGCCAGGGAATCGCACCGTATACTTGAGGATCTCGTTCTCGGTCGTCAGGTTCAGCTCCAATATGCGGGTCTGACCCGAGACCGCTATGACCGGGCCCTGGCCCACGTCACCACGATCGACAGGCTGGGGCCGCGCTATTGGGTGAATCTTGAGCTTGTTTCGATGGGGGCCGGACGCGTGCGAACCTATCCTGACACGGCCAGAGGGAGCCTGCCGCTGTTTGAAGCGGAACGGGATGCGCGTCAGGCCCAGTCTGGCCTTTGGTCTCTTCGTGCCTATTCCATTGCCGACGCCAGGGATGTGGAAACCATCGATATCGGGTTCACCATCCTGACTGGGATTTTGGGACCGCGAGAGGCGCCGCCTTTTGACGATACCGCGTGTGCCAGGGATCTTCTTGGAAGCTCTGTAACGGTCG
Source organism: Pseudomonadota bacterium (assembly GCA_039198685.1). GTDB lineage: Bacteria > Pseudomonadota > Alphaproteobacteria > Caulobacterales > Hyphomonadaceae > UBA5336. The sequence continues at coordinate 10,652 of JBCCTK010000097.1, read as the reverse complement.
TGGTCGAACTGGCGGCTATGCGCGCGTGTGATTTGGAGGCCGGCCTGAAGGTTGAGGTTCGCGGTTGGTACAGGTCTGGCCGCCTCAACCTGAATTCGGCAGAAAACCTTCAATCCCAGGGTAGGGCAGCGATTGCATCGCGCGACCCAATCAGGTGAATGGGATGATGTCGACGCGCCGGGGCCGCGCGTAATAGCTGTCGGTGATGGTGCGGGACACATCAAACAGGAAACCGGTATTGGGGTCATAAAGGCCTGTGATAGACGAATAGTCGAACTCAACCTCTGCAAAGATAACCGACCCGCCCGTTGGAATTATGCCCGTGGGAACGGTCATAACCGCACCCGCCGTGTTGGCGGTCCAATTCGTCGTTGACTGACTCCATCCAACGACGGGTGTGACACCATCACTTGCGAACTGGATTGACGTGACCCGAATACGCGTGTCGGCGAAGTCGTTCGGCGCCATGTTGATCACGGTTGAATTGAAGACATTGTTCATCTCAGCGGTGTCGATGGTTGGCAGTCGCGCCACCAAATCACCGACGGATGCAGCCGTTGACGTCACCTTCCGGTCCGTGATCAGCATCGTAGAGATTTCGATGCAGCCAAAATAAAAGCACACCAATACGGGCGCAATCAGCGCGAACTCAACGGCCGAAACACCTCTTGTGTCGTTTCGGAGACGGGCGAGGATGCGACGCGGGGAAAAACTAGAAAGGTTCATTACGGAAGGCCTGTGACGAAACGAGAAGACGCTTATTGTCGGGCATGTTTGCCATGGAGCGCGAAATGATCGGCGTGATGAGGCCCCACTCATAATAGACATTGACGACAACGATGGCGTCCCGACCGCCCGCATCGAAACCAAAGCCAGACGTGTCCAACGAACCGTCGCCATTGCGTGGCACAACATCCTGAACGCTTGGAAAGCCGGAGGGCGAGGTGCGCACATCAATTGTTAGTGAGGTCGCGCAACCGAAAAGATTGAGCATGCGGTCGCAGATCTCGGTCTCAAAGGCAATTTTCTGGTCCGCTACGACCGCGGTGGAGGCCTGCAGGGCTCCGGTTCGCACATCCCGCGCAGCTTCGCGGGCGCCGTACTCCAGAATGGTCGAGACCAGGAAGATCAAACAAATCTCGAAGATCCCCACAAGCAACATGAAGAAGGGCCCAGCGACAAACGCAAATTCGATTGCCGAGAGCCCGCTGCGGTCTCTGCGCAGGTCGTTTATCGTGCGGCGTTGCCCAAGACGGGTTTTCGCACGCTTCAGGAGAGTATTCATTATCAGCTCCACGCCTGACTTACAGGGGGTGCCTAACAAAACTCGCTTGCGTCTTCCCTAGGGGCCGAGCATGGATTTGTGTGAAATTCGATCCAGTTTTCAACGCGGCGCCGCTAAGACCCCCTGCTTTGTACGGTGAACTCCAATTGAAAAACAGCTTTCGAGCTATGTAAACGAAATCTATGTTTTCGTTCAGAAATTTCTTTTTCTACTATACTTGGTCTTCATCGCGTTGGGGTAGAAACCTCCTTGTTCCGGGAAACAAACCCGATAACTCGGGACGGTTTAACCAAACGCATGATGGGAGTCTCCAATGCAAAAGCTTGCTCGTTTCTTCAAAGACGAATCCGGCGCCACGGCGATTGAATACGGTCTGATCGCTGCTCTGATCGCCGTCGCAATCATCACGGCTGTGACCTCGCTCGGCACGAACGCCGGCGACACCTTCAACAGCATCGCCAACGAAATGGCCTAAGGCCAGGCGATCTTGTTTGAGATCAGCCTGCCCACGCAGGCAAGGGAGACCCGCCAGCTTCGTGCTGGCGGGTTTTTCCGTTTCCAAGATGCTCTCTGTCCCCGGCAGTAAGGGTTCCTTCAAGCTTTCCCGTCAAATCTGGATATCAATTTTGAAGGTGTCTTCCCATGATGACGATTGCTGGACTGGCCTGCTTGTCGCTCTGTATCTTTGCTGCCCTGCATGATGTGGCCACACTGAAAATTCCCAATTGGCTCAACGCAACCATTGCGGGTCTGGGGCTCTCAGCCCTGGCGGTTTCCGGGCTACCGCTCACCAGCATCGGATGGCATGGGCTCGTCGCTCTGATCGCCTTTATTGTGTCTTTTGGCCTCTTTTCCTTCGGCGTTTTTGGCGGGGGAGATGCGAAGATGATCCCAGCGGTCGCGCTGTGGATGGGGCCTGTTGCGATTGTCCCCTTCCTGGTCTGGACCGCTTTCATTGGGGGTGGCATCGCCCTGATAGGCCTGGCAGCGCGCTACGCTCCGATTCCCCAGGCTGCGCCGAATTGGGTAGCAAACACTCTGTCTCGTGGGGAGGGCGTGCCGTATGGCGTGGCCATCGCGGGTGGGGCGCTCATGGCTGCCAGTCATTCTCCGCTCCTGTCAGCACCGCTCGGTCTCATTGGTCTGACCCATTAACCATGCTTTAGCCCACGCCCTCTAAAAAGGGACCGTGAGCGAAGGCGGCTTAGACCACCAGTCCAGGGATCGAAGGATCGACCATGTCACCAATGCGTATCATCATCCTCTTGATTGCAGCCGTTGCTGCGGCCGGCGCGGCGTTCCTGGTGCGTAACATGTCACAGCAACCCGTCGCTGCACCAGTTCAGGTGGCGCCGCCACCACAGCAGATTACCCAGGTGATCGAGGTGCCACAAACCCCGGTGCTGGTTCTGACCCGCGACGTGAGCGTGGGTGACCTGCTCTACCCAACGGATTTTGCCTGGAAAGAGTGGCCAGACGAAACCCTGAATGTGAATTATTATACCCAGGACATTTTTCCAACGGCGATGGAAGACTTGACCAGCTCTGTCGTGCGCCTCTCCATGGTTGAGAACGAGCCGGTCCTCCCCCATAAAGTGGTTCAAAAAGGCGAAGCTGGATATATGTCGGCATTGCTGACGCCTGGCATGCGGGCCGTTTCCGTCGAGATCTCCGTGGACCGTGCCTCGGGCGGCTTTATCCTTCCAGGCGACCGTGTTGACGTACACATCACTACAGATGTTGAGGTCGAAGTTGAGGGAATTGAGGAGAACCGTCCAACGACACTCACCCTCATGGAAAACGTTCGAATCCTGGCGATCGACCAGGTTTTTGGTGAAGGCACGGGTGGTCAGTTCGCCATCGGCTCAACGGCTACGGTGGAGCTCTACCCCGACCAAGCGCGACTTATCATTCTCGCCGAACGCCTTGGTCCGGTTTCAATGACGCTGCGCTCGCTGCAGGATTTTGTGGAGGGCGGACCAACCCTGGCGCGGACGGACTTTCTGATCGATGTGTTGCCCCAGGAGGATATCGCACCCGATGAGCGCGACCCGTCTGAGGTCCGGGTATACAGAAATGGTGACTTGACCGTCGATCAGGTCGACACGTCGGGCGGGAGTTGAGCTTGATGAGACTGCCGTTTCTGAAGACTGTTGTGTCAGCCGCTGTAGTTGGGATCGGGCCGGTTCCCATCGCCCAGGCTCAAAACCTCGTCGGGCTTGAAATCATTGATCCCGGCGATTCAGCGGTGACTCAGCGCCTAACCCTGGGCTTGAACAAATCTACGGTGATTGATCTCCCCCGCCCCGTCGCCGACGTCGTCATCACCAATTCCGGGATCGCAGATGCAACCGTCCAAAGTCGCCAACGGATCATTTTTCGCGGCGTACAACTCGGTGAGACGAATGCCTTTTTGTTCGACGAGAACGGACGGGAAATTCTCAATCTTGAGATCTCTGTCGAAACTGACCTTTCAGAGCTTGATAATCTGATTGCACGCCATGTTCCAGAAGCGCGGGTCTTCGCCGAGGCTGTTAATGGATCCATCATTCTCACCGGTTCGGTGCGTGACGCTGCCGAGGCGGCCCAGGTCCTCGATCTCGTCAATCTCTACGAGACGGCCAATGTCGTAAATATGATGAGCGTGGCTGCGAAAGACCAAGTCCTTCTGGAAGTGCGCATCGTCGAAATGTCTCGCACTTTCTTGAAGCAGCTCGGCATTCGGCCCAACGGAAGCAGCAGCTTTGGAGATGCGGAAACTTTCGAAGCAGGCGAGGTGTTTACGGGCGGTAACGATCCCATCACCGGCGCGCTTTTGACCCAAGAACAGCCATTCGCAAACAACCGAGCGCTGAATTCCGATGGGGGATTTGAGGCCGACGATTTTGCCGGTGGGCTCGATTTAAACCTGGGTTACCAGAATTTCGTCGGCGGCCTGCTGCAATCGGAATTCAGTGTTGATATCGATGCGCTCGAACGCGTTGGCGTCGCTCGTACCTTGGCCGAGCCAAATCTGACGACCATTTCCGGCGAGACCGCAAATTTCCTCGCTGGGGGTGAATTCCCCATCCAGAGCGCGCCGGACAATAACGGTGTTTCGGGCATTGAATTTAAGCAATTTGGCATTGGCCTTGGATTTACGCCAGTCGTGCTGACGGAAGACCGTATCGCCTTGAAAGTGGCGACGGAATTTTCAGAACTTGCCGCCCAGGGCGCCATCGGCGGTATTCCATCTCTGACAACACGGCAGGTTCAGACATCCATCGAGTTGCCCTCCGGTCGGTCTATGATGATCGCCGGCCTGATCCAATCGCGTACACGTCAAGAACTCGATCAGATTCCGGGCATCAAAAATGTTCCTGTTCTCGGTAGCCTTTTTCAGTCCCGCGACTTTACCAATGATGAGACCGAATTGGTGATTATCATCACGCCTTACCTCGTTGATTCGGCTGGCAAGCAAGACCTTCGGACGCCGGCCGATGGATTTGCCAATCCGTCTGACCGCGACACGCTGCTCTTTGGTCGTCTGAACCAGATGTACAGCAGCGGAGATGCCCGCCTGGATCCAAGCACTTATCGCGCCCCAATCGGTTTTATTGAGGAATAGGAGAGATTCTCGTGACTGTTGGACAACGTTCCAAGACATTTCTCGCCGGTATCGCGCTGGCAGTGTTCGGCGCCTGCTCGAACAATGATCTCGCCGTTCCTGAGAATGTGCAGCTCGAAGGGCTTCCGTTTGACAACAACCGGATTGGCGTAGAGCGCACCACCGAGGTGCTGGAAATCGAAATCAACCCGCTCTTTCCGGAGTTGCGCCTGGCTGACCGGCGCGCGCTGGAGCGCTTCGTTGCGGCCTATCGCGACCGAGGCCATGGCGAACTGATCATGGCGATGCCGGAAAATGGCCCCTACCCGGATGCAACCGTTGGCGCCCTGAAGAATGTTCGGACCCTGGCCTGGGAAAGTGGAGTATCTTGGGAGCAGATCTCCGGTTCCGCCTACAACGCAAATGGTGCCAATGCGCCGATCCTTCTCGCGTTTGACGCCTACGAAGCGGTCGCGCCCGCGTGTCTCTCCCTGGCCGCCTATGACATGTCGGACGTGTCCAGCAACAATGAACCGGCCTATTATGGCTGCGCGGTTCGCAACAACATCGCGATGATGCTCGCCGATCCAGGCGACCTGCTCTCGCGGCGCGAGATAAGCCCTGGCGAAAACAGCCCGGTCTCTCTCATCATGGAAGCATACCGGTCGCGCAACTGGGGTGGCGGCGAGGCTGTCGGCGTGGGCGGTTAAGCCCGTCTGACCAGGACGTCGATTGGGATTGGAGTAAGTTCGCATGGGCAAAGACAACACACTCTTTGAAGACGATTTCGACTTCGATCTCGAGAGCTTCGATGACGTCGAACTTGGGTCTGAGGCCGCTGAGACGAGCCTGGATTCTTTCGATGACGTCCTGGACACTTTAGCAAACCCTGACCCATTCGTACTGGACCTGGATCCACCAACCAAGGAATTGACACCGCTGGACGCCCCCGGCGATGACGCTGACAATGGGGGCAATGCGATTGCGGATCTTGTCCCCGAAGTTGGTGACAAGCCCATACCGGCCATTTCTGTTCTCGCTTTTGTCGAGAACACAGATACCCGCGACTTGATCGAGACCATGGCCCGTGACCGGCGTATGAGTCGCGCCAGCGTGGACGTGTTCGAAGGGGGCCTGGACGCGGCCGCCAATTATCTGACTGAGAATGCAACGCCGAATTTGCTTCTCGTTGAGAGCACCGCGCCAGCCAATCAAATGGTTGCCGAGATCGATCGCCTGGCAGAGCACTGCGATGAAGGCGTCGAAGTCATGGTGATTGGCGCGACCAATGATATTCCGCTTTATCGCCAATTGGTTGCGCGCGGTGTCAGTGAATATCTGGTGCCACCGATCCAGCCGCTTCAGATTATCCGGTCTATTTCTGATCTTTTTACCGATCCCGATGCGCCCTTCATGGGTCGGTCAATTGCCGTAATTGGCGCCAAAGGCGGTGTTGGCAGTTCCACGATTGCTCACAATTTGGCCTGGTCAATGGCGGAAAATGCCCATCGCAACACAACCCTCGTTGATCTCGACGTTTCGTTTGGGACCACGGCCCTCGACTTCAATGAAGACCCGCCACAGACCGTGGTGGATGCCTTGCTGGACCCCGATCGCGCCGATGAAGCCGTCGTCAACCGGCTGCTGGCCCGCGCTACTGACAGGCTGTCTCTGTTTGCCGCACCGGCAACGGTTACCGATATGCCGGAAATCCCGGCGGAATCCTATGGCAAGGTGATCGAGACCGTCCGACGCAACACGCCCTATGTGATTCTGGACTTGCCCCACACCTGGAGTTCCTGGGTGATGCAAACACTGATCAATGCCGATGAACTCGTGATCGTGTGTCAACCGGACCTGGCTTCGCTGCGCAACGGTAAGAACATTATCGACCAGTTGACCGCCGACCGGCCCAACGACACACCCCCGCGCCTGGTCCTGAATATGGTGGGCGTGCCCAAGCGCCCAGAAATTCCGGTGAGAGATTTTGCAACAGCGATCGGATTTGAACCCGAAATCGTTTTACCCTTTGAACCGCATCTCTTCGGGATTGCTGCCAATAATGGGCAGATGATCTCTGAGACGGATCCGACCGCCAAACCGTCAATGGCAATCGATCACCTGGCATCGGTCATTACTGGCCAAGCTGTGCAGCAACCCACCAAAAGCTTGCTCGCCAAGCTGATGGGCAAATAGGGGGCATGGGCTGAACCATGGGATTCGGCAAGAAACCGACGGGCGGTGTAGCAACAGCGCCGCGCCCGAAAGCAGCGGCGGCCCCGAAGCCCGGCCCCGAAGCCAAGGCGCCAGCACCTGAAGCAGCAAAGCCTGCAGCGAAGGTGTCAAAGCCAGAGGCCTTGCCAGAGATCGATAATCGCTCTGACGCGTACTACACGACAAAAATGACAATCTTCAACGCGCTGATCGATACCATCGATTTGGCGCAGCTCGCGCAGCTCGACCCTGAAAGCGCGCGTGAAGAAATTCGCGATATTGTCGTTGAGATTGTCGCGATCAAGAATGTTGTCATGTCGATCTCGGAGCAGGAACAACTGCTCGACGACATCTGTAATGACGTGCTGGGGTACGGACCACTCGAACCCCTGCTGGCGCGCGATGATATTGCCGATATCATGGTGAATGGCGCTGACACTTGCTATATTGAAGTCAGCGGTAAGATTGAACGAACGAATATCCGGTTCCGTGATAATGCCCAGTTGATGAACATTTGCCAGCGCATCGTGTCCCAAGTGGGTCGGCGCGTCGACGAGAGTTCTCCTATATGTGACGCCCGTTTGCTGGATGGGTCGCGGGTCAACGTGATCGCACCACCCTTGGCGATTGATGGCCCAACCCTGACCATCAGGAAGTTTAAGAAGGACAAGCTGCGCCTTCAGGATTTGGTGAATTTCGGATCGATTTCGCCTGCGGGCGCTGAGATCCTGCGGATCATTGGTCATTCCCGCTGTAACATCCTGATCTCAGGCGGTACCGGCTCTGGCAAGACGACCCTTCTCAACTGTCTGACGGGTTTTATCGAGCCGGGTGAACGGGTCATTACGTGCGAGGACTCCGCAGAACTCCAACTGCAGCAGCCCCATGTGGTGCGCTTGGAGACCCGACCCCCCAATATTGAGGGCTCGGGCGCTGTCAGTATGCGTGACTTGGTCAAGAACTGTCTGCGGATGCGCCCTGAACGGATCATCGTGGGCGAGGTGCGTGGCCCTGAGGCGTTTGACCTGTTGCAGGCCATGAACACCGGTCACGACGGCTCCATGGGAACGCTGCACGCCAACTCTCCGCGTGAGGGGCTGAGCCGGGTGGAATCCATGATCACGATGGGCGGATTTTCCCTGCCTGCCAAAACCATCCGTGAGATGATTGTTGGCTCCATCGATATCGTGGTCCAGGCGTCGCGCCTGCGGGATGGGTCTCGGAAAATTATGAATGTGACTGAGGTGATGGGCCTGGAAGGCGATACGATCATTCTTCAAGACGTTCTGAAGTTTGAAATCGATGGCGAAGACGAAAACGGGAAAGTGAAAGGGGCCCATCGCGGCACCGGCATTGGCCGTCCGCGCTTCTGGGAGCGCGCCTCTTACTACAACCTGGAAAGGGATCTGGCCAAAGCGCTGGATGAGTTGGATTAAGCTATGAATGACGATCTGATCATCTACGGTGTTGCCGGGCTCGCCTTTCTCGCGATTGCGGGGATTGGTCTGGCGTTTGCCGGCGGAGGATCGGGCGAAGCCGCGGCCAAGCGGGCCAAACAACTCTCCAGCGGAAACAAGGAGGGCAGCGGCAAGAACAAGCGCGAAAAGCAGGATACACGACGCCGGCAAACCCAGCAGATGCTGGACCAGTTGCGAAGCGAGAGCGAAGCCAAGAAGCGGTCTATCATGCCGCGGGATATTGGGTCCCGGCTTGAGCAGGCCGGTTTGGACATTCCCGTTGCGACATTTTGGGTTGCGTCAGTAATCCTTGGCCTGACGGCGGCCATCCTCGCCTATCTTTCGGGCGCCGATGGGGCCACGGTGAGCGGAATGGAGTTGCGATCCCGCCCGGTTATCATTTTTGCGGCGGGCTTTGCGGGATTCCTCGGTGTGCCACGCTTCCTATTGGGTGTCCTGGCCGGAATGCGCAACAAGAAATTGACCAATCAATTTGCCGACGCCATCGATATTATTGTGCGCGGCGTAAAGTCGGGGCTTCCGCTCAACGAGTGTCTTCAAATCATTGCGCGCGAAAGCCCTACGCCCCTTTCAGATGAGTTCCGCCAGCTGTCCGATAATATCCGGATGGGCAACACGATTGAACAGGCGCTGACAAAATTCTACCGCCGCGTCCCGCTGCCCGAAGTCAATTTCTTCGTGATCGTGCTGAACATCCAGTCCAAGGCTGGCGGTAACCTCTCTGAAGCACTCGGCAATCTCTCCGGCATTATTCGCCAGCGCAAAATGATGCGTGAGAAGATCAAGGCGATGTCATCTGAAGCCAAGGCCTCGGCCATGATCATTGGCTCGCTGCCTTTCGCCGTTGGTGGCATGGTTTACATGACAACCCCTGACTATGTGATGCAGCTGTTCACGACCTCAACGGGACACTCTTTCCTGGCAGGCGGCGGTTTTTGGATGTTCCTCGGCATTATGGTCATGCGCAACATGATCAATTTCGATATTTAGGAGCCGAAATTGGAGAGCTTTGCAGACACGTTTCTGAACGGGCCGACGCTGGCTTCCATGCTGGCGGCTGCAGCGATGTTTGCAACAATACTGTCGCTGACAATGCCTCTGCTGAAGGGCGACAAGCTGGAGACGCGGTTGAAAGCTGTCACCAGCCAGCGGGAGAAATTACGCAAACAATCGCGCGCGCGCCTGGAACAGGAAGGCAAGTCAATCCGCCGGGAAGCCAAAGGCACCATGGCGGACATCACGAAAAAGCTGAATCTGGCAACGCTCCTGGAGGATCCGAATGTTGAGCAGAGCCTGGCGCAGGCAGGCTTTCGTGGGCCCAAGCCAATCGCGACATTCTATTTTTTCAGGTTCTCCCTGCCATTCGTCGGTGCCGTCGCGGCCTTTGTTTACATTTTCTTCGTCAATGACTTTGGTTTGGCGCCAATCCAGAAATATGGCGCCATCCTCTTTGGCGCAGCTGCGGGATTTTATGCGCCGACACTGTACATTGGCAATTTGAAGTCCAAGCGGCAGGCATCGATCATGAAAGCCTTTCCAGATGCCCTGGACATGCTGTTGATCTGTGTTGAATCCGGCATGTCGATTGAGATGGCCTTTGCGAAGGTCGGCAGTGAAATTGGCTCAGCATCCTCAGAACTTGCTGAGGAGCTAACGCTAACGACCGCAGAACTATCCTATCTGCCCGAGCGCCGAATGGCCTATGAAAACCTCGCCAAGCGAACGGGCCATGAAGGGGTCAAATCGGTGTGTATGGCCCTCGTTCAGGGGGAAAGATATGGTACACCCCTTGGCGACGCCCTGCGCGTGATGGCCAAGGAAAACCGCGATATGCGGATGTCCGAGGCCGAAAAGAAAGCTGCGGCGCTCCCTGCCAAGTTGACCGTTCCGATGATCGTTTTCTTCCTGCCGGTTTTGTTTGTCGTGGTGCTCGGTCCCGCCTATATCAAATTCCAGGAAATGTAGCGCGCAGGCCCACGTGCACCGGAACGGTCAACTTGGCAGGGAGCGCCGCAGCTTTCTTTTCGGCCTCGGACATCCGCATATCGCGGTTTTCCTTGGCCATCACGCGCAGGGCGTCGCCAAGGGG
>JBCCTK010000096.1:0-12397 GCA_039198685.1 Pseudomonadota bacterium | reverse complement strand
TGGCCCGCTACATCCAGCAGATCGTCGATCTCGCCCGGCTCCGCGTCGCCCTCAGCCATGCGTTCCAGCACGCGCCACATCCAGCCCGTGCCCTCCCGGCAGGGTGTGCACTGACCGCAGCTCTCATGCTTATAGAAATAGGCGATACGGGCGATCGCTTGGATCAGGTCGGTGGATTGGTCCATCACGATCACTGCCGCTGTACCAAGACCTGATCGCAGGTCTTTCAACGTGTCAAAATCCATCTTAGCGTCGATAATTTCATGGGCCGGCACCATGGGCACTGACGAGCCACCGGGGATTACGGCCTTGAGATTGTCCCATCCGCCCCGGATGCCGCCACAATGGGTTTCAATCAGGTCCCGGAAGGTGATCGACATTTCCTCTTCCACATTGCACGGCTTGTTTACATGTCCCGAAATGCAGAAGAGTTTCGTGCCCGTGTTATTCGGCGCGCCAAAGCCTGCAAACCACTCAGCGCCGCGCCGTAAAATAGTCGGCACGACGGCAATGGATTCCACATTGTTCACCGTGGTCGGGCAGCCATAAAGCCCTGCATTGGCCGGAAAGGGCGGCTTCAGGCGCGGCTGGCCCTTCTTGCCTTCCAGGCTCTCCAGAAGCGCGGTTTCCTCGCCGCAAATATACGCGCCTGCGCCATGGTGGACATAGACGTCAAAGTCCCAGCCATGGACATTATCCTTGCCAATCAGTTTGGCTTCATAGGCCGCCTTCACCGCAGCCTCCAGGGCGTGGCGCTCTGCGATGTACTCCCCGCGCAGGTAGATGTAGCAGGCATGGGCGCGCATTGCGTAACTCGCCACCAGACAGCCCTCGATTAGCAAGTGCGGATCATGGCGCATGATCTCGCGGTCCTTGCATGTGCCCGGTTCGGACTCGTCGGCATTGACGACGAGATAGTGCGGTCGATCCTTCACCTCCTTGGGCATGAAAGTCCACTTCAAACCCGTTGGAAACCCGGCTCCGCCACGCCCGCGCAGGCCTGACGCCTTGATCTGATCGCACACCCAATCCTGGCCATGGGAGATCATCTCACGGGTCATCGCCCAAGCGCCCCGCTTCTTGGCCGCCTCAAGTCCCGGGTCGTGGCGGCCATAAAGATTGGTGAATATCCGGTCTTTATCCTGAAGCATGTGCCTCTACCTTCGAGCCTTGATGAGCCTGATGATAACAGGCCCCGTCATTCCAATTCCCAGCATAACCGCACCGATGATCCAGGCGATGCGGCCCGTTGCCAGATACCCGGCAACGCCGCCGGTCAGGACCACTGATTCAGCGATCGCCGCCTGGACGAGAAGACGCTGTTGGTCCGGGTCCAGACTTTGCTTCACCATCCCGCCTAGTCCTTTTCGCCGACGAGCGCCTTGGCCTGGGTAATCCAGTCTTCGCGCGCGATACGGCCGGGAAAGCTCAAATAGCCTTCCACCCATTCAACATTTTCTTGGCTCCAGGCAGCGATTTGGGCAAAAGTGACAATGCCCAGCTCATACAATTGGGTCTCATTTACCGGCCCAATCCCCTTTATCTTTTTCAAATCGTCCCGGTCAGCCTCTGCCACGTCAAGTACCTCGGGGCGTTCGCCCGCCAGATTCTCAGGCGCCCGTTTCTCCTCGGGAAGGGGTGTTGATTCAAGCGCTGGCTCGGGCTGAGGTTTCAGATCTGCAGGCGCGCCGGGGACATTGGGCAGACCCGACACAGACGACACGCGCGATCCATCGTACAAGCCCGGATCGGTGAGCACCTCTGTGCCCCCTTCCGCCTCTGAATTCACCCGGTCGATTTGAGGACCCGGCTCGACCTCAGCCCCGTTTTGAAGACGGTCAATGATTTCCGTCAGGCTCCCAGTCGTGAGATCTTCGAAATAATCATCATTGATCTGCACCATGGGCGCGTTCACACACGCGCCAAGGCATTCCACTTCTTCCCAGGACAGTTTGCCGTCATCGGTGACGGCCATTTTCTTGCCGATCTTAGATGCACAGACGGCTTTCAGGTCATTAGCACCGCGCAGCATGCAGGGCGTCGTCCCACAGAGTTGAATATGGTGTTTTCCCACCGGTTGGAGTCGGAACATCGTGTAGAACGTCGCGACCTCATAGACGCGGATATACGGCATATCCAGCCGATCAGCGACTTCGCGCATCGCTGGCTCAGACAACCATCCACCATTGTCCTTTTGGGCCAGCCATAACAACGGGATTACGGCTGATTGCTTGCGGTCCTCCGGGTATTTCCCGCGCCAAAATGCAATCGTCGGCTCGGTTTCAGGTCTAAATGAAAACGCCTCACCGCCTGCTTCAATATCGAACCTGCGAAGGGCCATCAGCGGTCAATCTCCCCAAAGACGATATCCAGCGATCCAAGAATGGCGGAGACATCAGCAAGCGTATGGCCCTTACACAGGGAATCCATCGCTTGAAGGTGAGGATAGCCAGGCGCGCGGATCTTGGCGCGATAGGGGCGGTTGGTTCCATCTGAAACAAGATACACACCAAACTCCCCTTTTGGCGCTTCAACGGCCGCGTAGATCTCTCCAGCTGGCACATGAAATCCCTCGGTATAGAGCTTGAAGTGGTGGATCAGCGCTTCCATGGAGCGCTTCATTTCACCGCGCCGTGGTGGCGCGACTTTCGAGTCTTCCAGCAGCACGGGCTGTCCATTTAGCGCGTCGCTGCTCAGCCGCTCAATGCACTGCAAAATGATTTTCACCGACTCTTTCATCTCCTCCATTCGGCAAATATAGCGATCATAATTGTCACCATGCTTGCCCACGGGGATATTGAACTCAAGCTCACTATAACACTCGTAGGGCTGGGCTCGGCGTAAGTCCCAGGCGTGTCCAGACCCGCGCACCATCACGCCGGAAAAGCCCCAATCGAGTATTGTGGACAGGTCGACATTGCCGATATCGACGTTGCGCTGCTTGAAGATACGATTCTCGGTTACCAGCCCTTCGATTCGATCAAGGATATCCGGAAACGTGCCGCACCAAGCCTCAATGTCATCCAACAGAGCGCGCGGCAGATCCTGGTGAACGCCGCCAGGCCGGAAATAGGCCGCATGCATGCGCGACCCCGAAGCCCGTTCGTAGAACACGACCAGTTTTTCGCGTTCTTCGAACCCCCACGTGATCGGTGTCAGCGCGCCGAGATCATAAATCTGCGTGGTCACATTCAGCAAATGCGACATCAGCCGCCCGATTTCGGAATACAGCACCCGAATGAGCTGCGCTCGTTTCGGCACTTCAATACCGAGGAGTCTCTCGATTGCCAGACACCAGGCATGTTCCTGGTTCATCGGCGCACAATAATCGAGCCTGTCAAAATACGGCAGGCCCTGAAGATACGTTTTGTATTCCAGCAATTTTTCCGTGCCGCGGTGCAACAGGCCAATATGACAGTCGACCCGGTCCACGACCTCACCATCCAGGTCAAGTATCATCCGCAAAACGCCATGGGCAGCAGGATGCTGGGGACCGAAATTGAGCGTAAAAACCCGATCGTCGGGCGCTGTAGACTGATCGTCAGCGGCCATTACCGAGCCCCTCCCTCAAGGCGTTGACCCATCAACGCGGCATCGCCCCAGCGCTCCACATACTGTCGCTGGAATGCCGTATTCGTACAGGTGTCGTTTTCAAACTGCGCGCGCGCCACCTCGAACCCGGAATTGCTGCCATCGGCGTCCAATTGACTGAATAAAGTATAGGCGTCGTCCACCGCCTCCTGCCGGGCATTGGCTTGGGTCGCCGGGATGATTTCGATGATGGATGTCCAGCGCCCTGCAAAAGCCGTCGCGTCATCTTCGGGCACCGCGCCAACATCGGCCAAATAATAAGCCGATGAAATGCACATGGCTGCGCCGGCAATGCCAGTGGTTGTGTCGACCGGTTCAACGGGCGCACCCACTGGATCAGACGCTTGCGCATGCGCTGTTTCTGTTGAGCCAGAACCCGGCATGTCAGACGCCAATGACTGGCAAGCCGCAAGTCCAAAGACTGGCACGCAAAAAAGGGCTAAGGGTCGACGGTTCAAGACTCTGTCTCCTCCGCCTTCTCGTCCCCAGGCAGCACTGAAGCCATACCTTCCCAAGGCGACAGGAAATCAAAATTGCGATACTCTTGGGGCAACTTTACAGGCTCGTAGACGACGCGCTTTTCCAAGTCATCATATCGAACTTCCACATGCCCGGTGAGCGGGAAGTCTTTTCGAAGAGGGAACCCCTCAAAACCATAATCGGTTAGAATACGCCGCAGATCAGGATGGTCTGAGAATGTGACGCCATACATATCGAAGACTTCGCGCTCGAACCAGTTGGCGCAGGGAAACATCTCGGTCAAACTTGGCACAGGGGTCTTTTCGTCCGTGGCCACCTTGACGCGCACACGCTGGTTCATGCGCATCGACAGGAAGTGGTAAACCACGTCAAACCGTTCGCCCCGCTGGGGATAGTCCACGCCGCATATGTCGATCAGTGTCTGGAACAGGCACAGAGAGTCGTCGCACAAAAATCGCACCACTTTGATCAGTTGGCTGCGAGAAACTGCCAAGGTCAACTCGCCATGACGAACATGCCAAGCCTCAATCGCGCCGTCCAATCCAGCTGCCATTTCAATATGGCTACCCAGATCCTCCAACGCCTCTTTCTGATCGATCTCAGCGTCGGTCATCGTTCGATAGATCCTTCCCGCCGGATTTTCTTCTGAAGCTGCAAGAAGCCATAGACCAAGGCTTCGGCGGTCGGCGGACAACCCGGTATATAAATGTCGACAGGAACGATCCGGTCACAGCCGCGAACGACGCTGTAGCTGTAGTGATAGTAGCCCCCGCCATTGGCACACGAACCCATGGAAATCACATAGCGGGGCTCTGGCATCTGGTCATAGATGCGGCGCATGGCCGGGGCCATTTTATTTGTGAGCGTGCCCGCCACGATCATCACATCGGACTGACGGGGCGATCCGCGCGGCGCCATGCCGAAGCGTTCCAGATCATACCGCGGATTGCCAGCATGCATCATCTCAACAGCGCAACAGGCCAGGCCAAAGGAAAGCCACATCAATGAACCGGTCCGCGCCCAGGCGATCAGATCATCGGCACGGGCTGTGAAATAGCCTTTATCGGCCAGGGCGTCGGAGAGTCCGGCATAAAATGGATCATCCGCGCCAGGGGAAAATCCCCCTTCGACACCCGAACGGGCAGCTGACAAGGCTGGAACCTTGAGCGTCTCGTCGCCCATTATTCCCACTCCAGGGCGCCAGAGCACCATTCGTAAACGAACCCAACCGTCAAGACGCCCAAGAACACCACCATAGACCAAAATCCGAAAACGCCGATCTCTCCAAGGCTTACGGCCCATGGAAACAAAAAGGCGACCTCAAGATCAAATATGATAAATAAAATCGCCACCAGATAGAAGCGTACATCAAACTTCATCCGCGCGTCATCAAATGCGTTGAAGCCACACTCAAAGGCGGCGTTTTTGACGGGATCAGGATTGGATGGCGCAAGGATTGTCGACCCGAGCAAAAAAAGAACGGCCAAAACCAAGGAAAATCCGAGAAAGATGATCACCGGGAAGTAGTCCAGTGCAAAACGCTCGATTTCAGTCATAACAGTCAGCCTGTGTGTCCTTGGGCTGGCAGCTACTGCGCTTCTCCAACCGCTTCAACATCAATTGTGAGACCTACACGCCAAACCGCTCCATGACACCTGACAGATGCTGCGGCGCGGCGTCACGGCACACCAGATGCTTGCTTTTTAGGCCGACACGAAACAGAGCTGCATTTCGTGAACCTTACGGAGGGGAAGATGGTCAATCGCCAGGTGCGCAATCGGCAGGGGAAAATCCTGGCCACACTCGGTCCCGGTACGCGATCGCCCAAGATCGTTCGCTTGCTGGCGGACGCTGGGGTGGACGTGTTTCGTCTCAATTTTTCCCATGGCAGCCATGAAGACCACAGGGCCTCGCTCGAAAGTGTCCGCGCGGCAGAAGCGGCTACGGGTCGTCCCCTTGCAGTCATGGCAGACCTACAAGGGCCGAAGGTGCGAATTGGCGTGTTTGAAAACGGGCCTTTCTCGTTTCGCTTCAATTCAGAAATAGACTTGATCGCTGCAGAAACGACCAGCGCGGAGAACACAATTCCCGTTCCCCACGCTGAAATTTTGGCATCTCTTGAAGTCGGCGACGAAATTCTCTGCAATGATGGCATGGTTTCGCTAGAAGTGATCGCAACAGGTCCCCAGCCCCGCGTACGGTCTGCCCTGCCCGGCCAGCTCTCCGATAAAAAGGGCTTCACGGTCCGCGGCAAGGCGCTTCCCGTCCGCGCCCTGACAGAAAAGGACAAGGTAGACCTCGATTTTGCAATGCAGATCGGGGTCGATATCGTTGCCCTGAGCTTTGTCCAATCGGCTGAAGATATTGAGATTGCCAAAGCGCACATCACCAATCATGCCCCCCTTGTTGCCAAGCTAGAAAAGCCTGCAGCGATAGAACACCTTGGTGAAATCATTGACGCCGCAGACAGCGTCATGGTGGCTAGAGGTGACCTTGGCGTTGAATTCCCGCCTGAACAGGTCCCCATCATCCAGCGCCGGATCATCCGGGCTGCGCGGGCCAAAGGCCGCCCCGTTATTGTCGCCACGCAAATGCTGGAATCGATGATCGACAACGCGGCGCCGACACGGGCTGAGGCCGGAGATGTCGCCACAGCGATCTACCAGGGCGCCGATGCGGTAATGTTATCTGCGGAAACCGCTGTTGGGCGTCACCCTGCGACGGCCGTCGCCATAATGGGCCGGATTATTTCCGCCACCGAGCAAGCCGAAGACTTCCGGCGCTCCCTGGCCCAATTCGACGGTGATACGGCTCCCGCGAGCCCCGTTGATCTCATTGCCCGTACCGCGTTTGACCTGGCGAGAATGGAAGGTGCAAGCGCCCTTGCATTACGGACTGGGGCCCTAAAGCGCCTGGCTCGGTTTTCCAGAGCCCGCGGCCCGGTTCCCATTCTGTATGGGTCGAAGGATGAACGCAGGCTGCGCTGTGCCCAACTGATGTGGGGCATCCATCCTGTTGCATTAGAAGATCCCGATGCGCTGACTTGGGTACGCAATCTGATGGAGAAGACCAATCTGGATGGCATGGCGGCCTGGTCAGCCTGGCGCGGCGATGATGATGCGCGAATCCCGGCCTGGGAACTCGGTGTGGAAGGCTGACGACTCAGGCGGCCAGTTTAAGGCCTCCGGGTCCAGTATCCAGCGACTGTATAAGGTGTCCACCGCCATAGGCGGCTGGGTTCGCCTGTGTGCCAACCAGGACCGACACATCTATACCGGCGGCTTTCGCAGCCATGGCTCCAAAAGGCTTTGAAACAATGGCGTGCGCGCCATCAAGGTCGACGCCCAAGAGACCAGCGATGGTTTCGTAGATCGCACTATCGGGCCTTGGCGTGTGACCACTATCGCTACCAGCCACAACCCCAATGGCAGACGCGCGACTCAGCCCGAGGCGGCTGATACACGCCGAAGCCAAGTCAGCATGATCGTCGGTGCACACGGCAAGTGTCCAACCTGCGGCGACGGCAGCGTCGATCAGTTGCCCCAAATCATCGCGCAACGGCACCTCTCCCGCGCGGACCGTTGAAATGAAGTGGCGCATATGCGCGGTCTCGACCGCGGTGATCAAATCACCATTGTCAGCTTCGCCACCGGGCCAACCAAATCGTCCGAAATACGCAAGAACTTGGCCGCGAAATCCAGCGGTTAGAGAAACCCGCGCATACATTGCCCCATCCCAGCGAAGATCGAGCCCAACCTGCGCAAAAGCCGCATTCGCAGCATTCAAGTGCGCTTGGGTTGTATGTGCAAACACGCCATCGCAATCGAGGATCAGGACTTTTGACATGCCACGGACTCCACTGGATCGAAACCTTGAACCAGTGACGTGCGCCGCGCCGCTCTGCAAGCCCCTAACTCGGTCCGGATGTCAATATTCGCCGGCGGAGTTCGTCAAGGCTGGGTGTCTCCGCCTCTTCTTCAGGGTCTGCTGTATTGTCAGCAACCTCATCGGCTACCTCGTCTCCACCAAGCGCCTCATTAATGACCTCCATCCACAAATTGCGGGTCTGGGGCGGTGTCGGCTGGTTTGCAGGTGTGGCGGTGGTGTCGGCGCTGGACGTCGGGGCTGGTGTCGGGCGAACCGCTTCACGCGTGTCGGATTCACCGGCAGTTTGCGCAGCCTGCACCGCACTCGGGTTGGACTCGCCAATGCTCCCAGTATCGGCTTCAGCGCTGGTTGCCTCCGCGCCGGTGCCGGTGTTTGCTTCTGCGGGCAATTCACTTGTTTCCTGCCCTTCTGAACCTCCGCCAGAGAGTCCATCAATCATATCCTGCGCACTTGTCGACTGTCCTGCCGCCTCACCCTGGGAACCATCAACCCCTTCCGGAGACCCGTTGGATATCGTGTCCGTGGGACCATCCGATCCTCTGCCATTATCTGATGTTGTTGGCGCATCGCCATCCGATCCCACATCGCCATCGCCATCCGGCACATCGCCACCATCCTGTCCGGCTTGTGAGGATGCTCCATCTGCAGGGCCAGGCTCGCCTTGACTGGGTCCCTGTCCGGCTCCGCTGTCGCCACCGCCCACCTCCGGGCTGGGTTCTGTCGACCCCGATTGTTCTTGGCCAGGATCACCGGCACTTCCGGCAGACCCCGACGCTACGGTCGAGCCGCTTCCACTTCCACCTCCACTTCCACTTCCACTGGCGCTACCGCCCAAACCCTGCATCTGCCGCAATATGTCGGCTGCTGACTGATTGGCACCGCCGCCCATGGTGGATCCTGCCGGTCCAACGGCCCCAGCACCGGTTCCGGCTGTGCCATCCCCAGTTGAACCTGCGCCCTGGCCTTGGCTTGCGCCTTGTGCTCCTCCTGCGCCTGAACCGCTACCTGAAGCCGTTTCAGCGCCAATCAAGTCTCCCACGACTTCAGCCCAGGCTGCCTGTTCGTCACGCATTAAATTGGGATCAGATTTCGCTGCCTCACTGGGCTCATAGGTGATGCTTTGAGGATCCAGATTTTCAAGATCGGCTTCTGCAATCAGTTCAGCCCTTTGGCGGTTAATATGGCGCCGGGACTCTTCGGGAAGTTTATCGATTTCGCGTGGCTCTGGAATGTTTACACCCACGCCAACACTCGACGGATTGGACACTGTATCGTCATCACCGCTATCGCCGCGTCGTTGGGACCTGCGCCAGTCTTCCTCTGATTGGTCGGTACTATCGGTATCAGGCGTTGACACGCCCGGATCATCTGGCGGCGAGCTTTCTTGCGCGACGGCAAAGTCTCCCAATAAAGCCAATATCACAGCAAGGGTAGAATATCTGAGCATGGCTAAAGTTTAGATCGCGACCCATGACTGCTGCCTGAACAAAAAAAGGCTGTCAGGTGTTGATCTCCCTGACAACACGGAACCCTGTAAAATCATTGCTATCGCCGCGACGGAGCATCAAGCGCGCAGTGAACCGTAAATCCTTGGCCCCTGAAAACCAAGAACCGCCGCGCACAGCCCGCTGGTTACAGGACCCGCGAAGATCGGCGCTGCCGTCCGCAGGCGCATCTCGCAAATTGAGAGTGTTACAGTCCAGCGTCCATTCTGCAACATTACCAACCATATCTTTCAACCCAAATCGGTTTGCGATTAGGGACCCGGCGACGAGCGTCCGGTCGGGCGCGGGATCGGCGCAGGCCGTGTTAGCCCAGGCCAGACCGCTCTCGTTTGCCGCACCATTCGCCACTGCACAAACCGCAGCCGCAGAGCCACCGGGAAGCGTGCCGGTTTCGCCCGCCCTGGCGCCATACTCCCATTGGGCTTCGCTTGGCAGACTATAGCGCTCACCAGTCACTTCGCTCAGCCAAGCGGCATATGCGGAGGCATCATTCCACGTCACATTGATGACAGGTCGCCCTCCCCGCCCCCAGCCATTATCGCTGGCAATGGGATTACATCCGCCTCCTGCAACACAGGCCTGCCATTGATCAAAAGTGACTTCAGTTTCGGCAAGGGCAAAAAAGCCCGAAAAGGTAACGGGGCGCTGGGGGCCTTCGGCAGGACTGGCATCGAAATCGCTGTCCGTCGCACCCAGTTGGGCGGTCCCTGCGCCTAAGGTGACCATTAGCGGACAGGACGGGCAATCCCTAAACGTGCGACCGGCTGCTGGCTTCAAGGCATCTATGGCGGCAATAGCCTGCATCTGGAAGGCGCCGCCGGGAAATTGAGAGAGATATTGTTCATAGGCCCGCACCGTGTTGAGAGCCTCGGCCTGCTCGAATGCTGCTCGGTCAGCCGCTTGGGCCTGTAGACGGTCGCGCCGGCTGCGTGCCTCTGGAGCATTGGGCCCGGTAGGATGCTTCGCCAGATAGTCCCCGTAAGACTGGACTGTGTCCGCGCGAGCCGCTTCTGCCCAATCGGCGGCTTCACGCGCGGCGCGCTCTGCGGCATCAGCCGCGGCGGCTTCCTGTTCGGCCCGGATCGCGTTGGCTCGCTCACGGGCCTGGCTGGCATGGCGCCCCTCCGGCCACGCTTCGAGATAGGACTGATAGCCCGCGAGGGTGTTGCGCTGCTCTGCAATCGCCCACGCCTCATCGTCATAACGGTCGACTTCAGCTTGAGCCTCTTCAGCGAACCGTCCATCGGGAAAGTCTTCAAGATAAGCGCGGTAGCCTTCCAGCGTATCCAACTCAAGGGCCCTGATCCAAGCTTCATTGTCTGCCGACGGGCTCGGCGTTTCCAGCTCTGTGGGTGTGTCAGCCGCTACAACTGTGTCGCCACCGGGCGCCGGCGTCCCGCCACGCGTGCTGGCAATCAGCCAAATCCCAGCCGATGCGATGGCACCCAGCACCAAAATACCGGCAATCCAACGCCCCCAAGGGCGTCGCTCAGGTTCGGGAGCAAATCCCTCGGCGGCCCAGGAAGAGGCTTTATACGCTGTGGGCACGTGTGGTGGGGTGCCTTGAACGACAGGGGATCGCGGCAGCGGGGCTGTGCCTTGCAAGCTCTGCTGACCGGGTAAAGGTGTTTCCAGAGGGCCAACTTCAGCTGGAGAGCCAAATAACTCTGTTCGCCACATTGAAATCGAGCGCGGGCGATCGGCGGGCTGCAGTTCCAGCCCTGCCATAATGGCATCCAGGAACTGAAGCCCATGCTGGTCTTGCAAGCCGATATTCGCAGAGATGTCCGCGAGCGGGTCTGGCGCCCCCCCACTCAGCGCAGCCTCACGCGTGGCATAGTCGATCGGCAAGTCACCGCTCGCAGCCTGGTAAAAAGTAGCAGCCAGTTGATAAATATCAGTCGAAAGATCGACGTCCCTCTGTTCGCCCGTCAGCGAGACGGCCCCCGAATGGGGATAAACGTCTACGGTGGCAGGGCTGATGGATCCATGGGTTTGGCCTGAACGATGCAAAACCTCCACGGCACTGAGAAGGTTGACGGCAAGCCTTTGAAGGCTCGGCCCGTCCATCCCACCCTTTGGGATAAGGTCCAAAAGCGTTTGCGGCCGATTGGTCGTCATCGCGCGCGGTTGTCACCCAATTGGAGGATAAGATTATCGAGGCAATACTGCCCCGCTTCGTTGAGGGCGCGTTCTTCCTTGGCTTGAACGACTGACTGCAGAAGCACCAGGACGGCTGACATCACCAAGGCGAGCAGCGTTGTTGTGAACGCAACGCCAAGCCGCGAGGTGACCTGAAAGAGGAAATCCTCACTTTCAGCATTGGCCGGAACGCCAGCATACTGCAACGCGAACATAATACCCATCACCGTGCCTATGAAGCCAAGCGAAGGAATGAGCCAGGCGATATAACGCAACATCGAATAGCGCAGGTCGATCTCATGCATGTACAGGTCGAGCGATGCGGTCAGCACCGAGGACGCCTGGTCTTCCTTTCGGGTAAGCTGGTACTGATCAATCGTGCGAATAATCATGCGCGGCAGAAAGCTGTCGCGACCCAATCTGCGGCGCGCAACACCCTCACGCACCCGGCTGAGCAACTCAGAGGTCAGGAGCGTTCCGTCATCGGGAAGGTAGCCGCGTTTGAGCTGACCTTCTTCTTCAGAGGCCGCATTCCACCGCAAGGCCAATTCCCCCAGCCCGACAAACAGCGCCAGCCACATCACATTCTGGATAGTGAACGGCCAGAAGCTCGCATCCCGGTCCAGCAAGACCTCTTGTACGGCAGGTGGCGTCGCGACCGATAGCACGCCGATCAGGATAAGCGCCGCCACCACAGCGACCAGGAGTACGATGGCACGCCTTATAAAATCGACGCCCTTATTCATCTCCTGAAGCCACCCAATTTGAAAGTCTTTGACATCAGCTTGCGC
>JBCCTK010000095.1:0-12546 GCA_039198685.1 Pseudomonadota bacterium | reverse complement strand
GTTTGGGAGAAACCGCGGAACACATAATCAGACGTGAGCGTTACACTGCCTGAGAATTCACCTTGCGCCTGCGCAACGCCTGCCAGGCCGGAACCCATCACAAGCGCGAGCGAAACGGATTTAATAAAGTGCCGCATCATAAACCTTCCCTTCATTGAGAATATCAGCGAGACCCAGATCGCTTAGCTCCTGCGTCTGCAGCAATGGAAAGGGTTAATCATTGTGCGTAGGGCGTTTGCATGCACGATTTGTGACCACAAAGTTGTATCATTGCCCGTTTTTGGGGCAAGATCTTCCCAAGGTCGTTCGGTGGTGGCCTAGTCCGAACGCTGACTAAGCCACCTATTGGGCCGCGCTGCAGAGTGAAATCCAGGCTGCGATTCGCTTGCGGATGGAGCCAGACCTGCGATCAATCCCATACCCGCAAAACGCCGTGGCGAATCTAAACTGGGCCTGCGCCGATCGAGATAAGAAACCAGAGCAGACTGCCCGAAAGAAGCGCGGCGAGGACAATGGCGGCCCGTGTGCCCAAGGTTTGCGTGCCATCGCCGGCTGCCACCATTCGCCACAGCGCTATGAGACAAACAACCATGCCGGCCAGGCCGAGCCAGCCTGCCCATGCGATGGACGCGGGAACTCCAACAACCAGGCTCGCGGGATTAGACTGGGCCGTGCGGAGAATGGTCTGAATGGCAAGGGCAACGCCACCAAGGCTGAGTGCCCCGCCCAGCCAGGTAAGACTTCGGGCCAGGCCATAGTTAGCGCTCTTCGATCGATCGATCATGCGAGCGATAGGAGTCAGAAGGAAGGACACCATGATCATCAAAAGCCCGGCCGCTGCGGCCACGGTAGTGGGAGTATAATTACCTGCCTGCAGACCCAGGCCAAACCGATAGGGAGCCTTGGTTTCTCGCAGATTGATGAGGAAGTTTGGCCCTGGTGTTTCTCCCGCGCAGCTTGCATCGAGGGGTGCTTCCGGATCAATTATGAATGCGGTGAGAAGGCCCCGTCCGCACGACTCCCAATTGGATAGAAGTCCGCCATGCCCGGTATTTGGAAAGTCTACCCGTTGGCCATTGCTCAAACCCTCAATGAGGATATCGGCATAATACGGCGGGGTGATCGGGTCGACAGCGCCGGTAACAACGAGGGTCGGAATATCAGAAATTAGGGATTTAACGCTTGGATCAGGGGAGGTTGAATAGCCGTCACCGCAAATTTGGAAGCTACCAGCGCCACCGATCAAGTCGGCCAGATCGCTGCCATTCGGCCCGGGAGGCGGCGGTGCTCCAGGCGTTTGCCGCATCCCCGCGCGGCAGTTGATCGTGTACGCCATCCCATAGCCGTAATCATGGTCGATCGGATAGGCGATTTGGTTCACATAGGCGCGGAGAGCCACCGTATCGCGGGTTTCCAGAACGCTGAGAAATGCCGGAAGGTCGCCGTAGAAAGATCGACTATAGAGCGCTTGGAACAAGGCTGAACCGGCCAGGCTTCCATCCATATACAGCGTGCCCGAGACGGCCCTGTTGATGTTCAGGCCGGTCAGCGTCAAAGGGCTTTCGTCATAGGCGCGCATGGCCGCGAGCATACGATCGGAGATGCGGTCGCCATAAGCGCGCTGGCAGGCCCTGTCAGCCGCACACATGGCATCAACGGCGTCGAGAGCTGAACGGAAACCGTTGCCAAGCATGGTGCTGGTACTGTTGGTGCGCAAGCCCGCGGGAACAACTGAGTCGAGGATCGCTGCGCGAACGCCATCGGGGTCAAACTCCATAACAGCCTGGCCGAGTTCGGTTCCATAGGACACGCCAAACACAGTCCATTGTTCATAACCCAGGGCACGGCGGATATCGCGCACGTCGAGTGCGTTCTGCCAATTTGTGTACCCATCCACGAATACGCCCCGTGCCCGGGCCTCTGCAAGGCATCGCTGACGCTCTTCAAGATACAGCGCGACACCATCCGGAGTGGTCGGAACGCCAAACTGGTAGGCCTGCAGCGCACCTCGGCAGAAGCGCCCTTCACTATATCCCGTCCCGCGTTGGTCAAAGAAGATCAGATCAGCTGTTGCGCGCACGCCAGCATTGGCAGATCCGCGGTAGGCATTCACGCGCCCAGCGCTCAGGGATGGGCTGCCGGGGCCGCCCGTCAGTCGGATCATCGCGCCACCTGGGGGGGTGTCTGAGGTCGATTTTATTTTCAGAACGGCGAGTTGGATGAGCCGACTTTCGGCGTGGGTGCGATCTTCAGGCACCAGGACATAGCCGCACTGGATTTCATCGGTATCGTAATTGCCGGGCAAGCCAAACGGGCAGATAATGGTCTGAAATTCCGGCATAAAACCCGCCCATTGGGGGTGCACCTCATCGGGTGTGACGATCGGAACCGGGTTGGAGTCGCTTTCTTGTGACCAGGCGATCCCAGCAAGCAGTGTTGCCGCCACTACCGCCAGCATCTCCTTAATCCCCATGGTCGCTCTCCCGCAGCTTTCCGACGTCAGTGTGTCACCCTGATGGGGCAAGTCAAAGAGATTTCAGGCGGCGGCAGTTTCCCCGTTGGCGAAGCCGAGGACGGTTGGCATAAGGGCGCACGCATCCTGCGGAGGGGTGAGCGACATGATGAGTTATGTCTTGATCTTGGCGGGCCTTGTGGGGCTCGCCCTGGGTGGGGAAGTGCTGGTGCGCGGCTCGGTCGCCGTGGCGCGCCGACTCGGCCTGTCCGAACTTGTGATCGGGCTGACTCTGGTTGGCTTTGGAACGTCCATGCCCGAGCTCGTGACCACGCTGCAAGCCGCCTCGGATGGCGCAACGGGTATTGCCGTTGGTAACGTGGTGGGCTCGAATATCTCCAACATACTTTTGGTATTGGGTGTGTCTTCGCTACTGTATCCGATCGTGACCAATCCGAGGGCTCTGGCGCGCGATGCGAGTGTGATGGTGGTCGTCACTGTGGTATTCTGTGCCCTGGTCTATTTTGATCTTTTTACGCGTTTGACCGGCGTTCTGATGCTGGTTTTCGTGGTTGGTTACATCGTGGCGTCCCTGATCCTGGACCGGGGCGGACAGACGCCGCCGGGTGACCTCCATATCCAGGAGGGTGAAACGACGGTGGCACCGGCTTCACTGCTGCTGGGATTGTTGATGTCTCTTGTCGGGATTGCCGGCGTCATTTTCGGAGCGCGGTTTCTCGTGCAAGGCGCGATCATGCTTGCGACCCAATGGGGTGTTTCAGAAACGGTTATCGGACTGACCATTGTGGCCATTGGAACAAGCCTGCCGGAGTTGGCTACCTCGGCCATTGCGGCCCTGCGTGGGCGAAGCGACGTTGCCCTTGGGAACCTGATTGGCTCCAATATTTTTAACCTGTCCGGCATTATTGGGGTTACGGCGATTGTCGCGCCATTTTCAGTCTATGCCCCCCATGACGCTGCAACATCACCCCTGGCGGTTGATCCCGATACGGGTCTCCAAACCCGGGTTGACCAGGGCGTAGCCGAATTGCCCATCATGGGCATTGAACATATCGGCGCACTCCTGCTGGCCACTTTCCTGATGATTCTATTCGGGATCACCGGAAAACGCCTTTCCCGGTGGGAGGGGATTGTGCTTTTGGGCGCCTATGTTCTTTATCTCGGCATGCTTTTCGAATTTGTCCCAACCCCGTTTGGCCCGGCTGGTGCGCTCGAAACGGGGGATCAATAATGGCTGAGAAATCCATCTATGGCGGGCTTCACCAGCTGGGCACCCAGACCGGTTTGCCCCAGGGGCCCGAGGACGCAAAGCTTGAACGCGTGCCGAATCCGCATCCCGGGACCTTGTATCTCTCGCGCTTCACAGCGCCTGAATTTACGTCGATCTGCCCCGTGACGGGCCAGCCGGACTTTGCCCATCTTGTGATCGATTGCGCCCCTGGCGATTGGCTTGTCGAAAGCAAGAGCCTGAAGCTCCTATTATCCTCTTATCGCAATCATGGAGCGTTCCACGAAGATTGCACGCTCGATGTCGGCAAACGGATTGCGGCGTTGATTGAGCCGATGTGGCTACGCATTGCGGGGTATTGGTACCCCCGAGGGGGTATACCCATTGATGTGTTTTGGCAGACAGGCCCCGCCCCAGAGGGGCTATGGGTTCCTGAAACGGGCGTGCCTCCCTATCGCGGACGGGGCTAGCAGGATACGCATATGATTCTCTTCAGCACGATCATGGGGCGCGTCCTTTTGGGGTTGTACTTCCTGGTTCCGGGACTAATGAAAGTCGCAGATCCAGCAGGCACAATTGCTTATATGGAAAGCCATGCCATCGGGTTTGCGGCCCCGCTCATGTGGATTTCTGCTGTGGCCAATATCGGCGGCGGACTACTGCTTATCACGGGGCGTTTTGTGAGATTTGTCGCGTTTGGCTTTGTTGTCTACGTCTTGGCAGTGAATGTCCTGTTGCACGATTTTTGGACGATGGAAGGTGAAGCTGTCGCCCGCGAGACACAGAATTTCATTAAGAATTTGGGCATCCTCGCCGGCTTGCTTGTTCTGGCTGGCCACGCGGAGGCGCGTGGGATGTCCCTGCGCGGATGGTGGCGCAGCGACAAAGCGGCGGTTGCCTGAAACCAGCCTCGGCGAAGCCTATGGAATGATATCATCCTTCCCAGGAAGTGACCTTTTCGGCCATATTGGGCCTTGGACGCTCTGGAGCCTCTGCGGTCGGCGTTCCTATATATATATAGCCTGCGACCCGTTCGGTATCGGTCAGGCCCAGGACAGCGTTGACCTCGCCGTCATAGGCGATCCAATCGGTCAGCCAGGCTGCGCCAAAGCCAGCTGCGCGGGCCGCCAGAAGCACGTTGTAACACAGCGCACCGGCGGACAGTTCTTGTTCCCAAACCGGTGTTTTATGGCCAGGGTCTGGGCTCGAGACAACGGCGACAATGGTGGGCGCGCGGAGCGGTAATGTGCGCGACGTCTCGCTGTCGACACCGCGAGACTGGGCCACCTGCGATGTCGCTGCTATGTCGGCTATTCGGTTGCCGAAAGTTTCGCGAGCGCTGCCTGCCAGCGTGATAAAGCGCCAGGGCTCAACACGGCGATGGTCCGGCACGCGGGCCGCAACGCGTAGCAAATCGGCAAGCGTTGTCGCATCGGGCCCCGGCGCTGACAGGGCCGATTTTCCCGCAGAGCGACGGGTCGCCAGGAAAGCGCCCAGGCTTTCAGGTGCCGTAGCGGTGGAAAGGGGTGATTGCGGCGCAGGTGGCTGGGGAAATGAGCTTTTCATATCAATTATTTAAACCAACCATCGCGGCACTGCCACAGTCACAAAAAAGAAAACATCAGATTAGGAAGTGAACACTGTTCACTTTTTGAAATTCGTTCTATGTATGATGCAGGAGAAAGAACGCGACTATGCCTGAGCCAATTGACACTGTTCTCGCCAGCGAGATGACCCCGGCCGCCCGCCGGCGTCTGCGTGTGCGAGCGTCGATCCTGGATGCTGCCGAGCGCATGATTGCCGACGCCGGTGAGGACGGCTTCTCCATACGCCGCCTGGCAGAGGAAATCGACTACTCGCCGGCCGCAATTTACAAGTATTTTGGATCAAAGGATGAATTGGTCGATGAGCTCAAAGAGGCCTTCTTTGGCCGCATTCTCACCCATATCGACCGGGTCCAGGGCAGTCAGGAACCCTTCAGTCACCGGGCTCACCACTGCTTGCGCGTTTATATCGAAGAAGCCTTGGAAAAGCCGCATCAGTATCTTGGCGCATTCTCGGGCATTGTTGACCCTGATGATGCCATTCAGAACGAAAGCAATAAGGCGCGCGCCTTCGATTATTTGATCTCCATGGTTGAGGAGGGCCAGGCGCGTGGCCAGTTTGATCCGGCTCGGGACACGGTCGTCGTGGCGAAGTCCGTCTGGGCGTGCTGCCATGGTGCTGCAAGTTTATTGGCGCATCTGCCGCATTTCCTTGAGAGTATGAAAACGGAATCGCCCGTCGAGCGTGACGCGTTCCTCGATCTGCACGCTGATATTATCTTGAACGGACTTTATAAGCGATGAGTGCGTTCACACATCCAGCCGCTGCGCAGCGGCGTACTGTTAGTGGCAACAAGCCTTAAGGGGCCGGACTGATGGAACACGCAATTGACATGCGAGAAAAGAAGCCAAACGCTTTGAAAGGGGCCGTGTTCATAGGTGTGCTCGCTTTGGTTTTCGCCGGATTGTTCTTCGCCTCAGTGGCGTTACGATCAGAAGAAGGTCCTAAGGTGGCGCAAGCTCAGCCAACGCCGATTTCCGCTGCCGTTATCGAAGTATCCTTACAGGCAAATTTCGATCTTGAGGAAAGCTATACCGGCTTGATTACACCGCGCCGGCAAAGCCAGCTGGGTTTCACGTCGAGCGGCCAAATCGCCAGCTTGAGTGCAGATGTCGGCGACCGGGTTGTATCTCGCCAGCGGTTGGCCGTTCTGGATACGCGGAGCCTGCGTGCGCAGCTGGCGGCGGCGGAAGCGTCCATTGAAGAAGTGACCGCGAATCTCACGCTGGCTCAGACCACGGTAGACCGCCAGCAAGACTTGAAAGATCAAGGCTTTGTGTCCCAACAAGTGGTTGATGAGTTTGCCGCCCAAGCCAGTGCCGCAGAGGCCCGCCTCGCAGCGGCTCGGGCCCAGGCAGATACACTGCGCGTTCAAATCGACCTTGCCCAGATCCGTGCGCCCTATGATGGCGTGGTGACAGAACGCTTTGTCGATGAGGGTGTGATCGCCACTCCAGGACAGGTTGTTTTCACCTTGGTTGAGAGCGGCACATTGGAAGCCCGGATTGGCGTGCCAGGAAATGCGATGGACTCTCTGGTGCCGGGACAACGCTACCTGCTCGACGTGGCTGGTGAGCCGGTAGAGGCCACACTGCGGGCGGAAACCGGTGTGATAGACCGCCGCCAACGCACGGTTACGACCGTGTTTGAAATTGATGCGGACCAGGTGGTTTCCACGGGCGCAGTGGCGCGCTTGTCCCTCAATCGCGCCATCGGAGAGCGGGGTATTTGGGTTCCAGTCTCCGCCCTGAAAGAAGCCACACGTGGTCTCTGGTCCGTCTATGTCTCAGAGCCCGGCGCTAATGGTCATCTGGCCCAGACGCGGCTTGTCGAAATTGTTCATACAGATGGGCCCAGAGCCTTTGTACGGGGCGCGTTGGAGAATGGCGACCTGGTCGTGATTGATGGCCTCCAGCGTATCACACCTGGGCAACCGATCACGCCCCAACGCCAGGTTTCGAGCGGATCCCTGGCCGGCATGCAAACAACCCAAGACCGCTAATCGGAGGTCCGGCCCATGCGTACCCTGTTTTTCCGTCTTCCAAGATTGACAGTCCTGCTCCTGCTCGTTGCCGTGGCGGGTGGAATCGGTGCGCTGATGACGCTTGACCGACAGGAAGATCCGACGCTGATTGAGCGCTACGGCTATGTTTTGACAACGCTGCCTGGGGCCGATGCGGAGCGTATGGAAGCGCTTGTTACCGAGCCAATCGAAGCTGCCCTGCGTGAACTGCCTGAGGTGGACGAGATCGAAAGCACGTCGCGCGCCGGTGTAAGCCAGGTCAGCCTGAATATCCGCGATGATTTGAGCGAATCCAAGGTTGAGGATGCATGGTCGCTGATCAGGAACCAGGTGGAATCGGCCCGCGCGAGCTTCCCGGCGGGGACATCGCCGCCGATTGTGCAGCGTGTGAATGTTGGTGGAACGACCATGATTGTCGGCCTCACCTGGGAGGGGGATTCTGAGCCTGAGCTGGCCGTCATGGCTCGAATGGCCAACACTTTGGGCGATCGCTTTCGGAATTTGGGCGGGACAGACGAGGTCGAAATTTATGGCTTGCCCCGTGAAGAAATAACCGTTGTCATGGACCCGGACGCTCTGGATGCGGCTGGGCTTGATGTAATCCAGGCGGCGCGCCTCATCGCCCAGGGGGACGCAAAGACACCGGCTGGCGAATTGCGCACTGGCGCAACGAATGTTGGCGTCGATGTCGGAGGCTCTTTTGAGTCGATTGCCCGCATCCGCGATGTTCCGCTTGTGCAGTCAGATAATGGCTCCAGCATTCGGGTCGGCGATGTCGCTGAGGTGCGCAAAGGTTTGGAAGATCCCGTCACGCGGTTGAATTTCCACAATGGCGAGCGAACCATTGTGGTTGGGGCCTTCATCCAGACCGGTCAGCGGGTCGATCTATGGGCGAATATGGCCCGATCCCTGGTCGACGATTTTGCACAGTCTGCGCCCCAGGGTGTGCGCGTCGATGTGTTGTTTGACCAAAGTGAGTATACCAATGCGCGTCTGGGCGACCTCTCCAGTAATTTGCTGATGTCAGCGATGATCGTGGTCCTGGTCTTGTTCCTGTGCATGGGATGGCGGGCAGCGATCGTGGTGGGCACAGCGTTGCCTTTGACAATCCTGCTGGTGCTGATCCTCTTCAATCTCTTCGATATGCCGCTGCACCAGATGTCTGTCACGGGCTTGGTGATTTCGCTTGGACTATGGATCGACAATGCCATCGTCGTGGTTGATGAATTCGACCAGTATCGCAGCAAGGGATTGGGCCGTGCAGAAGCGATCGACAAGTCGCTTTCCCACCTTTTCGGACCCCTGTTTGCCTCAACACTGACCACCGCGCTGGCCTTTGCTCCCATCGCCCTATTGCCAGGCGGCGCCGGTGAATTCGTCGGCATGATTGGTGTTTCGGTGATCTTTGCCGTGGTGTCCTCCTTCGTGATTTCGATGACGATCATTCCTGCGCTTTCGGGCTGGTTCGACCGTAAACGCGCCGGCGAAGGCATGACAGACCGGAGGCGGCGCTGGTGGCGCGATGGGATTGCCGTGAATGTGATCAGCGATGGCTATCGCTACACAATTGGCACGGTTTTGCGTTTCCCGCCCCTCGGTATTGCGATTGGATTGGCACCGGCAATCGCGGGCCTGATGGTTGCGATGACCTTGCCATCCCAATTTTTTCCGCCGACCGAGCGCGACCAGATCAATCTGGAAATCAGCTTGGCGCCATCGGCATCGTCCGATGAGATCGTAGAGATTGTAGAGGCTGCAACCGATTTTCTCTTGGCCAAGGACGGTATCACAGATGTGAACCTGACGGTTGGGGAAGCCCCCCCGCGCGTCTATTATAATGCGATCAATTCGACCCAGGGGGTGGAAGGCGTTGCATCCGGATGGATCCAGACCAAAAGCCCCGCTGCGACCCGCGAAATTGCTACGACCTTGCAGGAAGAGTTGCGCAGGGAGTTTCCAAGCGCGATGTTCCTGGCGGTGCCCTATGAGCAAGGCCCGCCAGCGCCAGCGCCTATACAGGTCCTATACCTTGGTGATGACTTGCGCACACTCTCACAGATCGGAGACGATGTTCGCCGCGTTCTCGCCCAGACGCCCGGCATCACCTACACAACCGCGAGCCTGCAGACAGGAACGCCGCGCCTGACCGTGCAAGTGGATGAGGCCGCCGCCGCGATTGCGGGTCAGCGCCTGACCGGGATTGCGGAGTCCCTCAACGCCGAATTGGAAGGCGTGCGGGCTGGGTCCATCCTCGAAGGCGTGGAGGAGCTGCCGGTGCGAGTGTTTGCTGGTGACTATCGGCGCACGGCGACAGCCGACCTGAGCGCCAAAATGATTGGGAATGGTACGCCGCTTAGCGCGCTTGGGGACCTAACGCTCGACCCTGACATTGGTGTGATCACCCGCCGCGATGGCCAGCGTGTGAACGATATCCGCGCATTCCTTGAGCCTTACACCCTGCCTGCACCGGTCTTGACTGACTTCCGAGAACGCCTGGCCGACAGCGGCTTTGAAGTGCCGCGCGGCTTTTCCGAAATCACCGGTGGTGACGCGGAAAACAGTGGGGATGCAATCGGCAATCTGGCGGCTATTGGTATCCCGCTCATCCTCGTTATGGCTGGCGCCGTTGCGTTGGTGTTCAACTCATTCCGAATGTCACTTCTGATCCTGACCGCGGGCTTCCTGGCGGTGCTCATGGCGATGTTCGGCGTGTGGCTTTTCAACCTTCCGCTTGGATTCAATGCCATTATTGGCTCCCTTGGCCTGCTTGGGATCGCGATCAACGGATCAATCGTTGTGTTGTCGATGTTGAAGGCCAGTCCGGCTTGCATGGGCGATGATATTATTGCCCAGCGTGAAACCGTTGTAGACGCAACCCGCCATATCGTGGCGACCACCCTTACGACCATGGGCGGCTTTGTCCCGCTATTGTTGGGAGGCGACGCTTTTTGGATGCCCTTGGCGGCGGCGATTGCCGGTGGTGTGGCGGGGTCTGCACTGCTTGCACTTTACTTCACGCCCGCGGTTTTCCGTTTGATGACGATGAAGCCATTCACGCGAATTGGACAGATTGTTGTCGGCAAAGGTGGTGGTCAGCCCGTGGCGGCTGAGTAGAGCTAAACGGTTTCTTTTCAGATGTCCTCGGCGTCGAAGACCGCCTGGTCGAATTCACCTTCCCATTTGGCAACCGCTGTTGCGACAGCGGCATCGCCTGTGACATTGGTCATTGTGCGCATCATGTCCAACAGGCGGTCGAAGGGCAGTATAAAGCCGATAATAAGCGCTGCCTGGGCTTCGGAGATACCCACCTGGGTCAATGCAGCGCCAGACAGAAGCAGGCCAGCGCTTGGAATGCCCGCCGCACCGATCGACACAAGCGTGGCCATAAGGGCGACCACGAAATACTGGGTCAAGGTAACCTCCAGGCCGAGCGCCTGAGCGCCAAAAAGGGCGACCATGCCGATGTATATGGCGGTTCCATCCATGTTGATGGTGGCGCCGAGCGGCAAGACGGAACCCGCTACGGCCTTGTCAACGCCCAGGTTTTCTTCCGCACAAGTTATGGTCACCGGGAGCGTGGCCGACGAACTCGCCGTGGAATAAGCGACAGCCTGCGCATCCGTTACCCCGCGCAGGAACTTGAACATGTTGAGCTTCAGAAGCCCTGTCATGATGACGCCGCCATAGGTGATCGCGATGTGAAGCGCGCAGGCGAGGTAGAGCGCGAATGCCAGCGTGCCGAGGCTTTGCAATACGCCTAAACCTTGGGTCGCCATCACGGTGACCATTAAACCAAACACGCCGAAGGGAGCAGACTCCATGACGATCATGGTCACCTTCATCATCGCTTCGGACGCGCCATCCATGAAATTAGCCACGGGACGCGCGGTCTCTCCGGCTGCCAGTATTCCAACGCCAAACATGATTGCGAAAAAGATGATCTGCAGGATATTGCCCGTCGCGAGGGCTTCAACCGGATTGGTTGGCACAATTTGAAGGAGCCGGTCCACAATCCCGCCCGCCGCTTCGGCCCGCTCCCGCGCAGAATCCAGAGCGGACGCATCCGCGCCGGTAAATGTTTCAGGAGAGAGACTGGCACCTGGCTGAAACACTGTTGCCATGGCCAAACCCAGAGTCACGGCGATGGCGGTCGTCCCAAAATAGAGAGCCAGGGTCCGCAGACCGAGGCTGCCTAACCGTTTCGGGTCGCCCATTGCAATCATTCCAGAGACAAGCGTGAAAAAGATCAAGGGGACGATCAGCATGCGGATGAGGCGGAGAAACAGGTCGCCGATCCAGCCAAACCAGGTGGTTGCGAATGCTCCGCCTGCTTCCGCGCCCATGCCGTAGCGAAGACCCAGGCCGAGCGCCAAGCCGAGGATGAGGAAAGCGATCACGCGCTTCCACAGATCTATCGCGAACCATGCGGCCATGCCCGAGCCCCTTTATTGTGTTGAGTCCATCGCTTGGTGCGACCGTAGTGCCACACTGGCGGTCGTCAATTGGCGAGGCTGGCGTAAATCTCTCGTGCGGTGTCTCGGAACGCCAGACCGAGACCGCGGATATCGTGGTCGTTCGCCGCCATGGCGATGACGATGCCGGAGCCCGGATCGGCATAGACTTCGGCGTAATTCGCCGTATTCGAGCCATTGTGCCACAGGAGGCCCGGCCGGGTGCCGCCGTCCTGAATAACCCACCCCATGGCGTATCGATCCAGTCTCGGGGTGTGCAGTGTTTCCAGGCTGGCATTGCTTAGAAATTGGGCGCCGCCTGGGCTCTTCCCCGTCAGGTGAGCCGTAGCGTAGGTGGCCAGGTCTTTAAGGGACATGTGCACGCGGCCTGCCGGACTGAGCACTTCGGGATTATCCGCCGCCCTGCTACCCGGTGAGATCGCGCTGCGGCCAAAGCCCAGGAAAACAGGCCGGTGTCCTCGGGGTTGGTCGACCACGTCCGGGCTGCCTTGGGGACCGAACCCCGCACTTTCCAGGCCCAATGGCTCGAAGACATGGGTGGTCACCAGGTCCTCCCATCGTGCATCCATCGTTTGCTCAAGCATGGTGGCAGCGATGATGTATCCTGCATTTGAATACGCAAATGTCTCGCCTGGCGTACCGGCAGGAACGCGGGTCAGCATATGGCGCGCATAGTCGAGCCGTTCATTGCGGGCGTCTGGATTGGTCCGTGCGAAACGGCTGAACTTAATCATGGAGATGTTGG
>JBCCTK010000094.1:0-12844 GCA_039198685.1 Pseudomonadota bacterium | reverse complement strand
AGCGGTTTTGTGTTGTGACAAAAGGGGCCCAAGACGGCGAAAGAGCCACCCGCCAAAATTGGACGCGCGATCTGGGCCCATGGCCTTCATTGGCATCCAATAGACCAGATCCCAGGCTAGGGCTTCAAGTCGCCACTGGACGCGCTGCCGGAAGGTGGAGCGGTTATCTATGTCCTTTGGGCGAACGTAGCCGTTCGGGTCATTGGCCATGGTAGAACCCATCTATGGCGCCTTTCAGGGCGGCATCGAGTGTTTCCAAATCGTCGCCAAAGTCCATGGCCACCGGCCAGGTCACCACACGCTCGCGCCAGGTTTCCGGAAGGCGGACATAGTCTTTTTCAGTGGTGACCAGGGTTGCACCATGGTCGGCTGCAAGCTTTTTCAGGAACTCAAGGTCCCCCGATTTATAGACATAGTGGTCAGCAAAGCTGACACCGTCGCGCACATCGGCGCCAGCCTTAATGAGGCTATCGAACACTTTCTGGGGCCGCCCAATTCCGGCGAATGCGATAAGTGGGCCTGGAGGAATTTTATTCGTGGGCAGGAGTTGGGCCTTCAGGGCATCTTGTTTCAAAGCTTCAGGAAGCGCGTTGCCGGATCCGGTAATGATCCGGAAGTTTGCACGGTCATTTGCCGAGTTGTAGGGCTCGCGCATTGGGCCTTTGGGTAAGCAATATCCATTGCCGAACCCGGTCTCACCATCGATTACAAGAAAACTCAAGGTCTTTTCCACTGACGGGGTTTGGAAACCATCATCCATGATAATCACATCAACACCATCAGCGGCCATGGCAAGAGCCGCGGTGGCGCGATTGCGTCCAATCCAGCTTTCGCCGGCGAGAGCCAACATCAGGGGTTCATCGCCAACATCGATCGCCTTGTGGGTTTCTGTGTCGATCCGTGTTGCTTTCCTTATGCGTCCACCGTGGCCTCGTGAAAGGGTTGCTGCCCGCAAACCGATTCGCGTCAGTCTGTCTCGAATCAGTGCGACAATTGGTGTTTTCCCCACGCCACCGACCGTCACATTGCCAACGCAGATTATAGGGACGGGTGCTTTTGCCTGGACAGCATGACGCCAGCGCCGCTTGAATCCCCAGACGTAGAGTGCCTCCAGCGGTGTCAGCAGTACGCGCGTGAGAGGGGCGGCCTCTCTCGATTTTGGATCCAGTCCGCCCCGCCAGAAATATGGAGCCTTCATAGCCTGATCCGGTGGTAGAGAAGAGCGAGCAATGCGTCTGCGGCTTTCTCCAGGGGCGCGGCTGATTTGGTCAGGAAGGCCTCACGTGCGTCGCGGTCGGCGCCGGTTTTGATAGATAGTCCCCGCTCCAAAGCTTGGGCTAATTCATTTCGGTCAGCTACGATGTTCAAAAGCCCATTGTGGCTGAGTTCTTCAAAGAGCGCTTCGAAGTTGAAACCGTATGGCCCCGTGGCCAGAGTCTTTCCAAATTGCAGAGCTTCGATGGGGTTGTGACCACCAATATTGGGCACGCTGGCGCCACCAAGGAAGACGGTATCACTGAGACGGTACCAAAGTCCCATTTCACCAATCGTGTCTGCCAGAAGCACCTTGTGTTCCTTGGTCGGAATCTGCCCTGCACTGCGTTGGGCGAAGGGGATTCCTTTGTTCTCAAGGGTTTCTGCTAGGAGAGGTCCGCGCTCCGGGTGTCTGGGTGCCAGGATGACAGCAGCGTCGGCTTGAAGATCGCTTATTGCGTTCATAAACAGATCTTCTTCTCGATCGTGGGTAGACGCGGCGAGAATACACGGCCGCTCCGCAACAAAACTCCGTTTCAGTCTCGCGACTTCGCCTGCGTTGACGGGCGGAGGCGGAAGTCCGCGTTTTAAGTTTGCAGGCGCCTCGACGGCTTGGTTTGAGAGCTTGGCGATCGCCTTTCCTGTGCTTTCATCCGCTGGTAATATCAGGTCGAACGCGCCGAAAAGGCGTTTTGCAAATCGCGGCCAGCGAGCCCATGACATGCGGCTCTTCTCGGTCATCCGGGCATTGACCAGGGCCAATGGATAGCCTTGCTTTTGGATATGGCGAATGAGATTCGGCCAAATTTCGCCTTCTGCAAACACTACCAATTCCGGATGCCAGTGTTGAATAAACCGCTTCGACGCACCCGGTGTATCGATTGGCGCCATCTGATGCAGGGTTCTGGGCAGGGCGCGCCCTTTGACCAATTCTGACGAGGTGAGCGTTTGGCTTGTGAACAGGAAAGAAAGTTCACCATCGCGTTTCGCCATTAGCTCTGACAAACCAAGAAGAATCTGTGCTTCGCCGACGCTGGCTCCATGCATCCAGACGAGTTTGCCTGGCGGTCGCTCGGGTAGGCCTTTTACAAGGCGCTCAGCAAGTCGGTCAGGGTCTTCCTTTCCAGCCTTAGCCCGGCGCGCCAAGATCATTGGAACAAATGGGGACAGGACATGCGTTGCCATACGATACAACCAAGATCCGAGCGTCACGCGGCATCTCTGGCACGTTTGGCCGGCGCGTCTCCTGGAAAAACCATGGCCTCTGCGCGCGCATTGGCATTATCCAAACTGGACTGGAGGGCTTGCCTGAAGCCCTCCAAGGATAGCTCGGTGGCGTCGATGGGTTCGCCGAAGACGATAGCGCCACGTCCAAATAGCCAAGGTAAAATCATCCTATCCCAACTTTTCAGCCGCGCGCGGCTGGAAACGCACAAGGCATAGGTCAAGACCCGGGCGCCAGAACGCTGGGCGAGGACTAAGGAACCGTCACTTACATGGCGTGCCGGCCCCCTTGGCCCATCGGGCGTAACGCAGAGCGATCCCGTCGATCGCAAAAGACGAATGGCTTCAGCAATCGCCTTTACGCCGCCTTTATCCTTATCTTTCTTTTTTGAGTTCCCCTTAGAACCACGAATTGTATTGATCCCCAGATGATCAAGGGCTTTCGCGACGGGCTCGGCATCGCGTGATAGCGACACAAGCATCGATACGCCGCCGGGCCGTGGCGTCCATTGTCGCAGAACCTGGGTCCAACCTGAAGGCAGCAGCAGGATCTGTTCATGCCAAGCGGCAACCAATATTCCCCTTTCACCGTTCCAGGCTTCCTGGGCAGCCTTCGTGCCTTCAACCTTCCAGCGCACAGTATGACCAACAAGTGCCATCCATGCCCAGATAACGTAACCGAGCATGCGGGAGATAAATGGAGATCGGAGCAGAGACTTCATGAACCGCCGCTTATACGGATTGTGAACAGGGTGGCCAGCAGTCGGTGCCATTTCGGCTGCAGATATAGTTAATCCCGCGTCGATACATCCCTTTCAGTTCGCGTCTTCGTCTTCAGCACAGTTTATCGCGTTCGCGTTATGACAAAAGCTGAAGCATTGCGAAGAAATCGCGATTGGGGCGAAAATGATGAAATATCTCCCGGCGATCAGTCTCGGTCTGTCTGTTATTCTGGGTGTTCTGGCCTTCTTTGTGCTCAGGACCGGAAGTGATGATACCAAGCGGAGCGGATCAGCTCCCGTTCGAGAAGTTGCCGCAGCCGCGCCTGTACAAACCGTTAGCGTTCTGGTCGTGCGTGAGGCGATTGATGCCGGGGCCCTCGTGCTCCCTGAAGCTATCGAGACCCGCGATTGGCCGAGTGATTTGGTACCAGAGGGTGCACTCATGTCGATGCGAGACCTCAAGGCGCCGAACGGTGAGTTTCGTTTTGCCCAAGCAGCGCTCTTGCCAGGAGAACCGCTGATCGCCACAAAAATTGCTGACACCCCCCTGCGCCGAATGCTTTCGCGCGATATTCCAGAGGGATTTCGTGCTGTATCGATCAGCGTAACCAACGTGACCAATGTCGCCGGTTTCGTTCTACCAGGCGACCGGGTTGACCTGATTGCATATATCAGTGTGCCGGGCAAAACGGGGCCAGAGGCCTATCGCCCGCGTCCGTTGATGGAAGATGTGCTGGTCCTGGGCGTGGACCAGTATATGGGCACAGACGTTCAAGGAGCGGTGCCCGCCAGTCTCGTGACCTTTGCGCTGGAGCCAGGCGACGCCCATGAGATCACCGCGGCGGCCCGTGAAAGCCGGATTGGTTTGGCTTTGATCGGCCTGGCCGAAATTGAGGCGCGGGCAGAAGAAGGCGACGAAGAAACGAAGATCCCGACGGTGCCGCGCGCTGCGCCGGTTGTTCGCCCTCCAGCCAGCGCCGGTCAACGCCTTGCACCCCCACCGATATCGCGACCCGAAACCACTCAGGTCAAAGTTGTCCATGGCGCAAGTGTTACGACCGTTACCGCGCCCGTCGAAGAAGAGCCTGCGCCGGCAGACCTTATGCGGGGGGCAGGTCAATGAAACAGGTTTTTGCCGTCGCCATTGCCTTGATCTCGCTTTTATTCAGCCAAGAGGCAAGCGCGTGGACGGAACTGAAGGCAGAAGAAGGCGCTCCCGTTTTGACATTGGAAAAGAGCCGCTCAACCGTAGTTCAGACGGACCAACCCTTTTCCATGATTGTCCTGTCTGATCCTGCCATTGCAGAGACCATGGTGACCACGGACCGGTCTTTCCTCGTGCGAGGCCTCAAACCGGGTGCCACAACTATTCTGCTCTATGGAGATGATGGCCAGGTGGTTGAGATGATCACACTCGACGTGACGATGGGACTCGATGCACTCCGACGCGACCTGGACAGTCTTTTGCCGGGCGAACGCATCACGGTTTATCCTGTGCATGATGGAATTTTCATAGATGGCCGTGTGACAACGGCCGCGGCAGCAGACATGATCCTGCAAGTCGCCGAACGTCATATTCCGGGCGGTGTTGCCAATGGCCTGACTATCCGTGAAAGCCAGCAAGTGATGCTTGAGGTGCGCTTCGTAGAAGCGGGACGGGACCTTGTACGCGAAATTGGTTTCGGTAATCGATTTGATGCCAACGATGTTGCTGCGGATACGCCAGGAGGGTTGCTTTCAGGCCTTGCGGCAAAAACCGTTGCCACGTTTACCAATGTTGCCAACGAGAACATCGATATTACTCTGAGTGCGCTGGAGTCCCGCGGGATGATTCGCACGCTTGCGCGTCCCAATCTGATTTCCATGTCGGGGGATACTGCGAGCTTTCTGGCGGGCGGCGAGATCCCGATCCCTGTGGCGACTGATGAAGGCAACGTGACCATACAGTTCCGAGAATTTGGTGTGCAGCTTGAATTCACACCCACCGTTCTCGGCGAAGGCTTGATCAATCTGGAAGTCGCACCGGAGGTGAGTTCGCTCGATACGCGAAACGGCGTTCGCAGCGCGGGCGTGAGTGTTCCTGCCTTGTCTGTGCGCAGAGCCGAGACGACCGTCGAACTGCGCGATGGCCAAGCCTTCGCCATAGCCGGTTTGCTGCAGGACAGTTTCGAAACGGATACAGCCAACACGCCTTGGATCGCCGATATACCGATCCTGGGCGCATTGTTCGCCTCCCGGCGCTACCAGACCCGTGAAACCGAACTTGTTATCATCGTGACACCGCGCCTTGTGCAGCCGGCTCCCCATGTTGACGCCATTGCGACGCCATTTGACGCGTTTGAAGAGCCCAGCGCCGCGGAGGTCTTTCTTGAAGGCCGGTTGGTGGCAGCCGGCTCGGCCCAGTCTGGAACCGGAGATTAGTCATGACCACAACTTCCCGTCTCGCTCTGTTTCCGACGCTCTTACTCCTCTCGCTTGGCGCATGCGCTAACAACGACTATCGGGGCGAGCGTTTGCTGGGCAGCGCCACTGAGCACAATATTCAACTGCAGTCCGTTCGGGATGCGCAAAGCCCGAACAAAAAGGAAATTGATGGCGGACAGGGCAATACCGGCGCAGCCGCTGTGGCCGCCCTGCGGGGTGCCCAGGCCAAGCCCGCAGGAAGCCCTGCCCAATGACCTTCAACGCGAAACACGACCACGTTCCCGTGGCTCTAATCTCCGATGTGCGCCGCAACAGCCTTCGGACGGTCGGACTGGACCTGGGCGCGCTTGACCGTGTTGCGGTGTCGCCAGAGGCCGAGAGTCTGCCTGGTAGGATTGCTATCGTGGATTTCAGCATACTTGGCGCCGGTGCCCTTCTGGAGGCTTATGCGCTGCGGCGTCCGGATTGTGCGATGCTCCTGATCGGGCGGGACCTGCCCACCCAAGCCGTGCGAAGCTTGTTTCGTTTTGTTGCCTCAGATGTTTTGGACAGTGATGCCACGCCTGCAGACATTGTTGCGGCTTGCGAGGGTTTGGCGCAGAAAATACACGGCTTCGGTGGGGAGACGGATAAAGACAACAGTGCTGGTTGCTGGGCCTTGCGCGGCGCGGTCGGAGGCGCTGGCGTGACGACGCTCGCGATAGAGATGGCCTTCGCCACATTGCGTGCCCGGCCCGCGTGGCGGGTTTGCGTCGTCGATCTGAATTTGACCGATGGGATGAGTGCGTCCTTCCTGGACGGCGAAAAAAAGCTGGACGTGTCCGTTCTTGCATCGTCTCCGGAACGGATCGACCCCAGCCTGCTCAACGCTTACGCTTTTGAGCATGAGAAAGGGATTTTCCTATTGGCTGCACCAAGAAATTCCACGGCTGAGCTCGTTGCGAAAACTGAAGGCGTGCTGCAGCTTTTGGACGTTGCCTGCTCTATGTTCGACCATGTTATTGTTGATTTGCCACGCCACAGGACCGCTTGGACCGAAACAGTTCTTGCGGCCGCAGACGAGGTGTTTGTCGTCAGTGAACTCACAGTGCCGAGCTTGCATGCTGCCGGAGACCTCTGCCGCGAAACCGATGAGATTCGCCAGGGCGCGCCATCTCGACTTGTATTGAACCGAATGTTTGCGAAACGAAGCCACCGGCACAGTTTCCCCATCGAGAAGGCCGAACGGGCGATTCATCGCAAGATAAACCACACCGTTCGTTCCGATTGGGAACATGCCCGCATGGCCGTGAATCTCGGAATGCCGGTGGCGCAGGTGAAGCCAAAGAGTCCTTTGGTCAAAGATGTTGCTGATATCACGGATGCCGTGCTGGGTTCGGTTACGCCTAAACTGCAAAGGGCTTCGTGATGGGACGGTTTACAGCAGGCCTGCTCAATCGGCAGCCGGAGGTGCTGGAGGCTGCAGAGTCGCCGGCTCGCGTTGAAAATGTGCCCGTGCCGTCCGAACACAAATCGCCTGAACCACAAAATCAGATGCTGGATGCAAAGCTGCGCATCCATGCACGCCTGATCGATGAATTGGACCTCAGCGCAATCGAACGCCTGCAAGAAGATCAGCTGCGCGGCCAGGTGCGGACAATTGTTCAAGAGATTATCAGAAGCGAGGACCTGGCGCTTTCAGCCGTTGAAGCATCAGAGTTTGCAGATGCTGTGTTTGATGAAATGACCGGTCTTGGTCCCATCGAACCTCTGCTCAAAGACGATTCGATCGCGGATATCCTGATCAATGGAGCCCACCAGGTTTATATTGAGCGGGGCGGAGAATTGGAATTGGCCCCCGTTCGGTTTGCCGACAATGACCACCTCCTGCGCATTGTGAACCGGATCGTCGCCGGAGTTGGTCGGCGTGTCGATGAGAGCCAACCACTCGTCGACGCCCGCCTCGCCGACGGTTCGCGCGTGAATGCCGCGATTTCGCCTATCGCGATTGACGGCCCGCTCGTGTCCATTCGGAAGTTCAAGCAGA
Organism: Pseudomonadota bacterium; assembly: GCA_039198685.1. GTDB lineage: Bacteria > Pseudomonadota > Alphaproteobacteria > Caulobacterales > Hyphomonadaceae > UBA5336. The sequence continues at coordinate 5,194 of JBCCTK010000094.1, read as the reverse complement.
ATCCTCTGACTTTGGACAAGCTTGTCGGGTTTGGGGCCATGCCTCAGGCCATGGCTGATTTCATATCAGGTGCCGTCGGCTGCAGGGCCTCCACGATCATTTCAGGCGGAACCGGTTCGGGAAAGACAACGCTTCTGAATGCGCTCTCCGAATCGATCAGTCACAAGGAACGACTGATCACCATCGAAGACGCTGCTGAGCTGCAACTCATGCAGCCCCATGTGGCGCGGATGGAAACTCGCCCGCCAAATATCGAGGGCAAAGGCGAGATCAAGCAACGGGAGTTGGTCAAAAATGCACTTCGTATGCGCCCAGACAGGGTGATCCTGGGTGAAGTGCGCTCCGAAGAAGCCTTCGATATGCTCCAAGCTATGAACACAGGCCACGAGGGATCCATGGCGACCATTCATGCCAATAATCCTCGCGACGCCATTACGCGTCTTGAGCAGATGGTGGCCATGGGGGGGCTCAAGATCTCCGAAGATGCTATTCGCGGGCAGATCGCTGCCGCCGTGAACCTGATGGTTCAAGCCACACGCCTGTCGGATGGGTCACGCAAAGTGATCTCGATTGCGGAGATCACGGGTATGGAAGGCCGGATCGTCCAGATGCAGGAAATCTTCCGGTTTGAGCGCAGCCATACTGGCGATGATGGCAAGGTGCATGGAAGTTTTCGGGCCACAGGAATCCGTCCGAAATTCCTCGATGAAATGAACCGGCGCGGCGTGCACTTGCCTGAGAACATTTTCGATCCGGCCACAGCGCTTTAATATAATGGACCTGGTGGCCTTAATACCCGACCCCGCTAGCTTGAGCCCACAGATTGGGTTGGCGCTCGTTATCGGCGTGGGGGCCGTGCTCTTGTTTATTTCGGCCTGCGCGGGCCTTTTTGGCGAAGCTCAGACCCGGCGCATTATGAATCGTCGCCTGCAATTCAAGGAGAAAACCGAAAGCACGGCAGAACTCATTGTCGAGCTCCGCCGGCAGCGCGCATTGGATGAGGATGGCAATTTCAGGCTGGCCGTGAAGTGGTTCAACCGCCTGGTGCTCAGATCCGGCCTGGCGTTCCGGCCCACGCAATGGGCCATCACATCTATGTCCGCGGGTGCAGTAATCGGTGGGTTGGTTTTTTGGCGTTTGCCGAACCTTCCCTTTGCGTGTCTTGTGGCGGTCCTTGTTGCCACATTTGCACCATTGGTGGTGCTGAAATATCGCGCAGGAAGCCGAGCCAAGGCACTGGCCAAACAGCTGCCTGATGCATTGCAAATCGTGGTGCGCAGCCTGGAGGCAGGACATCCAGTGCCCGGCGCAATCGCCTTGGTCGCCAGGGAAATGCCGGACCCAATTGGAACGGAATTCGGTATGGCGGCAGACGAAATGGCCTACGGTTTCTCTCTGACAAGAGCCGTTGAGCGCCTGGCGACCCGCGCCGGTGATCCCGATATCGATCTTTTCGCCGCGACTGTGCGTCTTCAGGAACGCACCGGGGGTAATCTTTGTGACCTGTTGAAGACGAATGCAAGCACGGTGCGTGAGAGGCAAACCCTGCGTCTTAAAGTGAAAGCGGCTTCGGCCGAAGGGCGTGCGTCTGCCCTGATCCTGACAGCGGCACCTTTCGTTGTGATGACAGCGGTGCATCTGATCCGGCCCGAATTCTATGGTCTGGTCGCCGGCGAGACGCTCTTCAAATACTGTATGATTGGCTTTGGGATCTGGATGGTAATCGGAAATATCATCATGAACCGCATGATCAATTTCAGGTTCTAGGATGATGGATAGCCTTCTCTCCTCAGCGAATATTGGTGGCGTTCTTTTTGCGCTCGCGCTCCTGGTTGCCTCGCCTGGACTATTTTTTGTCGCCCGCGCAGCTGGGATTAGCGATCAAATCGTATCGCGTTTGTGGGGACGAAGACGTAGCGACCAGCCAATGGGTGAAGCATCTTCGGGCGCGCGGATCACCGATCGGCTTGGTGAGCTGGCAAAGCGGGCCACGCCGAGCAATACCGAAGAGAGCAATGCCATCCGCTACAGGCTCCTGCGCGCGCGGTATACTCATCCCAATGCCGTGGCGCTGTTTTATGGTGTCCGCCTGGTGGGGCTCTTATTGTTTCCTGTGATCATGCTGTTCGTGCTGCCTTTCATTGAGGGCTTTGGATTACCGGGGTGGTTCCCGATTGCCGCCTTGGGTTTTGCCGGTGTGTTTGGCCTTGTCTTGCCCAGCATGATGGTCGACCGACGTATCGAGCGGGTCGAGCGTGAATGCTCTGACGGATTTCCCGATATGATGGATCTGTTGGTCGCTTGCGTTGAAGCAGGGTTGAGTTTGGACGCGGCTGTCTTGCGCGTGTCGGAGGAGTTGGAAGGCCGCCATTTGGAGCTCTCACTGAACTTGAAGACACTCGCCCTTGAAATGCGCGCCGGACGGGCAAGAAAAGCGGCGTGGCGAGCCTTTGCCGACCGCGTAGGCCTGGAAGAGGCTGGCTCCCTGGCTACGATGTTGCGCCAGTCTGAAGAGATGGGAACAAGCCTCGGTGAGACACTGCGTGTCTTTTCCAGCGATATGCGTCAGCGGCGTATGCTTATGGCAGAAGAAAAAGCCATGGCGCTGCCCGCAAAGATGACGGTGCCATTGATCCTTTTCGTATTTCCGGTGTTGCTGGGTGTCTTGATCGTCCCCGCGATCATCCGGTTCCAGTCTTTTATGTGAGCGCCTGGAACGCGTTGCTGAGATCGGCGATCAGGTCTCCAGGATCTTCGAGGCCTGCATGGATCCGCAAAAGCTGGCCCCCGAAGTCGCATTGTGAGACATGGCGGTTCAACTGGGCGTCGCAGGGGATCAAGAGGCTTTCATAGCCGCCCCAGGAAAAGCCCATGCCAAAAAGTTCCAGCCGCTTCAGCATATTGTTCAAAGCTGCCTGGGGGGTTGGTCTGAGCACGACGCCGAACAGACCGCACGCTCCGGAAAAGTCACGCTTCCAAATGGCGTGATCTGGATGGTCTGAAAGGGCAGGGTGCAGCAGCTTTTGGATCTCGGGGCGTGTTTGGAGCCACTCCGCAAGTGCAATCCCGCTGGCCTCATGGCGCTTAAGGCGTGTTTCAAGCGTGCGAAGACCGCGCAGCACAACATACGCGTCATCCGGCCCAAGGGAAATGCCCCAATCTTCACTGCAGGCATTGATCTGTTCAGCAAGACGCCGGTCATTGGTCATGACCGCCCCGCCGAAGGCGTCGGCATGGCCCACCGCGTACTTGGTCAAAGCCTGTACGGAAATGTCCACGCCAAGCTCAAGGGGTTTGTGGAAAAGGCCGGCGCCCCATGTGTTGTCCATGATTGTGGTCAACTGGTTCGATCGCGCGAACTCGGCAATAGCAAGCGTATCGGGTAACTCGAATGTCAATGAGCCAGGTGATTCAAGAAAGATGGCGCGTGTCTGCGGTGTGAGAAGCGCTTCAAGGTCTTGTCGTGAGGCGCGCGGATGGAAGCGGGTGACACTCACCCCCATCGCTTTCAGCCTGCGCTCGCAGAAGCGCCGGGTCGGGCCGTATAGCGTGTCTACGATGAGAACGTGGTCGCCAGACTTTGCAAGACTGGCGATGGCGAGAGCACACGCCCCCAGGCCATTTGGAGCAAGGCGCACATGTTCGGCACGTTCCAATCCGGCGAGCGTGGCCTCCAATTCCCGGTGAACGGTCAATCCCATACGGCCATATGCCGGCTGGGCGGAGTACAAATCGTCAGGGTCAGAGAATAAAACCGTTGAGGCGTGCTCGACGGGGGGGTTGACGGTAGGAGGGGTTAGTCGCTCTCCGCGCTGGTGGATCAGTTTCGTTGAGGGTTTTCGGTCACTCACTCTACCAGGCCAGTCTCGATCGGGTAGCCATCGGTGGAAGCCCATTCGGTCCACGAACCATCATAAACGGCCACGTCGTCTCGACCGATCCGTGCCAATGCAAGCGCCAGGGTCGACGCGGTTACGCCAGACCCACAAGAGGTGATAATGGGCGCGTCAGAGACATCGAACAGCGCTTGGAGGGCCTGGGCCCCTTTCATCGTACCATCGGAATTGACGAGCGATCCCGCAGGCACGTTCCGCGAGCCTGGCATGTGGCCGGATGGGAGGCCTGGCCGGGGTTCGGGCTCGGTGCCGGAAAACCGTCCGGGCGAACGCGCATCGATGATCTGAGTCAGCCCATCGGAAAGGGCCGTCTGGACCTGGTCTTTTGATTTCACCAGATCGCTTCGAAACCGCGCAGTAAAATGGCGCTCGACTGCAACAGGCGGCATATCTTCGATCTTACCACCAGCCGATTCCCAGGCTTGCAATCCGCCATCCAGCACCACTACGTCCTTCACGCCCATCGTGCGAAGTGTCCACCAGACACGTGCTGATGCCATAAAGCCGTTACGATCGTAGACAACGAGCCGGTTGCCATCCCCAATACCCATCTTCCTGACGCTCGAAGAAAATGCCACTGTTCCCGGAAGCATATGGGGCAAATCCGTGTCGGTGGCCTTGATGGTATCGATATCGAAAAAAACTGCACCGGGAATATGACCGCTTGAATACTCAAGGAAGGCTTTGCCGGCTTTCCCATGAAAATCGGGATACCAGGTGGCCTCAATGACGCGCAGGTCTGGGGCCGCGAGATTGTCTTTGAGCCATTTGGCCGTCACCAATGGGTCAGAGAAGGTTTCGGGCATGGCTCAGGCCTCCATCCAGCTGGGAACCGGCAAGTCCTTAGATCGCAGAAAATCGGGATTAAAGAGTTTCGATTGATAACGGTTGCCATAATCGCAAAGTATGGTGACGATCGTGTGCCCGGGCCCCAATTCCTTCGCCAAAGCGATGGCACCGGCAATGTTGATGCCGGCCGAGCCGCCAAGACAAAGCCCTTCCTCAAGAACCAAATCGAACAGGATTTTGAGCGCGGTTTCATCATTCAGTCGAAATGGAAAGTCTATATCGAGGCCATCAAGATTGGCGGTGATACGACTCTGGCCAATGCCCTCGGTGATCGAGGTGCCCTCTGACTTCAACGCACCATGGGCATAATAGTTGAAAAGAGATGCGCCACCTGGGTCCGCCAACCCAATTTTGACGCTTGGGTTACGTTCCCGCAAAGCCTGCGCCACGCCCGCAAGCGTTCCGCCCGAGCCCACAGCGCAGATAAATCCATCAACTTTGCCGCCCGT
>JBCCTK010000093.1:0-12981 GCA_039198685.1 Pseudomonadota bacterium | reverse complement strand
TCCGAAAGTAGCACAACTTGTTCCCCCTTGCGGGGATCGGGAAGTGTTGCAGCCGCGTGCATGAAATCAGGCCAAATCGCGCTGGCGCAGTTTTCAACAACGGCTAAGGAGACCATTTCCCCGCCAATCTTAGCAAAGCGCTTTACCCGCCCCTTGATCCGGATGAAACCCTCGTCATCAATTGAGACGATATCACCGGTATCGTGCCATCCGCCTTCCGGTGTCTCAAGAACGCCGGGATTGGAGGCGCGCAAATATCCTGACATGATATTGGGACCGCGGATGCGAAGGCGCCCACCATCTTCTATGCCTTCAACAGGCACGAGTTCATGCTCCATATCGGACATGAGACGGCCCACTGAACCGGGCTTGTTGTTCTCCCATTGGTTCGCCGCCACCACGGGTGAGGCTTCCGTTGCTCCGTAGCCTTCCAGGATTTCGATTTGAAACTTCTTGCGGACCAATTGACGGGTTTCATCGCGCACGCGCTCTTCGCCGCAAACGGCCAGGCGCACCGAGCTCAGATCATCCTCACCGCCCGCGCGGGCATACTGGGAAATAAACGTGTCTGTCGCGAGAAGGATTGTCGCCTGGGTGCCTTTGATTCGTTTGGCAATCTCGCGCGGCTGCAGCGGCGTTGGGTGAAAGATCGCTTTGACACCTGCCACGATGGGCAGGATCGCGCCGACGGTAAGTCCAAAACAATGAAAGGTGGGGAGCGGATTAAATACGCTGTCTGTTTTACTGCTAAGGCCGATGTGTGCGCGCACTTGCTCAACATTCGCTAGAACATTTTCATGGCTCAGGACCACGCCTTTGGGGTCACCTTCTGTCCCCGACGTGAATAGGACCACGCCTGATTTGGTGCATCGGGATTTGGTTTGGAACAGTCCGGGTACCATGGGCCCAAGTCCGCCAGCCAGTTTCTCGGAAAGCCCCATAGTCTCCCGGACATCCTCCAGGTAGACGATGTTGGCGCCGTCTTCGAGATCAGCAATCAGACCGTGCAACTCACCCAGCTCAATAAACTTGCGCGCTGTGATAATGGTGCGCGCTTCGGAAGCTTTCATCGCCGATTTGATGTTTCGGCTGCCAGCTGTGAAATTTAGCATAGCTGGCACACGGCCATAGGCGGACAGGCCGAAGAAAGCCAGGACGGCGCCAATCCCCGTTGGCAGGAGAACACCGACGTTTTCACCCCGCTCAGTGACTTTTTTGAAGGCCGCGCCAAGAGCCAGTGCACCCCGTGCAATGGTGAGGTAGTCATAGGCAGTGCCGTCGCCGTCTACGACAGCGACAGTCTTGTTTCCGTGCTCTTTTTTTGCTCGCAGAAGCGCGGAAAAAAGATCTGTCCTTGTGCGCCGCGACTCATAAATGACGGGTGATGGAATATCGAGACCCAAACCATCGGCGTGATTCGTCTCGGCTTCGGGTGTTGTATGGAGCATGGCGACCTCAACGTAGGGGCTGGCGCGCAGGGAACAATTGGCCGCGCGGCGGCAGCGCTGGATTGGCTTGATGCAGAGACTAGAAGCGTCCATTTATTGTTCATGGCAACACTTCTTGACACATCTGATCGCGCAAAAAAGCATCGCCACCCCGAAAAGCGCAACCGGCCCGATACGCCGGTCTTGCGGAAACCGGACTGGATCCGGGTCAAGGCACCCGTGTCGAAAGGTTATTTGGAGACGCGGGACATCGTTAAGTCCAAAGGTCTGGTGACCGTTTGTGAGGAAGCCGGCTGCCCGAATATGGGGGAGTGCTGGGAAAAAAAGCACGCGACCATGATGATCATGGGCGAAACGTGTACCCGGGCTTGCAGTTTCTGCAACGTTTCGACGGGAAAGCCACTGGCGTTGGACACAGACGAGCCCCGCCGCGTGGCCGAAGCTGTCGCTGAGATGGGCCTTGAGCATGTTGTCATCACGTCGGTTGACCGCGACGACCTTGATGATGGCGGCGCGCAACATTTCGTTGAGACGATCCATGCGATTCGCGCAGCGACACCCACCACGACAATCGAAATCTTGACGCCGGATTTCCTTCGGAAAGATCGCGCCGAAGAGGCCGTGATTGATGCGCAGCCAGATGTATTCAACCACAATCTGGAAACTGTGCCACGCCTCTACCTCTCCATCCGCCCTGGCGCGCGATATTACCACTCATTGAGGCTGCTTGAGCGGGTTAAACAACGCGACCCGAGCCAGTTCACGAAATCGGGCCTCATGGTGGGCCTGGGTGAGACCAAGGAAGAGGTGATGCAGGTCATGGATGATATGCGCTCTGCAGACATCGATTTCCTGACCATTGGCCAATACCTTCAGCCCACTCGTAAACATGCCGCGGTTGATCGCTTCGTTCACCCCGATGAGTTCAACGCCTATGAAGAGATCGCCCGCTCCAAAGGGTTCTTGATGGTATCGGCGTCGCCGCTCACCCGCTCCAGCTACCATGCTGGCGAAGACTTTGCTCGTCTGCGTATAGCGAGAGACGAACTCATTGCCCGGCGCTGAATTTGATGCCCAGGTTCACGACTTCGCTGGTGGTGCCCCACACGCCAGACAATTTGTTCGAGTTGGTCAGCGATATTTCCCGGTATCCTGAGTTCATTCGCTGGATCAGAACAATGTCTGTCAGCGGCCGACGCACCGAAGCCGCTGTTGAGCACTGCCTCGGAGAGGCTTCTGTTGGATTTCGGGGATTTTCAGAACGGTTTGCCACCACAGTTCGCGCAGATCATGCGGAGAAAACTGTAGAGGCCAATCTGGTGCGGGGCCCTTTCAAACACTTGCGGAACACGTGGCGGTTCTCACAAACATCAACGGGCACCACGATCGATTTCGAAATCGACTATGAATTCAGCAATTTCATTCTGCGCATGCTCGCCAAAAACAATTTTCAGCTGGCTGTCGATAAAATCATGGACGCATTTCTGACCGAAGCGGACCGGCGCTACGCTCGGGTGCCCTAGCGAAGCTGCTGGGCAATCAGGTCTAGCGCTGCATCAAGGCTCTGCACGCGGACTTCGCTGCGTCCCACATCACCAAACTGGCGCATCTCGTGGATCACGGCGCGGTTTTCGCGCGCGCACGCAAAGTGCACCGTGCCAACGGGCTTCATCGGTGTGCCGCCGCCTGGGCCTGCAATGCCTGTTATGGCAATTGAGATGTTCGCGCGGCTGTTCTCAAGCGCCCCTTCAGCCATCATCCTGGCTACCGGTTCGGATACGGCGCCGTAATCGGCCAATATGTCTCCCGCAACACCGAGAGTCTCGGCTTTGGCGCGGTTCGAATATGTGACGAAGCCCCGTTCGAAAACGGCCGATGACCCAGCGATCTCCGTAAACAATCCGCCAAGTAGCCCGCCCGTGCAACTTTCTGCTGTTACGATCCGCAAACGGGCACTCTTTGCATCATCCACCAGGAGCATTGCCTTGTTGAGGAGGGTGGTTTCGAACATTGGGTGGGGTCCACTTCTATTGTCTCGTGCCAATCAGCACGACTGAAGCCTGGGCGGCAATGCCTTCACGGCGTCCGGTGAAGCCGAGCCCCTCGGTGGTGGTCGCTTTAACACTGACCTGATCGATCGATACGCCAAGCACTTCGGCCGTGCGGGCACGCATGGCGTCTCGATGCGGTTTCACCTTGGGCGCCTCGCAAATGATCGTCAGATCACAATTGGAGAGGGTTAGTCCCTTCGCCGCCGCACACTTTACGGCCTCTCGCAAAAAGATCTCTGATTCTGCACCAGCCCATTTTGGGTCGGATGGTGGGAAATGATCACCAATATCGCCCAGGGCTGCGGCACCAAAAATTGCATCCGTCAGTGCATGCCACGCAACATCCGCATCCGAATGCCCCTCCAACTTTGCCGAATGTGGGATTGCAACACCACACAATGTGACCTCGCCGCCGGGCTCAAATCCATGGACATCGAACCCCGTTCCCATACGCACGACGGTTTTGGTTTCCAACAGTGTCTCCATTCGGGCAAAATCTTCTGGATAGGTTACTTTCGAGAAACGTTCGGATCCTTCGATCAGGCCCAAGTTTGCGCCCAGGTTTTCGACGGCTGCGAGATCATCTACGAAGGCGCTGCCTGCGATCGACAAAGCCTCGATGATCAAGTCCAGGCGAAAGCCTTGAGGTGTCTGGACGCGCCAAAGATCAGCGCGGTCAACATTTTCCAGCTGGTCACCTGAACTTCTCTTAAGCGCGTCAACGACAGGCAGCGCCGGCGCAGCGCCATCATGGTATTGCAAGGACTCAAGCAGCTGGCTGATCACGGTTTGATCAATGCCGGGTCTGGCTGCGTCGTGGATCAGGACGTGGGTCATAGGATGGTCGACTTGCAGAGTCTGAAGAGCCCTGAGACCCTGTAGAACTGAATCCGCCCGGGTCGCTCCACCTTCGACAATTTGATCAGCAAGAGAGAATTGCGCATGGTAGGTGTCTATCTCGCCAGTGGGCACTACCAAAACGATCCGTTCGATCCCGGGATGACGTCGGAAAGCCTCAAGACTCCATCCGAGCATGGGCCGCCCACCGACCAGCCTGAGCTGTTTCGAGACGTTTCCTCCCGTCCTTTGACCGCTTCCGGCCGCAACGATGACTGCGCCTGCATGCATAAGCCGAGGTTTAAAGCGCTGAATCGGTGAAGCCCAGAGCAAATTGTCGGAGAAAATCTTTCGGGTGCCTGACAATTGGGCAGCAAGCGGCTATCAGAGAATAATGAGTGCAAATCAATCTCTCCAGATGCCAGCCTTAGCCTGGCTGGCCCCGATGTCGGGTTCCACCGATGCACCTTTCCGGCGCCAGGCGGTCAAATTTGGCGCTAAGGCGGTTGTGTCTGAGATGGTCGCGGGAGAGTCCCTGGTTGCAGGCCGGCCCGATGTTGTCAGGCGGATGTGTCGCCATGAGGGCGTCGGTCCCTGGATTGTACAGCTCGCTGCCCGGCGGCCAGAAGATATGCGAGCTGGGGCGGACCTGCTGAGCGATGCGGGCGTTGACGTCATAGACATAAATATGGGGTGTCCGGCAAAGCAAGTGACTGGCGGCCAATCCGGCTCTGCTCTGATGCGAGACCTCGACTTGGCAACCCGTATTATCGATGCTGCGATCGAGGGCGGCGCGGGCACGCCTGTCTCATTGAAAATGCGTCTCGGCTGGGACCATGACACTCTGAACGCACCTGAGCTTGCCCAGATCGCTGAGCGTCTTGGCGTGTGCTGGGTGACTGTGCACGGCCGCACGCGATCCATGTTCTATAAGGGAAGGGCAGATTGGTCAGCCATATCAGCCACCGCTAAGAACATCGATATTCCCGTGGTCGCAAATGGGGACATCGGTTCGCTAGAAGACGCAGAAACGGCTGTTGCGGAGTCTGGCGCAAAGGCCGTGATGATCGGGCGCGCCGCCATGGGACAGCCTTGGTTGATTGGTCAATTGGAAGCGTCGCTATCGGGAACGCCCTATCGCATTCCAGATCTGGAGGCACAGTTTCAGGGCCTTGCCGAACAGATCCAAGACAGTGTTGACCTTTATGGAGACCGTCTTGGTGTGAGGATCGTCCGAAAACACGTATCGGCCGCCATCGATCAGATCGATTTGCCCGCTTTTGGACCCCATCGAAGAGCTGTCCGGTCAAGGCTTTGCCAGATTGATGATGCCGCAGCGCTCATTCACGCACTTGAATCCCTTTACGCAGGACGTTTGGAGCCCATCGCTGCCTGATATGACCACAACCGCATCGCCCCCTTTGACTGCATTGTCAGACCAAGCGCCGGTCGCCCTCATCGGGTTATCGAGCGAAGACACGATCCGCGACACCAATCAATCGGCAGAGGACTTGTTCGGTGTTTCCCGGCGCAGATTGATCGGACAGCCGCTCAGCGAACTGGTCGTCAATGTCAAAGATGTCCTGGCGCTGACCGGCCATGCTCGCAAGAACAGGACAGACACCGCGGCCCCTGAAGTCCGGTTAAAACCCAAGGGCATCGTCGACGAAATCATGGCGACCGTCAGGGTTCGCTGGTTTCATTCCGGTGAATTGGTGCTGGCCGTGAGCCCAACCATGGCCCGTGAAGCGCCCGACCCCGTTGTGGGTGTGGCGAGTTTCGGCAGGATTTTGGGGCACGAAATCAAGAACCCCTTGGCTGGGATCTCAGGGGCCGCACAGCTCCTCTTGAGACAAGCCCATCCCACACAGCGCGAACTCCTATCCCTGATCTATGAAGAAGCAGGGCGCATTGAGCGGCTCATAAACCGACTATCGGCTTTCGAGCTTTTCTCGAAACCGCATTTGGAGGAAATGAATATTCACGAAACGCTCGACCGCGTGATCGCCTTGGAGGAGGCCGCGTTTGATGGACAGCTGAGCTTTGTGCGGCGCTACGATCCTTCGCTTCCAGATATAGAGGGCGATAAGGACCATCTGCATGAAGCTTTTCAGAATATCGTCCGCAACGGCATTGAAGCTGCCTTGGCAAATGTATCTGCCCGAACAGCGAAAATTGAAATCCGTACCGCATTTGAATCCCGATTTGCACGACGCAATGCGAAAGGAAAACGCGGTCTCCACCGCGCCTTGCGTGTTGACGTCTCTGACAGCGGAAGTGGTCCGCCCAATGGTAATGCGAAAGCCTTGTTTGAAGCCTTCACAAGTTCCAAGTCCGCAGGGCGTGGATTGGGACTAACCGTCGTTAAAGAGGTGCTGACTGCCCATGCGGGCCAAGTGACGCTTCGAACCACGGATGAAGGCACAAAAGTCTCAGTGTTTTTGCCAATCGGCGTCGGGGGTTAAGCGTGGCGGAAAGAACAGTCCTGCTGGCAGAGGATGACTCCAGTATTCGTCTCGTGGCAAGCCAGACCTTGTCGTCTGCTGGCTTCACGGTGCGGGCAACCGCATCCATTGACGCGCTGGAGCGCTGGGTGCGCGAAGGCCAGGGCGATGTTGTCGTCTCGGATGTGTATCTCGGCGACATGTCGATTTTTGAGCGGTTGTCGTCGCTAAAGCTTGCAAGACCAGCCCTGCCATTTGTGATCATGAGCGCGCAAAATACAATTCTGACCGCAGCTTCTGCCGCCGACCATGGGGCCTTTGACTACCTTCCAAAACCATTCAACATCGATGATCTGGTGGAGGTGGTGAACAGGGCGCTGAAGTCCCAGCGATCCCAAGTGTTATCTCCCGCTTACAGACGATCTACAGATGAAGCACGTCTGCCGCTGATTGGTCGGTCAGAAGCGATGCAGGATATCTATCGTATCATCACCCGGGTCATGAATACCGATCTCACTGTGCTGATCGATGGTGAGCCGGGCACGGGTAAAGACCTTGCCGCAAGAGCGATTCATGACCTCAGTGCATCATCTGAGCAGTCTTTTCGACATGTGGACGGGGGGGCGATTGCAAATCTGGAAGGGATCGACGGCTCCCTGGAGCCGGGTATGACCCTTTACCTTGATGAGGTCGGCGATCTGTCACGCGATGCACAAGCCCGTGTTCTGGCCCTTTTAAGGGCGAATGAGGGGCTTCGGGTCATTGCATCCACTCGGCACAATCTGTCCAAACAGGTCGATGAAGGCGCATTTAGGGATGATCTTTATTACAGGCTTTCGGTCGTACGCATCACCATGCCGGCCCTCAGGAGGCGCAAGGAAGACATAGCAGAGCTGACGCGGGCCCTGTTTTTGAAAGCCGTTCAGAAGGGACTTCCCGAAAAGACCCTGGACGAATCGGCCGTTGAATTGCTGAAAGCGTATGACTGGCCGGGTAATGTGAGGGAACTCGAAAACGTGGTTCTAAGGCTTTGCGCGTTGAGCGCTGACGCAACTATCAGCGCACGTGACGTTGAGCGTGAACTGCGGGCCAGTTCCTATGCCGAGATCCCACTCGAGGGTGGGTTTGAAGACGAACTTGAGGCGCTTCTAAAGAAGCACGTCCTGGGATCGCTTATGTCAGGGGCAGGCGAGGAGGATGACAAGGTCTATCAGAGTGTGATCGATCAGGTCGAACGCCCCCTCATCAAACTTGCTCTTCAGGTGACATCTGGAAATAAAGTCCGTGCCGCGGCTATGCTCGGGCTGAACAGAAACACGCTACGGGCCAAGATCAATGCGCTCGGCATCTCCACAGACTGAATGAGATTTAATCACAATTACGCACCCGAACTGTTGCAAACTCGTGACAAGGTGTTGCGCAAAGACTACAGATAAGAGCGTGCGACCCCAGTCGATTATCCCTGCGCCACGTGCAAGCTGGGCCCTTTTTCAGGGGCTATTCTTCGTCGCGTCACTTGTCGCTGTGTTCGCGACATTCTCGGCGATTTCAGGAGTCAGTCCGGTCGATCCCTTGCGCGGTCGCATCGGCTGGCTTTTTGCGATCAATACGGTGCTGATCGCGGCTTTGGCCTTCTTGATTGTGGCGCGGTATCGCGCCGTTGAGAGAGGGCAGGGCGCGGCAACAAATTCGAGGTTGGCCCGACGTTTCATCTTGTTGTTCAGCGCGGCAGCCATCATCCCTGCCGCCATCGTCGCGATCTTTCTCGGGGCGACGATCACACGGGGGCTTGATAGCTGGTTCAACGAGAGAATTGATACCATTGTTGAAGAAACCGCTTCTGTCGCGCGCGAAAACTTCAAGGAGTTTGCCGATCAACTTGAAATCGATATTCGGCTTATGGCTGGCGACCTCGACAATGCCGCCGAAGGACTTCGCGAAGACAGCACCTATTTTCGGGATTACCTGTTCCAGCAGGCCGCGCTGCGTCAGTTTTCAAGTGCCTATGTCATCAATCGGGATGCGCGCTTCCTTTCCGAACCGGACCCGTCGGCGCGAGCGCGCTACTTTGCGCCTTCAGATGAAGATTTTCGCGACGCGACGAGTGAAGGTGTTGTGCAGAGGATCTTCCCCCAGAGCGGTGTCGTCACCGCGATTATGGCACTTGATGAGTCTCCGGGCGCCTATCTTTATGTAACCAAACTGTTCGATCGTGAGGAACTGGCCCAAATGGGCCGCGCCGAGGCCGCGTTGACAGACTATCGCGCCGCCAAGGACCGCTCCGGCCGGCTACAATGGCTGTTTGCCCTCGGGTATGGACAGGTGGCGATTCTGGTTCTCCTTCTGTCTGGCCGTCTTGGGTTAGAAGCAGCACGTCATGTGACAGGCCCGATTGGTCGGCTCGCAGAGGCCGCGACGATCGTTCGTGATGGTGATCTCTCCGTTCGTGTGCCCACGCCGCCGGTCCGTGATGAAGTTCACGATCTGACCCGGAGTTTCAACACAATGACAGAGCAGCTGTCGCAACAAAGACAGGCTCTGATCCTGGCACGTGAAGATGCAGAAGACCGGCGTCAGTTTGTCGAAACGCTCCTCGCAGAGGTCAGTGCCGGTGTTATTCGCACCGATGAACACCTCAGGATCACGCTGGCAAACCGGTCCGCAGAGGACCTTCTCGGAGAAACGAAGCTGCAAGGGCGACATCTCGATGAGGTGGCACCGGCTTTTGTATCGATCGCGGCCCGAAGCATTGATGATGATTCCCCTGTCGACACATTTCTGGAAGCCGAGTTAGGCGGCGCGCCCCGTTACATTCGGCTGAAGGCGGCTTTGGACGCTGCGGCCGGGTGCGTTCTGACCTTTGATGACGCAACGCGGCTGGTGAACGCACAGAGACAGCTGGCCTGGCGGGATGTGGCGCGAAGAATTGCCCATGAGATCCGCAACCCCCTCACACCGATCCAGCTTTCGACGGAGCGCTTGCGTCGGCGCTATGGGAAAATGCTGCGAGACGATGAGCGCGAAGTGTTTGATCGGTGCACTGAGACGATCCTCCGACAGGTTTCTGACATTGGTCGAATGGTCGAGGAATTTTCCACGTTCGCAAGAATGCCTAAACCAAGCATGGCTGCGTTCGATATGGGGGCACTTTTGCAAGAGGCAGCCTTCGCCCGGGGGATGGTGCAGCCAGACATGACGATCAACGTAGAACGTCCCGACAAGGCCGAGGTGTTTGTCGGTGACGAGCGGCTCATAGGGCAGGCCGTTGGAAACCTTCTCAAAAATGCCGCCGAAGCGATAGATCGACGTCCCGCAGACGAAGATGTGAAAGGTTCAATCGATGTGGCCTTGTCTGAGACCGTCGATGGCCAACTTGAAATTGTCTTCGAGGACAATGGGGCCGGCTTCCCGGAAGAAGCCCGTGAGCGGCTTCTCGAACCCTATGTTACGACCCGGGAAAAGGGCACAGGTCTTGGTCTGGCAATTGTAAACCGCATCATCGTAGACCATGGCGGAACGATATCGCTTCACAATCGCCGAGATGGGCGCAAGGGGGCGCGCGTCAGAATCCTTCTGCCACACACTGAAGATCCCAACACCCTCAAAATTGCGTCCCAGCCAGACGTCCCAGAGTTGATTAAGGAGACTGCTCCATGAGCACTGACATTCTGATCGTGGATGATGAACCGGATATCAGAGAATTGATCGGTGGCGTTCTGGAGGATGAAGGCTACGAGATCCGGCTCGCAGCCACCGCGGAAACGGCTCTTGATGAAGTGCGCAAGCGAGCCCCGGGACTGGTGGTTCTCGATGTCTGGCTTCAGGGTAGCGATATGGATGGCCTGTCTCTGTTGCGCTATCTCAAGTCCATAGATGATCTGATGCCCGTGATTGTCATATCTGGGCACGGCAATATCGAGACAGCGATCGCAGCGATCCGGCGTGGTGCCTACGACTTTATAGAGAAACCGTTCAAGACAGACCGATTACTGCATCTTGTGGAGCGCGCCCTGGAGTCCGCGAAACTGAAGCGCGAAAACGCAACCTTGCGCGTGAAAACACTCACAAGCAGCCGGTTCGTAGGCACAAGCCAGGCTGCTTCAACACTGCGGGGGGCATTGGAGAAAGTCGCGCCGACGAATTCGAGGGTCATGATTTCCGGTCCTGCAGGTGCGGGTAAGGAGCTTGTCGCGCGGTTGATTCATGAAAACTCGCACCGTGCAAACGCGCCCTTTGTGGTCGTCAATGCTGCCAGCATCGCTCCAGACCAGATGGAACAAACGCTTTTTGGTGAAGAAGATGCCAAGGGCCATCCGGTGCGCATTGGGCTCTTTGAGAAAGCCCACGGGGGAACGTTGCTTCTCGATGAAGTGGCCGACATGCCCCTTGGCACTCAGAATAAAGTGCTGCGCGTTCTAACAGAACAACGCTTCCAGCGCGTTGGGGGTCGCTCCGATGTCCGGGTTGATGTCCGGGTGATGTCTGCAACAACAAAAATCATATCGGAAGAAATCGAAGCCGGCCGTTTCCGCGAGGATCTCTACTATCGCCTCGCTGTGGTTCCCCTTGATGTGCCGTCACTGGCCGAACGCCGCGATGATATCCCGGAAATGGTGCGCCACTTTTCTGATAGCGTTGCAGACAGTTCCGGTTTGTCACCCCGGACCTTCTCCGAGCAGGCGATTGCGGTGCTTCAGTCGATGCCATGGCCAGGCAATGTACGGCAACTGCGCAATTTGGTTGAACGGATCATGATTCTGTCACCCTCGGATGCTGCGATGCCAGTCAGCGTCGATGAACTGCCGCGAGAAGCCGCGAGCGGTTCAGATGCCGCCGGTGCGGTAATGGAATCGGCTGATCTTGTGGGAATGTCGCTTCGCGATGCACGAGAGCAATTCGAGCGAGAATATCTGGCCCTCCAGATCACGCGCTTTAATGGCAATATCTCCCGCACAGCGGAATTCATCGGCATGGAGCGGTCTGCGCTGCACAGAAAATTAAAGGCTCTTGGTGTTACGTCCAGCCAAACGAGACAGGAACCATGATCCATGCAGATCATCGTTTGCGGAGCAGGTCGGGTCGGGCAGGGAATAGCCAGTCGGCTGATCCGTGAAGATCACACCGTAACGATTGTCGATGAGAATCCGGCCTTGGTGGATAAAGTCTCCACCGATTTGGAGGTCCGCGGCATCGCCGGCAATGGTGCGCACCCAGATGTTTTAGAGCGCGCAAATGCCGATGATTGTGAACTCATGATCGCCGTTACGCAACACGATGAAATCAACATGGTCATCTGCCAGGTTGCGAAAACCGTATTCAACATACAGACCACCATCGCCCGGGTGAGGGCGAAGGTGTACCAGAACCGGCGTTGGAAAGACCTCTTCTCCCGTGACGCCATTCCGATCGATCTAACCTTTTCCCCGGAAGTATCCGTTGGCGAGGCCATCGTAGAGCGGTTCATGTCGCAAGGCGCGGTAATGAGCGCCAAGTTTGCCGGTGGACGCGTCCAGTTGCTGGCTTTGGATCTGGAGCCAAACAATCCACTCCTCGGGACCAATCTTGATCAGATCGCCGGATTGTTCCCCGATCTTGAGGCGCGCATCGTTGGCATTGGTCGTGGGGATAGGATTCAGGCGCCCCGCTCCAATGATACGCTTCAGGAGGGAGAGAGAGCCTACATCGCCGTACTCACGGGACATCGTGCACGCCTCAACGCGATCTTGGACCGGGAAGAAAAAGAGTCTCGGCTTGTGACAATTATCGGTGCGGGAAACGTTGGGCTTTACGTCGCCAACAAGCTCTCAAAACTTCCTGGTGTTCGTATCCGGATGGTAGAGACGGATGAGGCCCGCGCCAATATAGCAGCGCAGGCCCTGCGGCGCACGGTTGTAATTCGGGGAGACGCCCTCGATCGCGGTGTGTTGGAAGAAGCCGGTGGAAATCGCAGTGACTTTCTGATCGCACTAACCGGTGACGACCGCACCAATTTGATCGCCTGCGGACTGGCTCGAAAAGTTGGCGTGAAACGCACGATGGCCCTGGTCAATGACGGGAATCTTGCGGCGCTGAGGCGACCACTGGGCATAGATGCCATCATCGATCCCCGCGCACTGACAGTATCTGAGATCCTCAAGAAGGTTCGCCGCGGGCGGATTGTTGAATTGCGAGCCTTGGAAGAGGGGCGGGCTGAAGTTGTGG
>JBCCTK010000092.1:0-13403 GCA_039198685.1 Pseudomonadota bacterium | reverse complement strand
TGGATTTTTGTGTCACGGACACGAGCAGACCGGACCAGCATGCAAGTATGCTGGGAGGATTGCGACGCTTCACTGGCGCAAAAGGCCGGTGATCAGGCGGCCCAAGTTCAAGGGAGAGAGCTCTAAAAACCCGCGAGGGCGCTGGCGCCCGGCGGGTTATTTTAATTCCGTCGAAGTGTTGCGGTTCCCGCTGCAGGCGAGCCAAGCCGGGCCCAACTAAATATTGGAATCCCATAATGAGCCAGCGAAAACTGACCCAATGAATTCTGTGTTTTTCCACAAGAGACCCAGTATTACTTCACGATTTACAAAATACTGGATCGCTGCTTTTTGATTAACCCTAATAAAAAGGGCGAAAGCGGAAGAAATACCAAGGTGAGTATTGTCAAAAGTGCACGCCCTGTTGGGGAATACGCTTTGGCCAGCCCTAATCGCTGGGTATACGACTGGGCATTGAGGGGCCATGTGCCCGAGATGCGCCTTTCATCCCGAGGGAGGGTTTAAGGTCAAAAAATCAGTGGAGCGAAGGGGTTTGGAATGAAGATCATTGGAAAGGACGCCGTCGTCGGCGCGGTGCTCGCTGTTGCACTGCCGCTGACCGCAATGGCACAATCGCCCGAACGCGCACTCTCTGATGCCGAGATCCAGGAGCTGTTGGAGCGTTCGCGCGCGGCCGGTGTCATTGTCTCCCGCGAGACCGCCGACTTTAACTATATCGGCGGATCCCAAGAAGCCGTTGAAACTCAGGTCTGTTGTGAACCCGTCCAGGAAAACGTGACGACCCAGAGCCGCGAAGACGTCACCGAAGAGTTTTTCGAAGCCTTGACCGCCCGCACAGTGATCCAGCCCCTGGAACGTACGATCGTTCAGCCGATAGAGCGTCAGATCCTCCAGGGCCACGTTGAAGATATAATCGAGCCAACGCAATTCGAAGAAAACATCCTTCCCGTTATTGTGGAAGAAGATGCGGTGCCAACCGTCATTGAAACCGTGATCCCGCAGGAGACCATTGAGTCCCGCGCGGAGGTGACCGAAGAATTTTATGACGTTATCGTCCAGCGAGACGTAATACAGCCGATTGAGCAAGTGACAATTGTACCGGTTCAGCGCCGGATTATCCGTCCCTCTTTCGAAACCGTCACAGCACCGACACGGTTTGAAGAAAATATTCTACCAACCATTATCCAGGAAGATCCGGTCCCGGCACTCCAGGAGACGTTCCAGCCACAGCTCACTGAAAACCGCGTCGAGGAAGTTTCTGAACGGATTATTGAATATGTGGCAGAACGCAACATCACCCAGCCGGTCGAGCGGACAATTATCCAGCCCATCGAGCGCCGGATCTTGCGCCCGACAACAGAGACCATCACCCGCGACACGATCTTTGAGGAAGATATCCTCCCAGTCCGTGTAGACACCGAAGCGGCTCCAGCGATGGTCGAAAATATCATCGAAGAGGTAACCCAGCGCACCGTTTATGAAGTTGAAGACGTTTACATAGACCAAATCACGCGAAATGTGATCCAGCCGGTCGTTGTTACCAATGTTCAGCCTATCAGACGCCGGATTCTGCGACCGCAGTCCGAGACGGTTACGCAAGCCACTCGGTTTGAAACCAACACGCTGTCAATCCTCATCGAAGAGGCGACCGCGCCGAAAACGATCGTGAACTATATTCCTCAGCTGACGGAAAACCGGCGTGAAGACATCACCGAGACCACCTTCGAAGCGGTCACACAACGTGATATCTATCAGCCAATCGTGCGGACCATGGTGCAGCCCGTGACCATCCGCCGGGTCCGGCCACAGGTTGAAACCGTGACCAACCCGGTTCGTATTGAAACCAATCGCGCCCAGCAAATCATCATCACAATCGGTGAAGGCTGCAACTGCGGCGGCGCTTTCTGATCGCCCAAATCAAGCGCTGGCGGATGACCCGCCGGCCACTTGGCTCCTCTTGGACTGAGAGGGGGTTCTTTTAACTGAAACTGCAGGGCGCATTCCGACCTAAAGCATTTGAGAGACCAATGCTTTAATCGGTTGGAGGATCGACAATCGACCGTTCGACAATATCGGAGATCGACACCGTGTAATCACCCCAGTCATAGCGACTGAGCCTGAAGGCCCAACCCAGTGCGCGTGCATTGATGTCCTCGGCTCTGCGAGCGCCTTCGGCAGCTTCAACGGCCCGGATTGTGAGATAGAGGCCATCGGTTTCTTCGTACGCTTCTGCCACCACTTCGAGACCATCTTTGGTCAAGGTCGTATGGCGCGCCAGGGGCGCCGTCTCCAACGCTGTGTCGGGCTTTACATCAAGCGGCGAAAAGCGCGAAAGGGCGAGCGCCGGAGTGGCGGCAGCAAGGCGGCTAACCAATCGCTCGCGCGTATGGGCCGGTCCAGGAATGAAATCGCGCGGACCGCCCTCCGGTTGACGAACCAGGTGCAATCGCTCGCCCTCTGGCGTCTCTAGAACAACACCAGCAATGGCATCGGGGACCATGGCAATGACATCGAAGTCAAGCCAGGATCGGCGACTGTTCAGAGGCGGCAAATCCCCCTCTGCGCTGAACGACACCTGTTCGCCACGGTTTCGCAGATACAACGCCCCATCGCGCCGACCGGCGATGAAATCGGCCAAAATGTCGCCGCCTTCTGTGCGCAACAGGACTTCAGCACCATTTCCACCCGAATCCGGATCAGCCAACCCCAATTGGTTAAGTTTTCTTGGGTCCTGGGTCTTGGCAGCCCCCCAGGATAGCTCGCTCAGTCCCGTCAAAAAGGCGCCAACACGGTCCTGACGCGCTGGATACCCGACCTCACTGTCCAGTCGCCATGATTGGCCAGATCGCACCAGCGCGTAGGATCCATCGGCGAGCCGAACATCTATGCGCGCAACACTGGCGACGGGATCAAGCCCAGCCAGCACAGCCGCTCCTGAGCGCGGGTGACGCTCCAACGTTTCACCCGATGTCAGCGCCTGTAATCCCAAAAGACCCGCCATGAAAGCGCTGGCAGCGCATAGGGCCAAGAGCGTGCGCCCACGCTGTCTGCGAATCGCAAAAGGGACGGTCATGCGCGCCGCCCCCGCCACCAGATGACCAGGCCCAACAGCACGGCCAGCAAAGCGCCGCCCCAAATATTGACAGCCTTCAAGATTGCCTCAAGCTGGTCAATCTCACTGCGAAAACCCTTCTCTATGTCACGCAGCCGCGCCCGCGTTTCCAGGATATCAGCGCGCAAGGCCTGCAACTCAGCGCGCTCCTCAATCGAAAGCCCCGCCTCCAGATCACCGCCAGACGCAGCGGCCGCGATAAGATCGGACTGGAATGCATCCAATTCTGACTGGGATGTAAAAAGCCGTTCTTCCAATCGCGCCTGTTCTTCAAAAAACTCAGCTTCGGCGGCCTCTCGCATGTCTTCAACCCGCGTCATCGGTCGTAGACTTTCCGCTCGCGACCGAAGCTCCAGCAGGCCTTCAATCCCGGTCAGGGCATCGATCGCATTGAGCAGGAACGCACCATTGTCGGCGATTACGGCGCCGCCCGTGGGATTGATATAAAAGCCATCATCTACAAAGTCGGCATCGGCGATGATGACGATGGCGGCTTCGCGCTCGGCACTGGCAATGTGCGGTTGAGCGGTTGCCGCCTCGGCCCGCAGCAATTCATCTTCCACAGGATCACCGGTCAATGGCAAAGGCGGAGGCCCGTTCGGGAAGGCCGTGCTTGCTGAACCCGTGAGCCGAACGGCAAGACTGAGTGGACCATCCAGCGTATCATACGCCAACAAGACGCTTTGCGGCGCCATATCCCCGGCGGCCTGGTCAGCGGGTATGAAAGAGGGTGCAGGCCCAGTTGAAATGAGACTCTCTGATTCAAAGGGAGATGTCGACGCCACGAAGAGAGCCCCCGGCGCGCCAAGGTTCACAGACCGTGGCAACTCAGACGTAATGGGATCGGTTCGTGACATATTGGCTGGCACCACTGCGATGAACAGAGGTTGCCCGACAATGCTGCTGCGCCCGTCAGGTGAAACGGTCTGGACCGGCAAAGCATTGCCGGCATCGGCGACAGCGCCCTCGGCAAGCACCACCTGCCAATGCCGACCAAGGATCCCGAGACCACTGGTCTGCGGCGTTGGATCCACACTAAATATCCCACCGCTGCCCGCCACTTTCGCCGCCGGGTCAACCAGCCATATCAATCGACCACCGCGCAGGACAAATTGGTCGATCAGCCAGTACTGGTAGTCTTCCAGTGGCTGTGTGTGGGCCAGCACGAGAACGTCCAGGTCTTCGGGCAAGCGCGCAAACGCGCCATCGATCCGCTCCAAACCATAAGAGCGCCTCATATCGCGCAGAACGGCGTAGCCTGTCTCGATGCCATCGCCCTGCAAGCCCTGCAGGCTGGAGACAAGACCAACGCGCGCTGGAGACGGGTCATCGAGCCGCGCCACCATACGCGTCAGGTCGTATTCCAAGGTGCCGCCCCGTTCTGGCGCCAGGAATGGTATGATACGCTCATCGTCAACGCTGTTTCGACCGATGAGTCCAAAGTAAAGTGGGTCTGTCCCTTGGGTCGGCACAGCCGTCAGCCCGGCCGCGAGGGCCACGTCTTCTGCTTCCGAAAACGGTGTTGCATCCAATTCCCGAAGGCGAACACGCCCGCCGCTTGCGCCGGCATAGGCATCCAAAAGCTCTCTTACCCGGGCAGCATGGGCGCGAATTCGTGGATAGTCCTGCCCGACGCGCCGGGAATAAACCAGCGTAACGGTGATCGGCTCGGCGACCGATTTCAGAGTGTCGCGGGTGGCGTCCGTCAGCGTGTAAAGCTTGCGCTCAGTGAAATCGGCCCGCGCATTGGCAAGCCGGGGCTGCAAGGCGAGGTTCGCCAAAACAAAGAGCGCAATCAGCGCAATCGCTGTCAATGTGGGCCAGGCGCGACCGGTCAAAGCGGTCATGGCACCCGCCTCCGGGCCGCCCAAAGGCCATTCAGCGCGGCGAAGACAGCAATCACGCTCGCGAAAAAGAAAATGGCGCGCACCTCAAGGACGCCATTCTGAGCCGCTTCGAAATGCGTCAGGAACGAGAACGTCGCCACACCGTCTGCAACGCCCGGTCCCGCCACTCCGGAAATACCCGAAAGAACCAGAGGCCAACCGGCCGCGGTGAACAGGAAAGCCACCACGACTGAAAGGACGAACGCCGTGACCTGGCGGGATGTCAAAGCCGATGCCGCTGCACCAATGGATAAATAGGCGCCTGCCATGATGAGGCTGACAAGGTAGGTCAGCGCAATGGCAACATTGTCCGGACGACCCAGGATATTGACCGTCACCCACATAGGCACGGTAAACAACAGCGCCACGGCAGCAACCGACCAAGCCGCCAGGAGTTTGCCAAGCACCACTCCAGGAAGGGACACGGGCAGCGACAAAAGCAACTCATCGGTTCCAAGGGCCCGCTCATCGGCCCACAGGCGCATAGCAAGGGCTGGCAAGAAGATCATGTACAACCAGGGATGCCATGTGAAAAAGGCGGCCAGGTCCACGCTACCGGTATCGAAGAAACGCGCACCTTCCCAGGTGAACAGCCCAAGAGCGACCAGGAAAACTGTAATGAAAACATAGGCTACTGGCGCAACGAAATAGGCGCGGATCTCCCGCGAGAAAGCCGCTTTCAGGCCCCTGAACGGCGTGGTCAACGCGTCTATCATGCGGCGGCGGCTTCGCTCTGGTCGGTCAGTTGGGTAAACGCGGCTTCCAGTGTCTCATTGCCTGCGAGAGCCGCGGGGGCCGCATCGGCAACGATACGGCCCTGGTCGATAATTGCCACGCGGGAACAAAGCGCCGGCACGTCTTCGAGCGTATGGGTCGATATCAAGATCGCTTTTTCCGGCGCCATCCGGGCAATGAGTGCGCGCACGGCCCGTTTTTGATTGGGGTCAAGGCCGTCCATGGGCTCGTCAAGCACCAATACGGGCGGATCGTGCAGGATTGCCCCAGCCAGGCCCACCCGGCGGCGATACCCCTTTGACAGGGCCGAAATCGGCTTTGCCACCACAGCCGAAATCCGGGCATCCGCAATCGCCTTGTCGACGAGGTCGGCGCGATCGCCCTTCGGCAGGTTCCGCGCACTGGCGAGAAAATTCAGAAACTGAGGGGGGGTCATGTCGCGGTAGAGCGGCGCCCCCTCAGGCAGGTAACCCAACGCGGCTTGGGCGCTGCGCCGCGCCGTGACGATCGAGTGACCATCAATCGATGCGTCGCCGCTGTCAGGCAACATCACGCCGGAGATCATCCGCATCGTGGTCGATTTGCCTGCACCATTGGGCCCGAGGAAGCCGATGACTTCGCCTTTGCCCACGTCCAGCGAAAGCCCATCCACGGCGCGCTTACCGTTATAGGATTTGAAAAGGGACTTTAGAACGAGCATGCAAGCCTACCACTGATCTTACCCGAACCCCTGAGACCGATTTAACGGCCTTGGCCGATCGATTCCAGTGGCATCAAGCACACTTCTTGTGCATGAAAACATGAAACTTCTGCCAATATGGAGGACGCAATCTTGGGTATCACATCACGTTCGTTCAAATATGATGTCAGCGGGGCGTCCTATGACGGATACCTCGCGCTGCCAGATGGTCCAGCGGCCAAGGTGGTCCTCGTCGCCCATGCCTGGGCCGGTCAATCCGATTATGAGCAGGGGAAGGCAGACAGGATCGCCGCTGAACTGGGCTATGCTGCTTTTGCCATCGACGTTTACGGCACGGACAAGCGCGGAACCACGGTTGAGGAAAATCAGGCGCTGATGATGCCTCTGGTGGAAGATCGCGCCGAACTTCAGGCCCGCCTGAATGGCGCCGTAGAGCATGCCAAAACGCTTGAGGGCGTGGATACCAGCGCCCGCGCGGCTGCGGGGTTCTGCTTTGGAGGTCTCTGCGTCCTGGATATGGCTCGGGCCGGGATGGATGTCGCTGGTGTGGCTAGCTTCCACGGCCTGTTCGGCGCGCCCACCAACCTTTCTGACTATAAAATCGACGCAAAAGTGATCGCTTATCATGGCTGGCTGGACCCGATGGCCAAACCTGAAGACGTGATGGGGCTGTCAGAGGAAATGGTAGCCGCTGAAGCCGATTGGCAGCTTTATGGGTTCGGAACGGCCATGCACGCCTTCACGACTCCGGGTGCGAACAATCCGGAGATGGGTACGGTCTATGAAGCGGCGGCAGACAAGAGAAGCTGGTCCAGCTTCCGCCAGTTTCTCGGCGAAGTGCTGGGCTAAAGTCGGCGCAAAAACACGTAGAACGCGCCGCTTCCGCCATGGCGGATGTGAGCCGTAGCATAGCCGGAGACCTGATCGCTGGCCCGTCCACTGGTGAGCCAATCCAGGAAATTCCGGCGCAAGATGCCCTCGCCGCCCCGGCCTTTGCCCGTAATCACCAAAACACACCGTGCCCCATTGCGCCTCTGGTTCAGGAGGAATGCAGGCAGGCGCCGGTCAGCTTGGGATTGGGTCAGCCCATGCAAGTCTATGTATGCGTCGATTTCCAGCTGTCCTCGCCGAACTCTCCGTTCGCGGTCGCGAAGGGCTGCTGGTATTGCTGGTCTGGACACTGGTTTGGAGGGTTCAGTCCGAATTGGTGCTCGAACCCCATGTTTCGGCGCCGCCTTCAAAGACTCGATCTCAGATTCCAGATCAGCTTGCTCAGGCGCCTGAATCTGAACGCCGTTTAGCGGCCGGATGGACTGGGTCACACGCGCCCAGCCACGCTGTTCAGTGGGTGTAAGTTTACGTCCGGCCATGGCGCGGATTTAGGGCAGGCGAGCTCGAAGGACAATCTGGTCGTTGGTTGATTCTGCAGTATCCAGAAGCAGCAATCGCTCTGCTGTGGCACGGGGCAAGAGCGCCCAAAGTCGCCCTGGAGCGTTCATGGTGCCAGCGCGTGTCCCAGCGTCATCACCCGTGCCGAAATAGATATCCCCGCGCACGGGGCCTTTAATGGCCCCGCCCGTATCTTGGGACACGAGGATACCGCGCCATGATCCGCCCAAGCCTGGTGCATTGGTTTCCACCAAGTAGGGCACGCCCAAGGCATGATAGTCGCGGTCCACCGCCATGGAGCCAAACGGCGTCAGCGGCAGGTCCGCTGCGCCCCTGGGTCCGAGAGTGGGGTCGCCTTCGGGGAGGGCCTGAAAGAAGACAAAGCGGGGATTGGCGTTCATCGCGGCTTGGGCTTCAGCCAGGCTGACCCGGTCCATCCACGCTCGAATGCCCTGCATGGAAGCCTCGCCCCGTGTGATTTTTCCGCGATCCAGAAGCCAGTTGGCCGTCGACCGGAAGCGTTGACCATTGTGCGCAAAATAGGCAGCACGCACCGTTGTTCCGTCGCCAAAAAGCAGTCTACCGGATCCCTGAATCTGGAGGAAGAAGACATCTGCGGGGTGCGCATACCCCAATACCTGATCCAATTCGGGTTCAATCTCGGCGCGCGCCGGATAGGGACGGGTCGTGCCATCGGCACGGCGTTGAAGGGGACCGGTTGGCGATTGAACCAAATCCGTTGGCGGGCCTGGAACCGGCGCTGTAAAACCGGGCTGGGGAATCCGGCGAGCTTCAATCAAAGGCTCGAAATACCCTGTGAAACGGGAAGCCCCATCGCTCGCGCTTATTTCCACCGGAACCATAAGCGCCTCAAAAACCTTCTGGGCAGAGGCACTGTCCGCGCCTGTGCTTGAGAGGCTGGCGCAAATGGGCTGCCACTCTCCTACGGTTCCGGCCCATGTCGCCTGTGCCGACAGCCATTCAGCGCGATCACGCTGGGCCAACCCTTCGCAACTCCTGAGCAACGCTGTGGCACCGGCTACCAGCGACGCGCCATCCCAAGCCTTCAGCGCGTCAAACCTCGTGGGCTCGCGCGCGGGAGCTGCAAGCATTGGGGCTGGTTCTAGATCGCGTGCTTGGGGCTGCGTGGCGTGTTGAACTGGTGGGGATGTGGCACATCCCGACAAGAGCCACACAAGCAAGACGAGTAGGCCCAGGAACCGCATACACATAAAGCAAGCCTGTCGATGTCAACGCTATAGCGTTAAATACACGCGCCTAGGCAGCGATTTCAACATCATCCAACAGCCAATTTGGATCGCTGGACGTGATCGTGCGCATGAAGGTCCAGATCTCTTTGGCAATTTTTGTTTTTTCACCATCGCCGAGTTCAGCCTCGTAAAGAACCATGACTCGCGCCACACCGTCCGTTAGGCCTGCGTCCTCAATCTCAGCCTTTTTGATACGCAATAGACGCCAGGGCTCCTCGCCGGTCGATTCGCGGCTGGATATAGCAGCGTCCCATGCTTCATAGACATCATCGTCGAGGAGTGGGCGCAGTGTACCGCGATCCCCTTCGGCAAAGGCCTCCACGATCATTTCGTAAGCACTGCGCGCTCCGTGAAGAAAGGCACGGGGGTTGAACGCTCGATCCGCGCGGTAAATCTCTTCTAATCCTCCAGCGGCAGGACCGGTAAAACTGGGTTCTATATCCGGCGAACTCTCCGCGCTGGAGGCCGGTTGTAACGGGTCGCCCTGATTTGGAGCGGCCTGAACAGCTTCGGGTTCACCACGCGTTGTTCCCTCTGGGGGACCATCATCGCGCCCTAACGCCACATAGAGCCGCGACAGGACGAACAACGCGATGGCTGCGAGGATCAGGACTTCGAGCATTCAAATTTCCAGCATAATTGAGGCGCGCAACTAATTAGATAGGGCATTCCTGGCCGCTATACCAGTGAGCGTTGCCCGCCTGGCTGAGGCATGTTAGCCGCCGGGCTATATTTCTCAAGCGAGGACCCATGAGCGATACCAGCGCACCGATAGGGCCAGGCCCTGCACAATCCGGCCAAAACGGCCCACAATTGCGGGCCATGAGCCAGTATGTGAAAGATCTTTCATTCGAGAATCCCGGTAATAAAACCGCTGATGAACGCCCAAACATTGATCTGGGTATCGATGTGAGCGCGGTGCCCCACGAACAGGGAAATGGGATTTTCGAAGTCAGCCTCAAACTGAAGGCGAAAGCGCATACCGAAACCGCGACGCTTTTTCTTACAGAACTCGATTATGGCGGTGTGTTCCAGGTCATCGGCATGTCCGAAGCCGACGCAGAAGCTGCGCTTTTGATTGATTGCCCGCGCATGTTGTTTCCGTTTGCACGGCGCCTCATCGCCGACATCACCCGTGAGGGTGGTTTTCCGCCATTGCTTATCGATCCCGTTGATTTTGTACAGCTTTACCGATCTCAAAAAGAGCGTAACCAGGCCGATGGACCGCCGCAGCCAAATATGCCGATGCCACCGCGGCAACCGCAAAATTAAACGGCTAACCGTATCGCCGCCAAAGCGCGTTTTCACCCATGGCGGCGATGAAGGCATCATGCAGCGCTTTTTCGTCCTCAGACACTTGGCTTGAAAGGGGTTTGGGTCTTTGGCGTGCCGGTTCACGGGTTCCATCGCTTGAGGCGCTATCCTTTGCGGCAAATTCAAAAGCCCGAGCACGCCCTCCCAACAATTCAAGGTAAACATCAGCCAAGAGTTGTGCATCAAGCAAAGCGCCGTGCAGGGTGCGGCCATCCAGGGAAATATCAAAGCGTCGGCAAAGCGCATCGAGACTCGCAGGGGCCCCAGGAAAACGTTTTTTCGCCATCGTCAGTGTATCGGTCCAGCGCGCCTCCGGGTAAGTGGCCTTTCCACAGCGCTCAAGCTCCATATTCAGGAAACCCTTATCGAAATTGGCATTGTGCGCCACGATCTGTGCGTCGCCTATGAAATCAATCAGGGCATCGACGACCGTCGGGTCCTCAAAAGTCGGCTTGTCGGCCAGGATGTCATCGGTCAGGCCGGTGATGCGCACGGTGGCCTCGGACACGTCTCGACCTGGATTGATAAGCATACGAAACGTCTTGCCCGTGGGCACATGATTGACCAGTTCGACGGCGCCAACTTCAATCACCCGGTCGCCATTGTTTGGGTCAAGCCCTGTCGTCTCCGTGTCAAACGCAATCTCGCGATTGGATTCAGTCATTTGAAGCCTCCCCAGCCAAACGATTCATCAAGTGTGCGATCGCATGCACGTGTGCGCGCGCAAATTCAAATCCGAATGCAGAACTGATCACAAAATCCGCTTTCGCGCGTTTGTCAGAATCGGGAACCTGTTTGGCAACAATCGCCTCGAATTGGGTATCATCCATCTCTCCACGCGCAAGAACGCGTTCGCGCTGGACGGCCGCAGGCGCACTCACCACGGCAACGTAATCACACCGGGTGTCGCCACCGGTCTCAAAAAGAAGAGGGACATCCAAGACAACATAGGCAGCGCCCTTGTCCATGTGCGACTGGAGAAATTCGAGTTGGGTCAGTCCGACCAAGGGATGAACGATGGATTCGAGACGGGAGATCGCAGCGGAATCTCCCAAAACCCTGGAGCGCAGGGCATCCCGGTCAATGCCGCCTTCCGTATCGAGCACACCCTCGAAGGCAGCGCTGACAGGGTCAACGGCGCTTCCACCGGGTTGGTAAATGCTGTGAACAGCGGCGTCGGCATCATAGACCGCAGCGCCCACCTCGCGGAACATCTGGGCCGTTGCGGACTTTCCCATACCGATTGATCCTGTAAGACCGAGGCGGATCATTTCAGCGCCTCCAGAGCATTTCGGCAGCGCCCGACGGCGATTTGTCGGTTGGGTTGAACGCCGTGCCAGATTTCAAAAGAGAGGGCGGCCTGCCCGACCAGCATACCAATTCCATCGCGCGTGACCCAGCCTTTGTGGGCGGCTTGGGTCAAACCCGCATCGGTATCGGGACCGTAGGATAAATCGTAGAAGGGTCGTCCATCGCCATCGGGGAGTGTGAAGGATGCACCTGCGTCCTTGAGGCTGATGCAGTTGATCAGTCCTTCAGCAAAATCCATGGCGTCTGCAAGCTGGTCTAGACCAATGGCACGTTTCAAGGGCAGGGCGAACTGAGCGCACATATCTTCTGCGCGGCCCTTCGTGCGATTTGCAATGACAAGATCGGCACCGGCATGGTGCAAGGCATGGACGACCGCACGGGCCGCACCGCCAGCGCCTAATATGAGAATGCGTGCCCCATCAAAGCCGCCGCCCACAAATTCCGAATAATCTTCAAGGAAACCATCACGGTCGGTATTGTCTGCGCGCCACGTGCCGTCCTGGCTGCGTGTGAGCGTATTGGCCGCGCCCAACATGGCGACCAGTTTGCTCATCTCGGCGCAGGCCGGCAGCACAGCACCTTTGTGCGGCATCGTTACATTCAACCCGCGCACACCTTCGCGCTCCAAGGCTGTCAAACCAGAAATGGCCTGTCCAGTCGGGATTTGAAACGCGCGATAGTCAGCATCCAATGCCAGGTCGCGCATCCAACCCCTGTGGATCAGTGGGGAAAGGGATTGTGCGATTGGGTCGCCAATTACGCCGTACAGCTTAGTCACGCCTTCAGAACACCTCGAACGCGCAAATACTCAAGGAGCGGCAACAGTGGCAGACCCAATATTGAGAAGTAATCTCCCTCAATATGTGTGAAGAGCTGACTGCCCAAGCTCTCAAGTTGATATGCGCCTACCGTTGATAACAAAGCCTCGCCACAGGTCTCGACATAGGAATCAATGAACGACTCTGTCAGGGGTCGCATCGTCAACCTTGGACGTGAAAGATGGCGCCATACGGGAGCGCCGCCTTCACAAACCACCAGCGCGGTCTCAAGGGTGTGGGTTTGGCCCGATAACGCTCTTAGATGGTCCCGCGCGCCAAGTAGATCTCTCGGTTTGTCGAATGCATCCTTTCCCAGCGCGAGCATCTGGTCGCCACCGATCACCAGTCCAGCGCGAACACGGGAGATCCGGATCGCCTTCATTTCTGCAAGGGCCATCGCCTGGTCGCGGACGCTGGCGCCTTCAGCGCGCAGTGCTGTCTTTAGGGCCTCTTCGTCTACACCCGGTTTCACCGCATCTGCTGTCACACCCGCATGGGCAAGCAAAGCGCGGCGCGAAGCACTGCCTGAAGCGAGGACCACATCCATTAATGGCCCCTGCGATCATTGAGTTTGTTCAGGATCGCTGCCGCCGTTTCTTCAACAGATTTTCGGGAGACGTCGATCACAACCCATTTGTTTCTCTGGTAGAGACGATTGGCCTGTGTGACTTCATCCTGGACGGCGGCTTCGTCCGCGTAAGACGTTTCAGGAGACTCGTTGAGTGATAAGAGCCGCTGGCGCCGAATTTGAACAAGACGCTCTGCACTGATCTTTAACCCAACCACCATGGGACGCTTGAGCTGCAAGAGCAGCGGCGGCGTCGGCACGCCCGGAACCAACGGTATATTACCAGCGCGCACACCCCG
>JBCCTK010000091.1:0-13516 GCA_039198685.1 Pseudomonadota bacterium | reverse complement strand
TCAAATGGCCCCATGGAGAGGCGACAATATTATCGCAGTAGTCCAGGTCTGATGCTGTCTGGCTCTCATAGTGCAGCGTCAGGATTCCGGGGGTTTCGGCTTCGCGCGCTGTCCCTTCAAACGGGCTGGGCGTGTAGCGCCAGATCTGGCCAACCCTGGCCGCGCCGCCATTGGTGCAGGCAAAATACGCCGATGCGCCATCCCGCTGGATCGCCCAGGCGAGACCTTCGCCGCGGGCAAAACGGGCTGCGCCTGAGAAAAAGCCGCGATCCTTCAAGTCGCCATCGGGGTTTTCCACGTCGGTTATGTCGATCCAGCGCACAGGGAAGCTCTGGTCTTGAACAATCGCCCTAGTGTCCCAGTTGCGGGTGT
Source organism: Pseudomonadota bacterium (assembly GCA_039198685.1). GTDB lineage: Bacteria > Pseudomonadota > Alphaproteobacteria > Caulobacterales > Hyphomonadaceae > UBA5336. The sequence goes on along the minus strand of JBCCTK010000091.1, from coordinate 13,144 downwards.
CGGCGCTGGCCTGATCCATAAGGGCCAAGGCCTGGAGGCGCCCGCCGCGGACCAACTCTCCGGGTGCCGCAGGAAGGAAGCGATAGAACAGTCCATCGTATTCGTCCTCGGTCTGGTAGACTATGCCGGTGCGTGGATCGATGGCGGCGGCCTCATGGTTGAACCGGCCCATGGCCCGAAGGGGCAATGGCGCGGCGCGGCCCGTTGCGGCGGCTGGTACTTCGAAGACATAGCCATGGTCACGCTGGGCGCCTTTACCAGCAGTGTTGATGGATTCCTCACACGAAAGCCAGCTGCCCCAAGGTGTGATCCCGCCGGAACAGTTGCGTTCCGTGCCAGCCAGCGAAAGGTGGCTGCGCTCCAATTGTTTGGTTTTCACATTGTAGAGCAGGGTGGTGTTGCCGCCGCCCAGCGGTGCGCCATTGGTTGTAAAATCATAAAGTTCGGCGCGATCTAGCTTGGAGAGGCCAGCGAACCCTTCGCCGAACGGCCCCGCCTCGGGGTCATCGGCGTTCACTTCATGGTTGCGCACCAGGTGGCAGCGATCAGCGTCCCCCTCGACGGGGAAACAGCCCATGCCATCATGGCTGGTCGGCACGAACAGGCCATCGCTCATTTGTTCTCCAGTGAGTGAGAAGCGTGTGTACGAGAAGCCCTCTGGCAAGTTCAGCCATCCATCTGGATCCGCCACCAGGGCGCTATAGGCGGTTCTAGGCTCCGAAGTGGTGCATCCAGACAACGCGCCGAATGCCGGGGCGGCTGCGGCCATGGCCGAGGAAGAGCGGAGGAAATTGCGGCGCGAAGCGAGCATAGGGGCCCCATCCATCAAATCTATCTGAGCGACAGAATAGGCGTCAGGACCCGCCTGAACAGCGGCAAATGAACTAAGTTTTTATGACAGCCCTATTGCAGTCGTTGGGCCGCATAGACCGCGCCATGTCCCGGCGCCTGGACGACGAGGGCGCATCCGCTGTCGCACAGGGGTGCCGTTGAGACTGCCCCACCGAAGGGTAGGTGTGAGAGTTTGGTGAAGCCGGTAACAGGGTGGACCATGTCGGTTTCATGGTCGCCATCGGTTCGGAACTGGATCAGGTGTACATCGCTTTTCAGGCCTGGTGGCACGCTGACGGCCCACCCTTTTTCAGTTTCCCGAAATGAGACCATCGACATAGGCATATCACGCTCGGCCTGTGCTGCGCGTACTTCCTCAGCGCTCGCCAGTCGGCGGGAGACCTGACGTGGTTTGTTCCCTGGGCACTGCTCTGATCCATTGTAAACGGATTGGGGTGTATAGGGCCCGCGCAAGTTGAATATATCCGCATAGGCCGCCTGGCGTTCGGAAGACATCTCCATAGCCATGGGGTCAGGCTCGCCGAGATAGTCCCAATAGTCTACCGACCAGGTGAGGATCAGGACATCGTCGCGTTCTGCGCGCACCTGCTCCAATGTCTCATGGGCGCGTGGACAGGCTGTACAGTTTTGGGACGCGAAGAGTTCGACCAGGATCGGTTCAGCCGATACGGGCAAGGCCGCGGCAAAAACGGCAGCAAGAATGGCAAAATGTTTTTTCATCATCTGCACTTAGAAGACTGCTGTCTGACGGGGAAATCAAACGGTCGTGATGGCCGCAAGATTGCCCCTCCTATGGTGATCCAGTGAAGGGGCAGGGCTTAGTCTTGCCTAGGCCGCCTCATTGGCGAGGTTCCGCAGGACGTAATGGAGGATGCCGCCATTGCGATAATAATCCATCTCGTTCTCGGTATCGATCCGGACCACGGTGTCGACTTCAAAGGTCTCGCCCGAGGCCCGCCTTACTTGAATCTTGAGGTTCTGGCGCGGTTTCAGGGTGTCGATATCTGCGATTGATACCGTCTCGTCGCCCGTGATCGAATGACCGGTCCAGCTCTGGCCTTTTGCAAACTCAAGCGGCAGGACGCCCATGCCGATCAAATTGGACCTGTGAATCCGCTCGAAGCTGCCTGCGATCACAGCGCGCACGCCGAGAAGCACGGTGCCCTTGGCGGCCCAATCGCGTGAGGATCCATTCCCATAAAGGTCTCCGGCAAAAATCACCAGTTCGCGGCCTTCCTCGCGATAGCGCGTGGCAGCGTCGTAAATGTCCATCTGGTCGCCGGACGGGTGATGTATGGTATAGCCGCCTTCGACGCCGGGTACCATCTGGTTCTTGATGCGAATGTTTGCGAAGGTGCCGCGCATCATCACCTGGTGGTTGCCGCGCCGTGCGCCGTATGAGTTAAACTCGAGCACGGGAACCTGGTGCTCGCGAAGATAGTCGCCAGCCGGACTATCAGCCTTGATATTGCCCGCCGGAGAGATGTGGTCGGTCGTGATTGAGTCCGCAAAGAGGCCCAGCACGCGAGCCTCTTTTACATCTGTCAGTGCTTCGGGATTCAAGCCCATGCCCTCGAAATAGGGCGGGTTCTGAACATAGGTCGACGCCATCGGCCAGTCATAGGTTTGACCACCTGACACCTCGATGCCCTGCCAGTGCTCATCGCCCTTGAAGACATTAGAATACCGGTTGGAGAACATCTCCGGTGTCACGGCCTCGCGCATAACCGACTGGATCTCCGCATTGGAGGGCCAGATGTCCCGAAGGTAAACGTCATTGCCGTCTTGGTCCTGACCGATTGGATCCTTGGCGACATTAATCCGCAAGGACCCGGCAATAGCATAGGCGACCACCAGGGGCGGGGAAGCAAGATAATTTGCCTTGATGTCCGGCCCGATGCGACCCTCGAAATTCCGGTTGCCCGACAAGACCGAGCATGACACCAGATCCCCTTCGGCGATGGCGTCGGCCAAAGCCTTGGGAAGGGGACCGGAATTGCCGATACACGTTGTGCAGCCATAGCCCACAAGGTTAAAGCCAAGCGCGTCCAGATCATCCTGCAGGCCCGCCTTGGCGATATAGTCGGTTACGACTTGGGACCCGGGTGCGAATGAAGTCTTCACCCATGGTTTCCGCGTCAGGCCCTTTGCGGCGGCATTGCGCGCAAGCAAGCCTGCACCGATCAGCACCGATGGGTTGGATGTGTTGGTGCAAGAGGTAATCGCAGCAATGAACACATCGCCATGGTCGACAGTATAATCCTCACCGGCCACGGCGGTCGGATTGGAGGCGTCGCCAGCCTTGCTGAATTCCTTGGACATGGCTTCGGTAAAGCGGATATCGGCTTCGTCCAGCAGGACGCGGTCCTGCGGCCGCTTTGGGCCAGAGATCGACGGCTTCACGCTGGCCAGGTCTAGCGCGATCGTGTCTGTGAAGACCGGGTCGTCCATATCTGGCGCCCAGTAGCCTTGTGCCTTGGCATAGGCTTCGGCCAGTGCGACCCGGCCTGTCTCGCGGCCAGTGTCGGTCAGGTATGTGATCGTTTCATTATCAACCGGAAAGAAGCCGCAGGTCGCGCCATATTCCGGCGCCATATTGGAGATCGTTGCCTGGTCTTCGAGGGTGAGATTGGCCAGTCCCGGGCCGTAGAACTCAACGAACTTGCCAACAACGCCCTTTTCCCGGAGCATTTGCACGACGGTGAGTACCAGGTCGGTCGCGGTGGCGCCTTCAGGCAGGGCACCGTTTAGCTTGAAGCCGATCACTTCCGGAATGAGCATGGAGATCGGTTGGCCCAGCATGGCCGCCTCGGCCTCGATGCCGCCCACGCCCCAGCCGAGCACGGCGAGGGCGTTGATCATGGTGGTATGGCTGTCGGTCCCAACGCAGGTGTCGAAGTAGGCTATGGTCTCGCCATCCTCCTCCTTGGTCCAAACCGTCTGGCCGAGATATTCGAGGTTTACCTGGTGGCAGATGCCTGTGCCGGGCGGGACGACGCGGAAATTCTCGAACGCAGAGCTGCCCCAACGCAGGAACTCGTAGCGCTCTCCATTGCGGTCATATTCTCGCTCGACGTTTTTCACGAAGCTGTCCGGGCTGGCGAAATGGTCCACCATCACCGAGTGGTCGATCACCAAGTCAACAGGCACTTGTGGATTGATGGCCTCTGCCGACGCGCCGAGCTTTTGAGCGGCATCACGCATGGCCGCAAGGTCAACCACGGCAGGCACGCCGGTAAAGTCCTGCATAAGCACCCGGGCCGGACGATAGGCAATTTCATGCTTGGCGCTGCCCTTGTCGGTCAGCCAGTTTGCCATGGCGACAATGTCGTCCTTGGTGACGGTCTTGCCGTCTTCAAAGCGCAGGAGGTTTTCCAGGAGCACCTTAAGCGAAGCCGGCAGACGCGAGACGTCGCCCAGGCCATTTTCAGAGGCCGCCTCGAGTGAATAATAGCTGTAGTTTTTTCCGCCGGCGGTCAGCGTGCGTTTGGACTTAAAGCTGTCGAATGAAGCCATGGCGAAAAACCCCGCAATCTGTTTTGTTTTGGATTGCCGCCTGTGTAGACCTGCTTTGCCATGGCGGCAATGAGACCAAAGCGGCGCACCTGACGCTTTATGGCCTGCTACTCTTGCTGCTTTTTTGCGCTGGGACTGTATCCAGGGACAAAGACAACAATGAAACGGCTCTTCGCCGCGATGACCATGGCTTTCTTCACGGCTCCATTCACAGCCGTTTCGGCGATAGGGGCTATGAATCCAGACCGTGGCTGCTCATGCCTGATCTGAAGACGGTCGAGCCCCAGAGCCGATCTCTCAACGCGCGGATATACAATGCTGCGATCACCCAGACCACCATCGATTTGAAGATGATTGGTCGGGCCGATTGGACTGTCTCTCTGCCAGCGCCTGACCAAAACTTCGAACGCTTTGCTGAGCTGTGTTCCGTGACACGGGGCAATTGAGCCCTCCAGAATCAAAGCTTGAATATTTATCGAATAACGCTAAATCTGATGCGCGGTGAGACAGGGCTTCAAAGTACTATTCTTTTTGAGAGGGATATTATGCAACGCCAGGTAATTCTTGCAGCAATTTTGGCCATTGGGATGGGGACGCTGGCATCGGCCGACACGTCGGCGTTCGAAGACGGCGACGGCGCTGAGACAGCGTCAACGTCGAGTTGGACGCTTCGCACCCTGGAATTTGACGAACCTGAAGCAGAATCTTTGCAGGTCGTCTACACCAGCGATCCAAACATCCTCGGCGCAATGATTACATGCAATGAGATCTCAGGCCTTGGGGTAGCGCTCGCAACACGGCCCATGGACTTTGGTGAAGCCATTGACAGTGAAACACGCCGGGCCCGTTTGCGCACCGTGCGCATGACGATTGAAGGTCAAGCGGCCCAGAGCAATGTTTGGAAAATGCTTCCGAATTACGGATCGGTTGAACCGCGCGAACAGAGCGTGCGGAACAGGGTTTACAATGCCATCATAACCGGGAAATCGATCAATTTGAAGATTTCGGGACGTCCTGATGCGACGCTGACCTTTCCAGAACCAGATGCAGCGTTCATTGATTTTGCTTCAGAGTGTCCCGCCACATCCTGATCTCCCCGCTTGGGTGTTTAAGTCGAGCATGCGCTCGTGTATCGGGGTCTGGCATGGCCACACCTTTTCATTGGAGCAAATGGGATGGGCGATCTTGCCGCCGATTTGAGGCAGCCTGACAGCCAAACGGCCTCACCGGTCGGAGAAACGCTCATGTCCGACGTTTGGTACGTCGCGGCTCAGTCGCGTAATGTGAAGCAGGGCCGTCCGCGTGACATCCCGATCTGCAATGGCGTGCTGAGGCTGGCAAGACAGCGCAAAGGTGGCATAGAGGCTCGCTTTGATGGCCGGCCCGCCAAAGTCGTCGAAAGCGAAGACTTGGTATGGTTTTTCTACCCGGGTGTGAATTGCCCGGTGAATGCCAAGTCTGAGCCCTATAAATTGGGCGGGCCGAAGGGGAAGGTCCGGTTCTGCGAGAATGTCGTGATTCCTGCTCACCAGGATGACGCCGCCTATGGCTTGCTGGACCCGGCCCACACGCCGTTCGTTCACAAGAGCCCGCTCTGGCGCGGCAATGGCATTCTGAAGCCGAAGACAAAGCCCTTCGAGCCGAATGATTTCGGCTGGACGATGATGCCCCATGCGCCGGTGAACTCAGATATCTACAAGCTGATTGGTGGCCAAATCCGCGTGCGCATCGAGTTCCGGATGCCAGGCCTCAGGGCGGAGTATATCGAGAACAAGGCGCACACTGTGCTCGGCCTGACTGCGTTGACGCCCATTGACGATCGCAACACGCGCTTGCGGCAGATTTTTTTCTGGAACAGTCCGATCCTCGACCTCATTCGACCGCTGGCGCCGCTCGCGGCAGGACCGTTCCTGAAGCAGGACGTGAATATCATGGGTTTGCGCCGCCAGAATGAAACTTTCAAACCCGGTAAGGGCACGCTGGTTGGCGACAGTGACAAGCAATTCCTTTGGTATCTCGCCCATAAGAAAGCTTGGCAGAGGGCTCGCGCCGAGAGCGTGCCTTTTCAAAACCCCCACAAGGCCCAGACCCTGCACTGGAAAACCTGAAGCGCGCTGCGCCGCAGATGACAGTCTGGCACGAAACCGGCTAACACCCCTGTCATGGCAGATGCGCTCCTGTCCGCAACTGACCTCGCCGCCGCGCGCGGGGAGCGGCTCCTGTTTAGGGACGTGTCGCTGAGCGTGTGCGCAGGCGAGGCGCTCATCCTGCGTGGGGCAAACGGGGCGGGTAAGACGACGCTCCTGCGCATCCTGGCCGGGCTGACGCGGGCCGAGGCGGGTGAGGTCAGCCGTCCGCAGCCGATCCACTGGATCGCCCATCGCACGGGGCTGAAGCCCCATGAGACGCCGCGCCAGCATCTGGCGCTCTGGGCCAAGGCCTGGGGCGCGGAGGCCGATGTGGATAGTGCCCTGAAGGCGGCCGGCCTCGCGCGCCCTGCCGATGTGCCCGCCCGTCTATTGTCAGCCGGCCAACGCCAGCGCACAGCCCTTGCGAGGCTGAAACTGCAAGACCGGCCCGTCTGGCTTGTAGATGAACCCTTCAGCGCGCTGGACGTGGATGCCCGCGCGAAGCTCGAAGCCGATATTATAGCGCACCGCAGCAGCGGTGGCGCCGTTGTCGCCGCAATCCACGGAGAGCCGGGTTTCGCGCCGAGCGGGGAGGTGCGGCTTTGAGCTGGTTGTTTCTAACGCTTTGGACAGCGCTAGCCTTCCTTATCGGATATGCGGCATTCTTCGTCGTTGGGTGGCAGAATTGGGCTGGAAACACGCCAATATCGCCGGCAGTAAGTGGAGTCCTCGCCGCCTCTTTTATTGAAGGCCTTGGCTTGGTCCATTGGCGAAAACTCCGCAAGCATGACTAACCCCGCCCCCCTCTCCTCCGCTTTCAGGCAAGCCCTAACCGAGGCTTGGGCGGGCGGTGCGGGCGCATTCTTGCCCGTCGGCTTTTTCGCCGGTGCGGCGATGCTCGTGCCGTTCGGGATCGGCCAGGGCAATGAACAGCTCGCCGCCATTGGGCCGGGCATTCTCTGGGTCGCCCTCGCCCTCTCCTCCCTCGTCACCATGGAGCGCCTGTTCCAGGCCGATCTGGAAGACGGCGCGCTGGACCTCTGGATCCAGACCGATGCGCCGCTCAGCGCCGTCGCCGCGGCCAAGACGCTGGCGCACTGGATTGCTGCGGGCCTGCCCCTGGCGCTCATCACGCCGCTGCTTGGCCTGATGTTACAGGTTCCACCGGCAGACCTGCTGCCTGCCAGCGCGGCCTACGGTGTGGGCGGGCTCGCCTTCTTCCTGTGGGGCGGGGTTGGCGCGGCACTGACCGCTCAGGTGCGGCGCGGGGGATTGCTGATCGCGCTCATCGCGCTTCCGCTTTATGTACCAACGGCGATCTTTGGCGCGATGACGCTGCAATCTGACGCTGCGGGAATGCCACCCGAAGCGCTATATCTTGGTGCATCCACGCTGTTCGCGCTGGCCGTCGCGCCGTTTGCCATGGCCGCCGCGCTGAAGCTTGCTGCTGATTAGAGGACGAGACATGATCCAGGTTTTTGCCAACCCCCACCGCTTCATGGCTTTTTCCAAGGCCGCACAACCTTGGCTTTATGGCCTCGCCGGACTGATGATCGCCTATAGCCTATGGCAGGCATTTTACGTTGTCGCGCCCGAGCTTTACCAGGGCGATAGCGCGCGCATACTGTTTATCCATGTGCCCGCTGCTTGGCTTGCCATGGCAACCTATGCGGGCATGGCGGTGGCGAGTTTTGTCTGGTTCATATGGCGTCACGAGCTGGCCGACACGGCCGCTAAGGCGCTCGCGCCCATCGGCGCGGCCTATACGGCGATTTGCCTCTACACCGGCGCGATCTGGGGCAAGCCGACCTGGGGTACATGGTGGCAATGGGATGATGCTCGCATGGTCTCGGTGTTGGTCCTGTTCTTCATGTATCTCGGTTACATGGCCATCCGCGCTGCCATGGACACACGCCAGAAAGCGGCCCGTGCCGGTGCAATCATCGCCATGGTCGGGGCCATTAATGTGCCGATCATCAAGTTCAGCGTCGACATCTGGGCCAGTCTGCACCAGCCGGCCAGCGTCGTGCGTCTTGATGGGCCAACGATGGACCCATCCTATCTTTACCCGCTGCTGATCGGGGCGCTCGGGCACACACTGTTGATGACGGCGCTGGTCTTCACAGGGATGCGCACCGATGTCATGACGCGCCGAGCTGATGCCCTCCTGCTCCGCCAGGCCACGACCTGACCCTCTTTCGGAACCATCCACGACCATGCTGCCTGAATTTCAAGATCACGCACCCTACATCTACGCGGCCTATGGACTGGCTGCGCTCACCCTGGGTGGACTTTTGAGTGTTGTGCTGCTCAGGGCGCGATGCGCGAAGGCCCGTCTGGAGCGGCTGCAACGCCAAGCCGAGGAGGCGTGAGCCGATGAAGCGTTGGCTCTTCGCCCTTCCCTTGCTGGCATTGTTGGCCTTTGGTGGGCTGGGGATGGTCCAGCTTTTCGATGGTCGCAAACCGACTTTTGAACTGGCCAATCGCGACGCCCCAATAATGGTATTTGAAGCGATGGATGGCGGCAGCGCAATCAACTTTGCGGCGCTACCAGACGGGCAGCCGATTGTCGTGAACCTGTGGGCAAGCTGGTGCGCCCCTTGCGTCGTCGAACATCCGCTCCTTATGGAACTGGCAGAGCGCCATCCGGGCCGCATTCACGGCCTTGTTTATGAAGACACTCCAGAAAATGCGCGGACCTTCCTGACCGCACGGGGCAATCCGTTCACACGTCTCGCCCTGGACCCTACGGGCCAGGGTGGATTGGAATTTGGACTGACGGGTGTTCCCGAGACGTTTGTCATCGCGCCGGGTGGCATCATTACCCATCACCACCGCGGCGTGCTGACCGAAGATGACATCGACGCCCTGTCGGACATGCTCGACGCTGCGGGTTAGCCCTTATCCGGCGGGAGGAGTGAAACTCGTGCCGGCTGGCGACACCACGTCTGCGCCCTCGCGTGTGTCGATTTCCATGATGGCCAGGGAGCGTTGGGGTGTGCCGTCAGGGCGAAACCGGAATAGACCGTTGGCGCCGAGAAAGCCCTGGACGTTCGTTATGCCGCCATAGTCCAGCCGATCGCGCCGCTTCAAGTCGATGGCAACGGCTGCCGCATCGTAACCGAGACTGGCCAATTCAGTCGGCGCCTGGCCATAGACCCTGCGATAACGGGCGTCAAAATCGGCCACGCGGTCATCGGATGGCACCGCAAACCATGCTCCGTTCAATGTGGGTTCACGCCAGATTGAAGGATCATCCCATTTGCTTGTGCCAAGCATGCGCAAATTGCGGAAATCCACACCGTAATAGGGCAGCAGCGGCGCAACCGAGCGCAGCTTCACGCCGGATTCAGGAATAAGAACACCGACCCGGCCTGGATTGTCATTGACCAGCGGCGCCAGGATGTTCGCGATCAGTTCAGCCTCATCGACCGGCGCGGCATTGCTGGTGTCGTAGAACTGACTGGTCACGACATAAGCGCCTTGCCGTGCGGCTTCGCGCTGCATGGCGCGCTCGGTGCGTTGACCATAAAGGCTATCAGGGCCCAGATAAGCGAAGGCCTCGACTCCCTGCAAGACGGCGTATTCGATCACCCGCGCAACTTCTTCTTCTACGGTGAGCGCAGCCAAATAGGCGCCGCCACCGGCTGCGGCTGGGTCACTGGAGAACGCGATGACGGGCGTATTCTGCTCACGCGCCAGCGGTGCCACGGTGCGTACATTCTCTGCGAAAAGAGGCCCCAACACCACGTCTGCACCATCCTGGATCGCCGTTTTAACGGCGGCGCCCGTACCACTTACGGTTCCCGCAGTGTCCTCGGGAATGATGAGGAAAGTGTCATCGGCCAGTTCAAAAAGCGCCATTTCGATTCCCGCCAGCATGCCCTGGGCCTCTTCCCGGACGCGGCGGTTGGGGTGTGAGAAGGGTAACAGCACGGCAGCCCGTGTAATCTCCCGTCCGATCATGTGAGGCGGGGTCAGGCCATCTGCCTGGGCGCGCGCAATTTCTTCCGTGGTGGGTTTGGGTTTGTCAGGCTTTGTGCCTGCCTGCTCCAAGCCCCCTGGCAATTGTGGTTTTGGTTCGACTCTTGGCTCCCCCGATGACGGGCTAAGCGGCGGTGATGCCGGTGCGCTTGCACACCCTGCCATCATGATTGTCGCCAGCAGAAGACTTGGCGCCAGGGCCAACACGCGCAATGGTTTCATGGATGTCCTCCGACGATTCTTCTCAAACGCAGCCGAGTCGCGCGCCAGGCGAGGGTAAGCCTCGACTTGATCAGCCGCAACCAGATGGCGCACCGCTTTCGCCCGGCCTTTACGTGGTCTCGACGCCGATTGGCAATCTCCGGGATGTAACATTGCGGGCACTCGATGTTCTGGCGGGCGTCGATGAGGTCCTGGCTGAGGATACGCGAACCGCCCGAAAGCTGCTCGATGCTTATTCCATTCGCGCCCGGGTAAGCCCCTACCATGACCACAATGGGGCAATTCGGCGCCCCGAGATCGTCGAGAAACTCAGATCCGGAGCGGCGATTGCCTTGATATCCGATGCCGGGACCCCGCTCGTCTCCGATCCGGGCTACAAACTGGTCCGTGAGGTGGCAGCCGATGGACACGCGGTTATCCCGGTCCCAGGCGCTTCTGCGCTCATGGCTGGATTGGTGGTGGCGGGCTTGCCAAGTGACCGGTTCTTATTTGCAGGATTTCTACCGCCAAAAGTCGGAGGGCGTGGGAAAACCCTGGAGGATCTCTGCGGGATCAAGGCAACCTTGGTTTTTTTCGAAAGCGGCCCGCGACTGGTGGCAACATTATCAGACATGGCTGAAAGGCTTGGAGCGGCTCGCAAGGCGTGCGTCGCGCGAGAGTTGACCAAACTGTTTGAAGAGTCGCGCCGAGATACGCTGGCAGGGCTGGTCGACTACTATGCCGAAGCGGGTCCGCCAAAGGGTGAAATCGTCATACTCGTCGCGCCGGCTGAAGGCGAAACGGTAAGCACCGATGCGCTGGACACTGCGTTGAGAAAAGCTTTGACAACCCTGCCCACAAAACAAGCGGCCAATGTGGTTGCCGACGCTCTCGGCATTCCAAAACGCCAGGCCTATCAACGCGCATTGGCGCTTAAGGCCGATGGCGCGATCTGATCGCATTGCAGCTGAACGCTGGGGCCGGCTCGCCGAGTCTTTCGCGGCGGTCGCACTCCAGCTGAAGGGCTATCGGATTCTCGCGCGCCGGGTGCGAAACGCCCATGGCGAAGTCGATCTGATCGCCCGGCGGGGCAGGACATTTGCTTTTATAGAGGTGAAAGCGAGGCCAACGGTTGCAGCGGCCTTGGAGGCTGTGTCGCAGCACGCTTGGCTGCGCATCTCTGGAGCAGCCGAGGCCTGGGCATCGCACCATATGCCCCTCAAAAGGGATTTCGGTTGGCGCTATGATGTGGTGTCGGTCCGCCCATGGAGATGGCCAAAACATCTTCGTGATGTGTGGCGCCCCGATTTTGCCCTAACCAAGGGTTAAGTCGCCTCGTACAGAATTTTGTTCTGAACAGATTGTTTTCGGAGACCGTGCAAATGTCCATTCGCCTCACACTCGCCGCTGGCCTCATGGCCTTGCCGACAACTGGTTGTGTCGCTGCCGGCGTCGCCGGTGTCGGAACGGTCGCTGTGGCCGCGGCCCAGGAACGGACTGTCGGTCAGGCCGTGGATGATGCAGCAACCTCAAACGAAATCAAAGCCATGCTCCTTAGCGAACAAGGCTATGGCGAGGTCGATGTCGAAGTTGTCGATGGCTTGGTGCTTCTTTCTGGGCGCGTATCAGAGCCGGAGATGCGCATACGCGCGGAGGACGTGGCCTGGAGTTCTAAGCGCACCTTCGACGTCGCGAACGAAATTCAAATTGAACGCCCAGGCGGCTTTTTTAACAATGTTTCAGACGAAGTGATCACAGCGCGTGTGCGGGCCCGATTGATTGGATCATCATCGGTGAAAAGCTTCAATTTCAACATCGAGACCTATGACGGTGTTGTTTATCTTATGGGGATTGCCGGCACTCAGGACGAGTTGGTGGCGGCCGCGGAAAGCGCCGCCATCGTTGGCGGTGTCCAGCAGGTGGTGTCCTATGTGCGTGTCCGCACGCCGCGCACCGAGGCTGCAACCCCTTCAAACCTGTCGCAGACATCCGCATATGACGGTGAGCGGGAGGCGGCCAGCCGTGAGTTGTTGGGCGGCAGCTAGTTTCCCGAATGCTTTGCCTGCAGCCGGCAGACGCCGCGCCGTACCTGTCGGAGAATGCCCATGGCCTTGCGCGTCGCTTTCCAGATGGACCCTCTGGAACATGTTGATATTGAAGGGGATACGAGTTTCGCGCTGGCTGAATGCGCCCAGGCCCGAGGCGCAAGTCTCTGGGTATTTGGTCCTGAGCACCTGAGCTATGAAGCCGGCCGTGTCACGGCGCTGGCAAGACCTTTTACGGTACAGCGCGTTGCTGAAACGCCAGGCCTATTTGGCCTGCCTGTGCGTATTGATTTGGCCGACGATGTTGATGTGGTGTTGATGCGCCAGGATCCGCCTTTCGACATGTCCTACATCACGGCCTGTCACATCCTGGAGCTCATCACTGACACCACATTGGTATTGAACGACCCGGCAATG
>JBCCTK010000090.1:0-13635 GCA_039198685.1 Pseudomonadota bacterium | reverse complement strand
GTGCTTGCCGGAAATTTTTCCAGGGCTGTGCCCATGCGAAGCGGCCGGGCGCTGAATCCTCCACCGCAATTGGGGCATACGCCGCCCAGAACATCGCCAGCGCAAGGCCTGCAGAAAGTACACTCAAATGAGCAAATCATCGCGCCGGGGCTGTCTGCAGGCAGATCCGTGTCGCAGCACTCATAGGAAGGGCGCATCTCAAGCATGGCTCTAGAATAGACAAAAAAGGAGCGGCTTAAATAGGCCGTTTTTTTTGTACCCCCATGACTGATGCATCAGCCCGCGCAGGAAGCATCGGAGATCATCGCAATCGTCGACCCCAATGTAGCGTCGAACTCACTGTCTGTTTGATTGGCAGACAGGCCCTCGGTCAGCGCTCGTGAAAAGCTCGCGATCATCCCCGTGTTTTGAGCCAGCTTCTCGCAAGCACTCTGCCTGCTGTACCCCCCTGAAAGGGCGACGACGCGCATGCAGCGAGGATGGTCGATTAGCAGCGTATAGTGGTTCGCTGTTTCGGGCAGCGTCAGTTTCAGCATGATCTGCTGGTTGGCCGGGACCTTGTCGAGATGCGCGGCAATCTCGTTGCACAACATGACTTCTGCTTCAGCTTTGTCCGGTGCGTTTATATTCACTTCCGGCTCGATGATCGGAACCAGGCCATGGCTAAGGATCTGATGACCCACTTCGAATTGTTGGGCCACAACAGCCGCGATGCCTTCGGCGTTGGCGGAATTGATGTTGGATCGCATCTTCGTGCCGAACACACCTTTGGAAACGCCTTTTTCCAGTAAGGCATCTAGCTGCGGCATGGGCTTCATGAGCTGAACGCCGTTGGATTCGTCGGCCAGCCCCTTGTCGACTTTCAGGAAAGGCACAACACCGCGGGCATTCCAGAGATACTCAGCGGTGGGCGTCCCATCAATTTCGCCATCCATGGTACGCTCAAAAAGGATCGCACCGATCACCTTTTCGCCTGTGAAAGCGGGCGACTTTACAATTCGAGCGCGCATATCGTGGATCAGGCCGAACATCTCTTCGTCATTGGAGTAAGCATCCTCGCCAACGCCATAGGCGCGAAGTGCTTTGGGTGTTGAGCCTCCCGACTGGTCCAAAGCGGCGATAAAGCCTTGTCCGGCGGCAATCTTAGCGATCATGTCTATGTTGGCCATGTTTTCCTCTTCAATCCCCGAGTATGCGTCAATTTACGTCAAAGCTTCGACGCCGGGCAGCGCCTTGCCCTCCATCCATTCAAGAAACGCACCGCCCGCGGTGGAGACGAAAGTGAAGTCTTCTGCTGCGCCAGCATGATTGAGCGCTGCGACGGTGTCTCCACCGCCAGCGACGGCCGTTAGCGTGTGTTCCTTTGCGCGCTGACCTGCAGCTTTGGCAGCGGCCACAGTCGCCGCGTCGAAGGGTTCGATTTCGAAGGCACCCAACGGGCCGTTCCAGACCAACGTCTTTGCTGTGTCCAAAGCCAAGGCCAGGATCGCCACGGTTTGGGGACCCGCGTCGAGGATCATCTCATTGTCTGCCACGTCATCCAGCCCGCAGATGCGACTGGGGGCATTGGCTGCAAACTCTTTGGCAACCACCACATCTCTCGGCAAGATGATGTCGCATCCAGCAACCTTGGCGTTGGCTTCGATTTCCCGAGCTGTATCGGCCAGGTCGTGCTCGCAAAGAGAAGCGCCGATCCTATGTCCGCGCGCGGCAAGGAATGTGTTCGCCATGCCACCACCAATGGCCAACGCGTCGACTTTGCTAACCAAGTTTTTGAGCAAGTCGATTTTCGAAGACACTTTCGCGCCGCCGACGACCGCGAGGACGGGCCGCTCTGGCGTCCCGAGTGCGGCCTCCAGGGCGTCCAATTCCCGCTCCATGGACTTCCCTGCATAGGCAGGCAGAAGCTGGGCGAGCCCAACCGTAGACACGTGGGCGCGATGGGCTGCTGAAAATGCGTCATTCACATAGAGATCGCCGAGTTCCGCCATTTCCTCTGCCAGCGCGGGATCGTTTTGTTCTTCGCCGGCATAGTATCGCGTATTCTCCAACAAGATTACTCCTGCAGGCGGCAGCGTCGCAATGGCACTGGCGACGCCCGGGCCCTTACAGTCCGCGGCAAACTCCACAGGACTTCCCAGGACGCTTGCAAATGCTGGAGCGACGGGTGCGAGGCTCATTTCGGGAACACGCTCACCCTTCGGCCGTCCAAAATGGGCCAAAAGAGCAACCTCGGCGCCCTGGGTACGAAGTGTTTGCACCGTTTCCACGGCAGACCGAAGACGCGTGTCATCGGTGATCGTGCCCTCCGCCATTGGCACATTGAAATCAACGCGGACCAAGGCCGTCTTTCCATTCAGATCGCCGGCGTCTTCGATGCGGTTAAAACGGCTCATGTGCAGGCCCACCAAGAAATAGCAAAACGGGCTCCATTTCAGGAGCCCGTGCAGGGTTAGATCAGGCCACCCATGTGGACGGCTGTGTCGGACATCCGCGTGGCGAAGCCCCACTCATTATCATACCAGGATAGGACACGGACGAGCGTCTTGTCGGTAACGTTGGTGCCCGCAGACGCCACTGTGGAGCTCGCCGGGTTGTGATTGAAGTCGGCGGAAACCAAGGGCTCTTCCGAGAAACCAAGAATGCCCGCCATAACGCCTTCCGAGGCGGCTTTCAGGGCGTCATTAATCTCTTCAGCGGTGGTCTCACGCCCAGCGTCGAACACCAGGTCGACCATCGACACGTTCGGCGTCGGCACCCGTACGGCAGAACCGTTCAGCTTGCCAGCCAGTTCCGGCAGCACCAGGCCAACGGCTTTCGCAGCCCCTGTCGAGGTTGGGATCATGGAGTTCGCGGCTGCCCGCGCGCGATACAAATCTTTGTGCATACGGTCCAACGTGGGTTGGTCGCCAGTATAAGCGTGCACCGTCGTCATATAGCCACGCTCAATGCCGACAAGCTCATTGAGCACTTTCGCAACGGGGCTGAGACAATTGGTGGTGCAAGACGCATTGGATACGACCAGGTCGTCGCTGGTCAGGGCTGTGTGGTTCACGCCATAGACGATGGTCTTGTCAGCGCCCGAGGCCGGCGCAGAGACGAGCACCCGCTTGGCACCTGCCTCAAGGTGTGCGCTGGCAGCCTCCTTGGCGGTGAAGATGCCCGTACATTCCATCGCAATATCAACGCCCATTTCACCGTGGGGCAGTTCTTTCGGATCGCGCACGGAGGTGCACTTGAAAGTGCGCTCACCAACTTTGATCGTGTCACCGTCGACCGTCACATCCTGGGGCAGGCGACCGTGTACACTGTCATATTGGAGCAAGTGGGCATTCGTCTCGATCGGTCCAAGATCGTTGATCGAGACCACTTCTATGTCGGAGCGATCATGCTCAATGATGGATCGAAGAACAAGGCGGCCGATGCGGCCAAACCCATTGATTGCAACACGAACGGCCATGGAAATCCCTCTCTGAGCTTGCGTCTCTGCAAATCTTTTGCAGCGTTTAGACCCGGTTGGCACGCGCGTCCACCCGTTGCCAAACGCCACGTCAGCGCAGGCATGCTAAGCAAGTTGCAGGCCTTGCGCGCTGCAGGCGAGCGGGTGGTGCAGCCCTCACCCCATGCGTGATATCACCGCCCCAACGACGGCGTCCGCGGTGATGTTGAAGTGTGTGTAGAGGTCCTTGTAAGGCGCGCTTGCCCCGAAGCTGGACATGCCGATAAATCCGCCATCTCGGCCTATCCAGCGGTCCCATCCCATCCGCACGCCCGCTTCAACGGCCACCTTCGGCAGGTCACCGCAGAGGACATCATCCTGATAGTCAGGCGCCTGCGCATCGAAAAGCTCCATGCAAGGCATGGAAACGACCCGAACGGGCACACCTTGAGCCGCCAGCGCGTTTTGCGCTTCCATGGCGATCTCGACCTCAGAGCCTGTTGCGATGATGACCGCCTTTGCATCCGCTGCGTCTGAAAGCACATAAGCCCCGCGCGCGCTGGGATTTCCAGCGCCGTCTTTGCGCTGGCTAGCCACTTTCTGGCGGGTGAGAGCCATCGTACTCGGTCCGTCAGCATATTCCAATGCGAGCTGCCAGCACTCAGCGGTTTCCACGCCGTCGCATGGGCGAAACACCCGCATTTTTGGCATGGCGCGAAGGGATGCGATCTGCTCCACGGGCTGGTGCGTGGGTCCGTCTTCACCAAGGCCAATGGAGTCATGTGTCATCACGTGGATCACGCGCAGGCCCATTAGCGCGCCGATGCGGATTGCGGCTCGGCTGTAGTCTGAGAAAATGAGGAAAGTGCCGGAATAAGGAATGATGCCGCCATGGAGCGCCATGCCATTCATGGCCGCGGCCATGGCGTGTTCACGCACCCCGTAATGAATGTATCGGCCCGACCAGGTTTCGGCCGTCATTGGCGGTGTAGCGCTGGTTTTTGTATTGTTGGAGCCAGAGAGGTCGGCTGAGCCGCCAACCATTTCCGGGACGGATTTCGTCAGGACCTCAAGCGCGGCGCCGGACCACTTGCGGGTCGCATCGTCCTTGCCGCCCTCAATTACATTGGCTTTGTGGGCCTCTAATTGTGCCACCAGATCGCCTGGCAGCGCGCCTGAAAGGGCACTTTCGAAAGCGTCGGCTTGGCTGGACGTGTTCAGACGCACGTCCCAGGCGGCCCGGTCAGTTTCGCACCGCTTTCCTGCACTTGCCCAAGCGTCTTCAAGGGTTTCAGGAATTTCGAATGGCGGGTGTGGCCAGCCGATATTTTCCCGAATGCCAGCGATTTCTTCAGCACCATAGGGGCCGCCATGGGCCTTGCCCGTTCCCTCAATCGTTGGCGCGCCAAAACCGATCCGGGTTTTGCAGGCGACCATGGCAGGTCTGTCCTGGATCTTTGCCCAGCGAAGGGCCGCCTCGATCTCTTGTTCATTGTGACCGTCGATCGAACGGGTCGCCCAGCCTGAAGCCTCGAACCGCGCACACTGATCGGTTGAGTCCGACAGATCTGTTCCGCCGTCGATTGTCACGGCATTGTCGTCGAAAAGAACGATCAGCTTGTTGAGCTTTAAATGGCCTGCCAGCGTGATGGCTTCCTGGCTGATGCCTTCCATGAGGCAGCCATCTCCCGCGATCACCCAAGTGTGGTGATCGACAAGCTCATCCCCGAACCGGGCGTTAAGATGACGCTCCGCTATCGCCATGCCGACCGCCGTGGCGATGCCCTGGCCGAGCGGACCGGTCGTGGTCTCGACGCCTGGCGTCACGAAATTTTCCGGGTGGCCCGGCGTGCTGGCGCCAAGTTGGCGGAAATTGCGGATATCTGAACGATTGATGCTGGCATAACCGGTCAGGTGCAGAAGCGAGTAGAGCAACATTGACCCATGGCCGACAGACAAGACAAATCGGTCGCGGTCGGCCCAGTCTGGCGCAGCCGGATCATGCTTCAAGTGGCGTGTCCAAAGCGCTGTGGCCACATCTGCCAGGCCAAGTGGGGCGCCGACATGGCCTGACTTTGCTTGTTCAACTGCATCCATGGAAAGTGCGCGGATTGCGTTTGCCATATCGCGGTTCGT
Organism: Pseudomonadota bacterium; assembly: GCA_039198685.1. GTDB lineage: Bacteria > Pseudomonadota > Alphaproteobacteria > Caulobacterales > Hyphomonadaceae > UBA5336. The sequence continues at coordinate 8,060 of JBCCTK010000090.1, read as the reverse complement.
CACTGACATGCCGATTCCTTCGTGTTTTCGGGTCGCTTGGGCCAAGCTTCATCTGGCGTCAAGCGACTTGGCGGGTGAAGCTTCTGTCGTTACTGCTTTCTGCCATGACTCGTATGGATGACGCAGCAGCCAGGCTGGATAAGGCACTTCGACGCTTGGAGGGCAGCCTCGACAGCCTGATGGAGCGAGCAGGTGACCCAGGCGCGCTGCAGAAAGAGCGTCTGGCGCTGTTGCTTGATCGTGACCGATTGGCTGAGGCGTTGGATGCGTCAGCAGCCAGAGAAGCCGCATTGCAAGGCCTGGCGGATGAGGCGTCTGAGGCACTTGGGTCAGCGATCGAGGAAGTGCGCGCTGCGCTCTCCCGAGACGATTAAGCGGAGGCAGGCTTGGCGAAGGCTGATATCAACGTTTATGGCCGCGCTTACACCGTGGCGTGTGCACCGGGCCAGGAACAGCGATTGTCGCAGCTGGGCGTGGAGCTTGATGGCCGTTTGCGCAAAATCGCGTCTGCTGTTGGCGACGTCGGCGAAGATCGGTTGCTTCTGGTTGCAGCGCTTTCATTGCTAGATGAGTTGCATGCAGCGCGCGGGAGCACGGGTGCGTCCGTTGGTGAAGTGGAATCTCGTGCAACGGCCATTATCGAAACCGCCGTCGATCGAATTGAAGCCATTGTGGAGCGCGCTGAAACGCGCCTCCGCAGCATTTCGCCCGAATAGAAAGGCGCCCAAAGCATGCGGAACGATGACAATCTCCAGCCTTTTCTTGTGGCGTTTCCGTTGGAAGAGGGCGGCCAGCAAATCATGCTGGACCCCGGCTTCTTCAACGGTGCCGATGAAGTTGGTTTTTTCCTGGCCGATCTTGCGCGACATTATGCGCGAGCATTTGTCCAGTCGGGGCGCGCCCGGGATATGGATGATGCCCTCGTTCAGGTCCGCGAATTCTTCCAAATGGAGTTGGAATCGCCGAGCGGCGAGACCCATGACGGCGTCGCGACCTGATTGCTCGGTCCGATGAAACCGATGAGACCCTTCAATCGGTCCCCGTTGGTCTCAATTCAGACAGCTTTCGCGGCAAGATGACTCATGCTTTAAAACGGGTTGGGTTTGGATCAGGAGCTGTCCGATGCGCAAGCCGATATGGTTGAAGAGTTTTTTTGCCGCGGGAGTTGCCGGTTTCCTTGCAGCGTGTGGAAGCGGTGGGGGTTCAGATACACCCGTTGATCTTGCGGCCGTCGAAGATCCCGAGGGCGACATTGTCGAGCGCTCGCGCCGCGACCAAAACGCTGCCAACCGGCGAGAACGTGAACGCCAACGTATCGCGGCGGACAATGAGTCCGATTTTTCGTACTTTCGCTATCGGGTCGATACCGCGGGTGACACGCCGGTGGCTTGTTTTGTCTTTTCGAGCCCACTTGATCCGGAAACGGATTTTTCTCCCTTCGTAGAATTTCGACCGGCCTTCCAGCCGGCGCTCTCGGTCAGTGGGTCAGACCTCTGCGTTGGTGGGCTGGAGTTTGGCACAAGCCGGACAGCGATCCTCAAATCCGGATTGCCAGCCGCTGACGGACGCGCACTTTTGGCAACGGAAGAAGTCCCGATCGATTTCGCAGATCGCCCGCCCTATGTTGGTTTTCGTGGCGCCGGCGTGATCCTGCCTCGGGAAGAGGCTGACGGCTTACCCATCGAAACGGTCAATGTGGATCGGGTCAATATCACCGTGTCACACGTTCCCGACCGCGTCCTCTACGACAAGTCGATCGACCAGGGCGCAACGGCCCAACAGGGAAGTTACACGTATCTCTACGGTGATCGGCGCGCGAGTGATGTGGCCGAAGAAATCTGGACCGGGACCATGCGTGTAGAGGCGTTTCAGAACGCGCCAGTGACAACGGTATTTCCGCTCTCAGACGTGATCGGGTCACTCGAGCCGGGCGCTTATTTCGTGGAGATCGAGGACGCGAAAGACCTTGCCAGCAATGCAGGTCCACCCGCATCCGCCAAGCGCTGGATCATGCTGACGGACCTCGCTTTGACAGCCTATCGCGGTGAACATGGCCTGGATCTCACATTAAGGTCGTTGCGCGATGGCCAGGAGGTCGTCGATGCAAACGTACAACTTGTTGCTTACAATAATGATGTGTTGGCTGAACAAAGAACCGGCGCAGATGGCCGAGTCAGCTTCGATAAACCAATCCTTTCAGGCCAAGGCAACGCTGCACCCAAACTGGTTATGGCCTATGGCGCGCGCGGCGACCTTGCCGTCCTGGACCTGAGTCGTGCGCCCGTAGATCTTTCTGAACTCGACACGGGCGGGCGAACCACACAGGGACCCGTCGATGCTTATCTCTACACTGATCGTGGTATCTATCGCCCCGGTGAGACCGTGTATGTGGTGTCTTTGCTGCGAGACCGGGCGGCGCGCGCGTTCGATGGCCGCGCCGGACAATTGGTGGTGTATCGGCCCAACGGCCTGGAAGCCCAAAAGCTGCGCTTCACGGAACCTGAGGGCGCCGCCGTAGCCCTCGATTATGTTCTCTCGCCCGATGCGGCCCGTGGTGTTTGGCGTGCTGTGCTCGAAATGGATGGTTCTGGCATGGCCGGAGACGTGAGCTGGTCGGTGGAGGACTTTGTTCCCCAGCGAATAGCGGTTGAACTCGATACCGATGAAGACACGGCCATCCGGGCTGGAAGTACGCGTGAAGTTCAAGTGAATGCCCGGTTTCTCTACGGCGCGCCAGGCGCAGGTCTTGAAGTTGCCGCACGCGCCCGGCTTCAACGCGACCCAAGCCCCTTTCCAGATCTCGATGGATTCAGTTTCGGTCGCCATGATGAGCAGTTTCGCGAAGAGATTATCGCGCTTGGCGCAACGACAACCGACGGTGCAGGTATTACGACCCTCCTGCTAGACCCGAAGCGCCTGGGGCAGGGAAGCAGCTTTCCGCTCCGTCTGAATACTGTGATCGATGTCGAGGAACCTGGCGGCCGCGCTGTTAGCGAGAGTGTGCGTGTGCCGTATCGTCCAAGCCAATTGTACATCGGGCTGAAGCCAGATTTTGAACGCCGGGCGCCGGAAGGCGAGCCGACGCGATTTGAAATTGCCGCCGTGGGCGCCGATGGTGGCTTGGCTGGAACAGATCTTTCCTGGCGACTTTTGGCGATCAATTATCACTATGATTGGTATCGCGACGGTGACCGTTGGCGCTGGCGCCGGTCGAGGACCGTCGATAAGGTGCGCGAAGGTGTGATGTCGACGGCCCAGGGCGCGACGGGCGAAATCACTGTTACGGGCCTTGAATGGGGAAACTACGAATTGATGGTCGATGGCCCCGCAGGTGCGAGGGCTTCCAAATCGTTCTATGTCGGCTGGGGCGGGGGTATCTCCGACAATGGTGTCGAAGCCCCTGACAGGGTTGAGGTGTCTGTTGTTGACGAAAGTGTCTTGCCCGGGCGCAACGCAGAAATTGTGATTGTTCCGCCCTATGATGGTGAGGCGCAAATTGTCGTCGCCACGGACCAGATACTATCCGTTGAGACCCGACCGGTTACCGCCGAAGGCACCCGTGTGTCGCTGCCGGTCAGCGAGGAATGGGGCGAGGGCGCCTACGTAATGGTGACCGTGTTCACCGCCCGCGACCCGATCCTTGATGCCAAGCCGCGGCGTGCCGTAGGCGTGGCCTATGCTCCGGTGGACCTTAGCGAGCGGACCTTTGATCTGACCATCAATGCGCCTGATGTCGTGCGACCGGATCGAGAGCAATTGATTGAAGTGGAGATCGCAGGTGGCCCCCGTCAGCCCGTCTTCCTGACCCTCGCCGCGGTCGATGAGGGAATTCTGCAATTGACCAAGTTCCAGAGCCCAGACCCGGTTTCCTATTTCTTCGGAAAAAAAGCCCTCGGCGTGTCCCTATACGATGATTATGGTCGGTTGCTTGATCCTAATCTGGGTTTGCCAGCTGAAGTGCGAACCGGCGGCGATCAGTTGGGCGGTGAAGGGTTGTCCGTGGTTCCGACAAAGACGGTCGCCTTGTTCAGTGGCATTGTCGACATTGGTCGATCCGGGTCTGCAAAAGTCCGGTTTGACGTGCCTGATTTCAATGGTGAGCTGCGCTTGATGGCGGTGGCTTGGTCCCAGGAAGGGCTGGGAGCAGCCTCAAGACCCATCACGGTGCGCGATCCAGCGCCGGCTGAGTTGATCCTCCCCAGATTCCTCGCACCCGGGGACGAGGCCATCGTTACCGCGAGCATCGACAATGTCGAGCTGTCGACCGGAGAGTTCGTCGCCAATGTTACAGCGGCAGGAACGGTCATTCCTCTGGATGGAAACATCTCGCGCACGCTCCCTCAGGGTCAGCGCGCCGATGTCCCCGTGCGTATTCAGGCCGGTGACCAAGGCATTTCTCGTCTCCGATTGGCGGTAAATGGTCCAGAGAATTTTGGTGTTGATCGTGAATACAGGATACAAACGCGATCACCATACCTGCCTGTGACCCGGATAGACGCTGCGCTCATGTCTCCGGGCGAAACCTTTACCTTGTCCAGTGACATGGTCGATGGGCTTGTTCCGGGCTCTGTGGATATGGTGGTCAGCTACTCGAGTCTGCCCGTTGATGAGAATGCGCTTTATGCCTCTCTGGCACGCTATCCATATGGGTGCACAGAGCAGACCATCAGCCGTGCCATGCCCCTGATATATGCTGAGCAGCTTGTAGCGCTCGGTGCAGAAGGGGACGCCCTGGAAGCGCGCACTCAAGTTCAACAAGCGGTAAACCGCGTGCTTAATCGGCAATCGGCCGATGGTGCCTTCGGTCTTTGGCGGGAGGGAGACCGGAACGCGTCTCCCTGGCTTGGAGCCTATACGACCGACTTCCTTTATCGTGCGAAAGCGGCTGGTTATGCGGTACCAAATGAAGCTTTGGATCGCGCTTCCGGCGCTCTTCAAAATGTGGCGTCGGGGGATGCCTGGCGAATTTATGGCTACGATACTGATGTTTGGGAGAGCCGTTGGCATGAAGACACCCAAGCCAAGCTCATGGGCCGGTCGGCGCCTTACGCACTGTATGTTCTTGCCAAGTCTGGCCAGGCAGACATATCGCGGCTGCGCTACCTGCATGACCGGGACTTGGACGCGATGGAAAGCCCCCTTGCAAAGGCGCAGTTAGCCGCAGCACTTGCTCTGATGGGGGACCGTGCTCGGGCGAAAAGTGCCTTTGAGGCCGCGGAATCTGCTATCGGATATGACAATGACGGTGATTATTATCAAACGCCGCTTCGCGATATTGCTGCGATCCTGGCCCTTGCACATGAGGTCGAGTTTTCCAGCGTTGTGGAGCGACTTGCAGAACGGCTCGGGAGCGACATTCCCGACCCAGGCGATCTGACGACCCAGGAGAAAGCTTTTATGCTTCTGGCCGTGAATGCACTGACGGGTGGAGATGCCGACAGTTTTCGTATGTCTGTTGAAGGTCTCGGCCGTGGAAATGACAATGACAGACGGTATCGGATTTCAGAGAGTCAGATCTCCCCGGATGTGTCTTTCACCTATGGCGGAGAAGCACCGGTTTACCGGACGGTCTTTGTCACGGGTAGCCCGGTCGAAGCTCCGCCCCCAATCTCTTCGCGCCTCGACGTCACCAAGCGCTATTACGACCTGCAGGGGCGCGCCATTAACTTCGGCGACATCGACCAGGGAGACCAGATCGTAACCGTTATTACACTGGACCCGGGCGAGCGGAGAACCAATCCCTTGATCGTGGCTGATCTTCTGCCTGCCGGTTTCGAGATTGAGACCATATTGCGGCCAGCGGATGGACGTCAGGAAGGTGCTGACAATGGCGCATTTGATTGGGTCGGCCGGATCGCTGGAGCCAAGGTTGCTGAATCGCGAGATGATCGATTTGTTGCTGCGATAGATGTGCGCGGCGAGAACCAAACGCTCGCCTACATCGTTCGGGCTGTTACGCCCGGATCATTCGCTGTGCCTGGAACGGTCGTTGAGGACATGTATCGCCCGAGAGTCCAGGCGCGGTCGAGGGCGAGCGAGCTTCTCATCAATCCGGTGACCGGTGGGACCGGCGGAAGTCAATAGCATGTGGGTGTTTCCCCGGCGTTTGCTGTTACGCCTTGGCGAAATGCGATGGCGACGCATGGCGTGGTCTCTTGCAGCCCTTATCGTTGCGATATTTACGCTAGACCGGCTTTATCCCCCACCACTGGATCGCGCAGAAGAGTTGAGCCAATGGGTTACGGACCGTGAGGGTCGACCGCTCAGGGCGTTTTCCACTTCAGATGGTCGCTGGCGTCTACCTGCCGATCTCGATGACACAGATCCAGTCTTTCTGGAGGCTTTGCTCGCGGTAGAAGACAAGCGGTTTTATGACCATTGGGGTGTCGATTGGGTCGCCATGGTGCGGGCTGCTTTCACCAGTGCACGCGCAGGGCGGATCGTGTCCGGTGGATCAACGATCACGATGCAAACGGCTCGATTGCTGGAGCCACGGCCGCGCACATTGGGTGCCAAAATCATTGAAATGGTGCGGGCTCACCAGATCGAAATCCGTCTCTCGAAAGAAGAGATACTGGAGCTGTATCTTACGCTCGCGCCCTATGGTGGTAATCTTGAGGGATTACGTGCCGCGAGTTGGAGCTATTTTGGCCATGGGCCGGATCGACTAGGCGATGATGAAATATCACTGCTGATCGCACTGCCCCAAAGCCCTGAAAGACGTCGTCCAGACCGACAGGCCGCGGGGGCGCTGGCAGGCAGAGCGGAAATTGCTGGAAAATTGCAGCGCCTTGGTATTCTGACACTGGTTCGAGCCGAGGAAGTAAGAGCGGCAGCGCTCCCGACACACCGTAACGATTTTCCAAGCCTGGCTTGGCATGCCAGCGCACAAGCAAAAGCGATTGCAGAGACGCGTTCACAAAACGTGCGCACAAGTCTTGATGGTCCCTTGCAGAATGAATTGGAACGCCTGATTGCGTCTCGTGCCGTAGCCGTTCCAAGCGACGTTCAGATCTCAGCCCTTGTAATTCATACGCCAACCCGCTGTGTGCGCGCCGCCATTGGGTCGGCTGACCGTGCCCGCCCGGGCGGTTGGATGGATCTGACGGCACAGCCGCGATCGCCGGGCTCGACTCTAAAGCCCTTTATTTATGCCATGGCTTTTGACGATGGCATTGCCGCTCCAGGTACCGTGATTTCGGATTTGCCGAAGCGCTTTGCCGCCTATCAGCCTGAGAATTTTGATCGGTCTTTCCGCGGTGATGTTACGATTGCGGAGGCGCTGCAGCATTCGTTGAATGTGCCCGCTGTGTTGGCGCTTGCGGAGATTGGGCCCGCGCGGTTCGCTGCTGCGCTTTCCTTGTCAGGAGCACATCCCCAACTCGGCAGAGGTGCGGAATCGAGGGCCGGTCTTGCCCTGGCTCTAGGAGGAGCAGGTCTTTCCGCGCAGGATCTGGGGGCCCTTTACGCTGGGCTCGGTGCGGGCGGCGTTGTGAAGCCATTGTGTTGGCTGGAAGGTGGGATACCAAATGAAACGGGCCATCGCTTGGTCAGTCAAATCAACGCCGAAAGTATTTTATCGATTTTGCGACGCGCACCCACGCCGAGTGGGCGAATGCCCGGACGGTTGGCGGAGAACGCGCCTGATATCGCCTTCAAGACGGGCACGTCTTATGGATTCCGAGACGCTTGGGCGGCTGGTGTGGTCGGGGATCTGGCAATCATTGTTTGGGTTGGCCGCGCCGATGGTGCACCGCGCCCGGGAGAGACGGGGCGCTCTGCGGCTTTACCCTTATTGTTTGAGATCGCTGATCGTGCGGTGCAACATTTAGACGTTGAAACGGGCCACCAACAGGTCCTTACATCTGCGGCATCGGCTCCGATGGGTGCTCCTCTGCAGACGTTTGAAGAGGCCGGACCACCTCAGATTCTGTTTCCGCCGCCAAATGCTGAGCTCTGGGCGGGTGACCTAGATGGGCGCGCGTCGAAAGCCTTTGTTATGTCAGGAAGAGGTGCAAGCGCCCTGACCTGGTATGTGGATGGAGAACATACTGAAGTGG
>JBCCTK010000089.1:0-14034 GCA_039198685.1 Pseudomonadota bacterium | reverse complement strand
GCGACAACAGAGTCATCTTGCTGAGTGTGCCCGGGCGCCGTGATGACGAAAGGTTTTCTGTCACCGCCCTGCATGACAGACGAAAAGTATGACACGATTTTCGCGCCCGCGCTGATTGCTGTTACCGACGTGCTCCACGGCTCCTGACTCAGTGACGTAATATAATCATTGTCGATCTGGCCGAGTGCTGCGCCATCATACTCGACCATCGCCAATAACGTGCGGTTTCTGTTTGTTGAAACTATCTCGATAGTGTTGCCCGTTGGGATCGCTACATCATACACCTCAAACGTCCTCGTTCCGGGGCGGATATCTGTGAGCACTTGCGTTGGAGTCGCCCCGTTAACGGTCGAAAGAGCGCCGCTATACACGCTGTCCGTCCAGAATATCAACACTCTGCGAGTGGCGGAAGCCGGAAGCTGCGCCGCGAACGCCGGAAACGTTGTACCACCCGCTGTGCTGTTGAAGAGGTAGCGTGAATGAAATCCTGTTACGATAGCAGCAGGGGTGATTCTTGTCGTGGCGCTTGCTGAGGACGACCATTCCTCTGCGCCGACCGAATTCACGGCACGCGTCTGAAAGAAGTATTCCGTGCCCGCTGTCAGGCCAGTGATCCTGCAATGATGCTTGCGACACTCGGCTCAAGCTTAATGCTGGGCGCATCGGTGCGAGATGTAGCCAAGGAAGAGTCCGTTGCAATATCAAACCCCGTTGAAAAACTGAACATTCAAATTTACCCTTCGCGGCTATGGTAATGCCGTGCTCGGCATGACGCTTTCTTGTCATGTTGCCCTCACATCACCAAAGCGGCGCGGCGGACAAGACAGCGTCGTGATACTTCCCGAGACGCAAGTTTGAAAAATAGGGGTATCGTGACGCAACTCTCGTGAAAATCTCGAAAACATATTAATGCATTCTAAGCAAAGAGCGCGCCCATTTCACAGACGGCCTAGATTGAGAAGAGCTGTTACCCTGCAGTCTTTAGAAGCCCGGGCAGATGCGGGCTCAGGCCTTTGCACGGCCTCCGGTAACATGAACATCTTCTTGGCAGTACGGAGAACACGAAAATCCGGTAATCGTCCGGTCAAGACAGGCATATCGTTTGACTAAACGCTACGCTGCCGACAGGGACTTGCCACGACCTACACCGCTAGAAGATCCGGAACCTCATCTGCGTTCGTGTGAAGATCCGGCGGCGTTTCGTCCCACGTCCCCTGCCCTTCCGTAAGCGCCGACCAAAGGTCGTTTTGCTCCAAAGTATTATCGTCGGGTATTCCGGTGAGATCATAGCCAATCTCGCCTGTACCTGCAGTCAGATCAAGCTGAACAATGTCATTTTCGTAATCGAAGATGAGCTTGGCATCGAGCGTATCCGAAAGCCCGTAGACATGAATGTCGTCGAACATACCACTCAACGCATCGACCTCGATCAGCGTATGCGTGCCCTCGACCGATTGCGCGCTGGCATCAATTTGGAGGAGACCGTCCAGAGACATTCCCGAAGCAACATCCGCAGCATCAGCGCCGAACGCGCCGCTTCCGAATTCCTCGATGGTCGAAAACCCTTCATCATCTGCGACAAAGGTCAATGCGCTGCCCTCAGCCATCTGGAGAACGGCGCTGTCCTGTGTATCACCATCAAAGCCCACTCGCGCCTCCGATCCGGTGAGACGCAACTCGCTGCCTGCTCCCAGTGTCATCTTGCCATTGTCAGTCGCCAGGAGCGCTTGGCCATCCGTTACCTCGATCGACGCTATGCCGCCGAAGTCGCCGCTATTGGCAAAACGCCCGCCGTTCACGTCCAACACCAGACGATCATCGTCCTGGTAGCCATCGATCCAGAACTGACCTGACGGCTGGATGGTGACGGCGCCGTTCTCGGGCCCCACGCTCAAGACACCCTCGACCGTCAGCTTGCCATAGTTGACTGACAGCTCCCCCCCGGATCCCAGATCCAGATCGCCAAGAGTGGTTGTCCCGCCATAGGCGACCCAGTTGCCACCCAGATCCACATTGCTGAAATCCTGCGGGGTCTGAGCTGTCGACCAGTTGATCGCATTGTCCCATCTAATGCCGTCACCGAGGGCATTTGGAATGAAGCGATGATCCTCAGCGTCTGTTGGTTCCGTTGAAACATCAAAACCGTCTTGGAAATAGGAAACGATATCAGCCCCCGAGACGTCACCCGCCGTCCGAGACACGATCGCCACCATGAGATCTTCAATTCCGGAATCGGAATTGCTCAGAAGCGTACGGGAAAAATTCTGAATCGTGGTTTGATCGAGAAGACTGGGGTCTAGGCCATCTACATTCAGGTCGCTTGCTGGTGTTGAGCTGAAAGGTGACGACCAGCCATAAACAATCGTGTCATCAAAGAAAGGCGTGTCGGGCAGGAGCAGACCCGGTTGTCCTATTGGGCGTGCGGCGATGTCGTCGGGGTCGTTGGGATCAGCCAGGTGGGCCACGATATTGTCGAGCAATGTCGTATCCTGCCCGTCATTGACCAGACCCCATGTCAAAGCCCCGATCATTTCAGCTTCTTTATGCCCTCCCGAGGTAATGACATTGTCGGAGAAGAACGTGAAGTTCCCGATTGGACCCGCGCCTTTGTAATCTCCACCCAGAAAATTGACAGCAGCATTGTTGTCGATAAAGGCATTGTCATATGCAAACACACCGCCCCGGAACTGCGCGCCGAAAGAGGCCCCCTGCGACACGATGTTGTCAGCAAACGTGACATCCGTCGTATTGAACTGGATGTAGATATTGTGGCTGAACATGCTCGGCGGCATGCCGCCATCGGCCTCTTTGTAATCCGCCGCCCATCCGTTGTGGTGAAAGGTGGATCCCTCGATAAGCACACTATCCGTGTTCGCCACAAAAAGACCGCCAATCCTATCTGCGAACGGACTCCAGTCATCGCCAAAAGGTTGTTCCTTTACGACATCATGAATAATCGTATCGTGTAACGTGACGCCTTCAAGGTTTTGCAGATTGACCTCGCCACCGGTGAAGTCGACATTGTCGAACAGGATGTTGCTGCCAAGTAAAAAACGGGCCCCATCCGAGAAGGTCAGATCGCTGACAACAATGTTGGAGCCATCGAAATTAACCATCTTCAGTTCATCATTAATGACAGCGCGGGGGCCATCTCCCCAAGACGTTATATGTATCGGATGCAGTTCGTCTTCTCCCGAGATATCCCGGGTCAGTATCGTTCTAGACAGATCTTCATAGGTGTAGCCGTTCTCGAACAGCAGCCAATTGGACGTCGCCCCGTTTTTGGCACCCAGTGTCACGTGTTCCCAGACCTCCATGCCAAGATCAGAGGAAAACGCCATACCTTCACTGCCGCCATATTCTGGATTGTCCGCCAGCCAACGAACCGTTATGTCTTGTTCCTGTAATCCCTCAAGCGCCGCAATGTCCGAACGGGTCAGTCCATCGTCGCTCTCGGTCAGATAGACCTCGCGATGGGTCTCTCCTGTCTCAACAATCAAGTCTCCATTCTCGTCCTCACCAAGCATGTAATGCTTGCCTTGCGCCCAGCCCGCCTCTTGCGTGGGTGCAGCAACGTCTAATCCAAGCTGGCCTGTTTCACTGCTGCCGTCTGCAAAATTCGCCTTGTATTGCAACTCCAGGGCGCCGCTGTAGTCACTGCCGGACAGAACCAGCGCGATACCGCCATCGGGGTTGACCGTGGCGTTGCCTTCGGCAGGGCCCTGGAGAATTTCGATCGACGATATCTCTTTCTGTGTCTCCAGCTGGACCGTTGTAACGCGTCCGCCATCGACCGCAAGAGTATCTCCATTGGAAAATGCAGTTGGCGCAATGACGCTCGCGGCGGTCGGATCAGGGTTGGGTTCGGGCGGGGCCGGTTGTGGCTCAGGCTGCGGCTCGGGCTGTGGGCGCTCGGCCTGTGGCGGCGGGGCCGGTTGTGGCTCAGGCTGCGGCTCGGGCTGTGGGCGCTCGGCCTGTGGCGGCGGGGCCGGTTGGAGGACAATCGGCGCATCATCCTCCTCATTGGATGAACCTCTCCCAATACCTCCCAGGGCGGCACCACCAGCGGCAATGCCCAGAAACCCAATTAGAAACCCTAGCATATGACGACATCCCCGAATTGGTAGTCAATTTCAAATTGGAATGCGTCGTGTCTGCTCGATGCATCCGCGTTCAGTCTCGTTAGTCTTTTTGTTGGCTTTGTGGTAAAAGCTGGGAATTGGCCCAGAAATTGTTAACCGAGATACGATGCGGCTTGTTTGTGCCCGTTTGGCGTTTATTTTTGGTTACGATAGAAAAATGAATGAATATCGACGAAGTTCAAACACAGTGTTTCTGAAGTGGCGCTAACTCGCGCAGCATTTCGGAAGAAACTGATTAAAATATTGAAATTTAAAATAAAATTGTATGCAAATTATTGCTGATGAACAGGGGGCTGGCCTCTCTCACGCCCTCATGTCTTTGAGATTTGCGGATTTCTGCGACAGATCCGTGCTATAGTCGCTTGCGGCTTTGAGACCTGTCTGATGATCGCGATGCCCGAGTTATGACACAATGCTGTCCGAATTGGTCACAGAGCTTCAGATTGTTTCCGGGAAAAATGTTTTTTCTTTGAACCCTGATCGAAACTGAGCCGACTATATTATCTTATGGTCATTGCATGTGAGAAACGAATATTCGATACCGGACGCGAGCAAGTCGCCTGGCCGGCATGTGTTTTCAGAGAGTGTTTTAGACTGTCCCGTTTAGCAATGCACAAGGTGCGTGTCCTTTGAGTAAACTCCGCATAGGTGTCGTTGGTCTCGGCAAGATGGGCCTGAGTCACTTCTCCATCGTCAACGCGCATCCTGACGTTAGGGCCATCGCCTGCGACGGGGCCGGTTTCATGGTCGATGTCCTGGGCAGGAATATCGCCACGCCGATCTACAAGGATTACGATGACCTTCTCACGCGCGAGACCCTCGATGCGGTGCTGATTGCCACCCCGTCCCGGCTGCATGCGCCGATGGTCACGACCGCGCTCGACAAGGGTCTGCATGTCTTTTGCGAAAAACCCTTTTGCCTCGATTGGCAGGACAGCCAACGGTTGAGCGATCTGGCGGCGCAAAAGGGCCGGGTGGCACAAGTGGGCTATCACTACCGCTATGTGGGCGCGTTCCAGGAAATGCGTCGCCTGCTTGAGGCGGGGGCTATTGGCCGTGTCACCCATGTGCTGGCCGAGGCCTATGGGCCTGTGGTGCTACGGACCAAGCGCGCGACCTGGCGGACACAGAAAACCGAAGGGGGCGGGTGCCTTTACGACTACGCCGCGCATCCGCTCAATCTGCTGAACTGGTTTTTAGGCACGCCCGATCAGGTAATGGGGTCGCATCTGGGCCAGGTGTTTTCGGAGGCCATAGAGGACGAGGTCTTTTCGACCCTGCGCTGGAATGAGGGCCCGACCGCGCAGCTCTCGGTCAACTGGTCGGATGAAAGCCACCGCAAGATGACCACGCGGATCTCGATGATCGGCACCAATGGTAGGCTTTTTGCCGACAGGCAGGAATGTCAGGCCTTTCTGCGCAAACCGGTCGAGGGGCTGGCGGGTTACGGGGCAGGCTGGAACGTGCGCTATACAACCGACCTGACCAAGGATCAGTGGTTTTATCTGCGTGGCGAAGAATATTCGGCACAGATTGCGCGCTTTGTCGCCGCGATTGCCGGCGGCCAGGCACAGGCGGAGGAAAATGACTTTGCCTCGGCAGCCCAGACCGACCGCACGATGGCGATGATTGTGGAGAATGCCGAAACCGGTACGACTGTCGGCACGGCCCCCAGCCCGCCCTCGCGCTCGGACCGCAAACGCGGCTGGTTTGGTTAACCGTGACGATTTCAGCTGAAATAGAGACACATATTTAGATCATGGACCGACTTCTGTTTGGGGATAATCAGTTCTTCGGCATCAATCACATGTCAGAAGAAAAAGCGCGCGCGCAGGCCACGCGGTTTCAGAAAACCGAGGCGATCATGGAGGTGCTCGACACCGCCTACGATGCGGGCATCGGCACATTCATGTGTACCACCCATGACCGGATTGCCGAGATCGTCACCCGCATCAAGGCTGATCCGGCGCGGTACCCGGAATTCGCGTTCTATCCCTGCATGCCGTACGCCCACAAATACGCCAATGCGGTGACCGAGCATGGCATGGTGGGCGCCCTTCGGGAATTCATGCCCAAGGACGGGCTTCTGGCCACCGCGCTGGCCGGGGGCAAGGCGCTTGCGGCCAAGGATATCGACGGGATCGCCCGGATACTCATCGACATGGAAATGAAGATGTTCGACGGGGTGCGCACGCCCGTTGTCTTTATCCAGAACGTGTTCACCGATCTTCTGCTGGGGATGGGGTTCACGCGGATTTTCCGGCTCTTTGACGAGCATATCCGCGCCACCTATGGGGCGGAGCCGGCTTATATCACAATGAACCTGCCGATGCTTCTGGAGGCGCTGGAGCGCGAGGGGATCGAGCGCCCGATCATCTGCGCCAACATCAACAAGATCGGCTTTCGCATGTCGGGCGGGTTTGACGCATATCTCGATGCGCTGCGCTCGGGCCGGGTGCGGGCGGTGGCGATGTCGGTCTATGCTTCCGGCGCGATCCCGGCCGATGAGGCAATCCACTGGCTGTCGGAACTGCCTGGGGTCGAAAGCCTGGTCTTCGGGGCCTCGTCGCGATCCAATATCGAAAGCACCAGAGCCCTGGTCGACAAGTATATGGAGCAGACGGCGTGATGGCGCGGGTGAGCCACGTGAAGGGCGCTGAAAGCCCAATCGGCAAGCTGTCAGAGGCCCCACGGGTCCCTATGCTCAACGCCTATGTGCATGACATCGGCATGGACGACTTGGTCGAGCATTTTCGCGAAGGCGCGTTACTGACGCTGCATGTGGACATGATCATGAAGTTGCAGAAGGATCGCGACTTTTATGACATTCTCGACCAGTTTGATGTGATCACCTGTGACAGTCAGGTCATGTATTTTGCCACGAAGTTTCTGGGCATGCCTGTGCGGGAGCGGGTGTCGGGATCAGATTACTTTCCGAAATTCTACATGCGCTACGCCAATGATCCGTCCGTGACAGTGTTTTTGTGCGGCGGCATACCCGGCGTGGCTGAAAAGGCGCGCCAGAAGATCAATGCCAAAGTCGGGCGCGAGATGGTCGTCGGAACAGACAGTCCGGCCTTTGATTTCGACACTAAACCAGCGGAAATCGACCGAATGGTGGCGGCGATCAACGCCTCAGGCGCCAGCGTCTGCCTGGTAGGGCTTGCCGGCGGACGGCAGGAGAAATTCATCATGGCGCATCGTGACCGAATGCCTGGTGTCACACTCTGGCTGCCGCTCGGGGGGACCATCGATTACGAAAGCGGTACGTTCGAGCGCCCCCCGAAATGGATCACCGAATGGGGTTTCGAGTGGCTTTACCGGCTGCTAAAGGAGCCGCGGGCGCGGTTTCACCGGTATGTGGTCCATGAGCCACCGTTTCTCTGGGTGGTTCTGAAACACAGGCTTGGCCTCTACCGCAACCCATTCGCTGAAGATGACCCGCAGCAGTAGGAAAAGCCGGAGCCGCGCGCAGCCTATCCCAAGGCCGCCTTCAGCAATCTTTCCGTGGCATCCTGCCAGTTATGCTGGCGCGCTGTATCATAGGCGGCATCGGACATCGTGCGCCACACGTCACAAGGCATATCGGCAAGTTCCAGAATTGCATCGGCAAAAGCTGACGCCTCATGGGGCTGAATGCGCCCATTTTGACCGTTGATCAGATCAGGTGCCGCGCCAGCATCTGTGGACAGTACCGGTGTGCGACACGCCATCGCCTCCAGAATAGGCAAGCCAAATCCTTCATGGCGGCTGGTGAGCAGCCAGGCACTGCATGCTGCATAGATTTCAGCGATCCTTTCCTGAGGAGGTCGGCGTTGGTACTCGACCCAATCGGGCAGCGGAAGGTCGGGATGCGGCTCTTTGCTGCCAAACGAACGCACTTGCAGATCGGGTCTTTTCTGCCGTGCCAGAGCAAGCGCCCGCAGCGCCAGTGCCACGTTCTTGCGCTCGGCGATCGTATAAAGAAACCCAATGCATGGAGGATCTGGCTTTTGCCGTTCCGGTGCCTGGAACTGATGAAGATCTATGGCATTGGAGATAACAGCGATCTCACTGCCTTCTGGCAGATGACTTGCTACTTGGCGCCGGATGTAATCCGACACGGCGATTTTGCGCATGTCAAACCCATAGGTCGCGATTACACGGTCGACCGGCAAATGCACGAAGGTCTCGTAATCCTGTATAAGATAAGCCTTCCGCCCCTTCCGTTCCGGCATGGCATTGACCCATTCCGCAGTTTCCCACCAGGTGGCGAAGATTAGATCGCCATCCGGAACATCCTCTGCTCGGATCGAGCGCATCGTCTCGATTTCGATATGAGTCCCGCCAAAGGAATCCAGATAAACTGATCGCGGCTCCTTCTGGCCGGGCGCTCTCATGCCAGTTCGTGTCAGGAATTTCTCCAGGCGGGTCTTTGGCCTCGGGATCCAGGGACGTGAGACAATCGTCACCTCATGGCCAAACTCGTGCAACATTTTGGCGTACGCGACGATGATACGCATCCCGCCAGACATTCCGCCATGCGGCGTAACGAACGTGATCCGCATGGCGTTCAAATGAAATCCCATGACTGTCCGGGGGGCTCATGCCCAGCCTCGCCGTGCCGGGCGACAGGACAGAACATATCCCAAACGTCCCACAAGGAAAACACGGTCACAGTGTCAGCGCGTCGATGAGAGCCGGGGCTGGCCCGTTCCGGCTCGGCGCTCGACCTCTTCGACGACAGGCAAGAAACGGTCATCTTGGTAATTGAGCTTGTGAACAGGTGAGTGATCGAGCAAGGCGACCATCTGCGCCAAAAGCGCCGAGTCCTGCATGTTCTGATCGCGTGAAACACGCTGCATCAGCAAGGGCAGTGTATGCCAGAGTGTCGGACAGTCCTGCCATTCACCTCTCACCTCGGGGTCGGTATTAAGAAGAAACGATAGATGATAGTTGTGGACGGCGTAAGGGTAGAAAAAACAGGTCCGCGCGCGGTTAGGATCAACAAATGCCGTGCGCTGGCCTAGCTTGTCATAGCGTAAAAAAGTCAGAAAATCGCTTGGCTTCCTGTGATAAAGCGCCCTTTTCCATGACGGGCGGCGTCGTCGGGTTTGGAAATAATCTAGATAGAAGTCACACCACCGTGACATCAGGCACGACCCCCGGCGTGCGGCCAGAAACCAGTTCGACAGTATCAGGTCCGCATCACCGGCCGACGTGAACGCAAAGAATTTCGTGTCGTTCATCAAGGGATCCAGCCAACGGCTTAGCCCTTGGACCGGCAACAACGTGGCATCGACCCAAAGCCCGCCCTGTGTCTTGAGTAACACAGAACGCAGGATGTCAGCCTTCACCTGAGGCGTCAGGTGTGAGGGATCGATGTTATGATCCGCAAGCAGATCGGAGACATTCGGTTCCTCGAAAACCTCCACGCGGTAATCGGGATTGAGAGCGCGCCACAAATCGACGATGCGCCGAACATGCTCGGGGGCATTCTCAAGGCCTTGATGCCAAGCACACCAGATCGTCCTAGGAAACTCGTTTGGGTCTGGTGCCATAAAAGAAGTGGTCTGACTGCCAAGGATATCTCTGCGATATGCGTTGTAGCGCGAATACCCTACCCTGACTACCCTGCCCTTCGAGCGGCAGCGGACCCCAGGTTCATCCCCCAAAGCCAACGCGGCAGCCACACCTGCATGTGGGCCCTATTTTCCAGGAATGAAGCGAGGCAGCGGACCCTGCAGAGTCAAAAGCACGTCGCGCAGCCGCTGCTCTGCAACTTCTGGTGATTCATTAGACCCCATAAGCGTTGTCAGCCTGATCAGGGCACCATGGGTTTGGCCTGTTTTCACACCATCGACCAGCAGCCAGAACTTGGCGGCAAAGTCCCAAGCAATCCGGCGTTCTTTCTGCTGGAACCAGTAATACACCATCATCCTCGTTTCACCCTGCTGAATGATGGCCCGGTTGATGCGGAAAGGAACATCGCTTTGCACAACCTCGGTGATATCGCTGCGCTCCAGCCAGGCGATCTCCCAGCCCGCGCCCGGCAGGCAAACCTCGGGGCTGTGCACACCGCCTTTGCTCTGGTCTTCATACCATGCCATGAAAAGGCCCACGGGCTGCGCCGCGGCAGGGCTGACAAGGGTCACCTGATGGTAATCGTCGGCGCCAAGAACCTCTTCCACCGATGGCGCCAGCACTTCACGGGAGCCAACTTGCCGCCAATCACCCAGAGTTCTCGGAAACAGCGCAAAACTGTCACGTGCCGGGGCATAGCTGTCCCGTTGCGGAAACGCATTCAGCGCCAAAAGCAGGGCGAAGGTCATCACGACCGCCGTGATCATGGCCGCCGAAGCTTGCACGTACTGCAGTCGCATTGCCTGCACACCCAGCCCATCGGTATCCAAGTCGAGCGCCTGGACAAGTGTCATTCGGTCTTTCCGAAGCTTTAGCAGAACCCAGGCCAGGGCAAACAGGATGACGATGCAGGCCAGGAACACCACCCAGCCTTCAAAGAAATGCGTGAAGCCTTCCAGCCAGCCCACCCCGTAATGCTGCACGATGATACCGGCGATTGCGATCCGGACTGAGTTCATAACGATGGCGATTGGGACCGCGGCCAAAAGCAGAGACACCTTGTGCCAGGCCGGTCCCCGGTAAAGCGTCGCGAAAATATACGAAAAACTCATGATCGGGAACATGTACCGCAGCCCCGAGCAAGCTTCGGCGACATGCAGCTTTAGAACCCCGAGATCAATGATGTTGCCATCGAGGAAGACTGGCACATCCAGAAGCCGAAGAAACCACACCCCGAGTTCAGATGAGACGAATTGCAGATAAGTCGTGGCCTTGTAGTAAATCACACCAGGCAGCGGCAGCATGAAGACCAGATGTAGCACACCGGGCCAGAAATACCTCCCTGTAGACCAGCCGAAGCTGATCAGGATGATGCCCCCCACCCAAAGGATCAAGCCATAGGCGACGATGTCACCGATATTGGCCAGGATTCCAAGCGACGCAAGAAGCATCGAGACCGCCACAAGCACAACACCGGGCCAACGGTTGCGCGGCATGTCCGGGTTGATTGGATAGTCCTTGAGCTGCTTGAGAAACAGGAAGGCCGACAGGATCGGGATCAGCGGACCGTGACTGTATTCAGGCAGTTTCCAGGCTTCAAGCAGCGCCGCGATTCCGTCGGCAAAGAACACTCCGGCGCCAACAATTGCCACCAGGAGCCAAAATATGCCCCAAGTGAAAAATTTCGCGGCATAGCTCTGCGCCTGCGCTTCAAAATTGGCAACTGCCATTCAACCACTCCACACTCAAAACCGCTTGCTTAAATGCCCCGTATTCGGGCTCTGTATATGCGCACCACCCTCCTGGCACGACCCCCTGCGTCTTTTAACGCAAATCGCGCAGATACGAAAAAACTTTTTCGTGAAATTCGCTTTGTGTTGACGACATGGAGCACTTGTCACGGATTGTTTCATCCGAAGAGGCAATTATCGCAGGAATAATCTTGAAATATCCGGAATTTCGCATGCGAAACGCGGAGACATCTATCGAGATGCGTTCACGGGAAACCGATATCGGCCACGAAACCCAGGTGGTTGGATCCAAGCCCGCGGCCAAAGACCTCCACCGACAGTACCCGTGCGCCGTTATGCACCAGAACCTGGTCAACCGGTAGCGCAAAACGTCCCGCCCAGGACGGCCAGCTGCCCACTGGAAGGCGCAAGGTTTTCATGCCTGTCTTCTGCAAAAGATTGCGCATGGGACGGCTCCAGGGTGCGCTATTGAAATCGCCGACCACGACACTGGGCAACGAAAGCCAGTTGTATTGGGCACGCAGGCGCGCGTATTCAGACTCTGAAATGCCTGAAAACCACGGCTTCACCAGATGGTTTGCGACCACGAAAACCGGTCGGCCCGCGACCGTGAGTTCCGCAACCGCATACCGCCCGGGCCAGACGTCGTTCAGATTGACTCGCCAGAACCGCGCAGGGCTCTGACGGCTGGCCACCAGAAGCTGACATGCGTCGCGGGCACAGGGGCTCACGAAGACATATTCATCGTCAAGCTTGTTCAGCGCCGAATAGATCGCGTCAGGCTCGGCAATCACCACCACGTCCGCATTCGCCGCAAGCACGGCGTCAGCGATGCGATGGGCCTGTGCGGCATTGTCGCCCCGGGCGTTGAAGAACAGAACCCGCAGACCGGGGGTCGCGCTGTCCTTCAAGGGCAGGCTGATATCGCGATGCTCCGACAGCTGTCCAACGCCCCCCAAAAACGCCGCGACAACCAGGACACACCCCATGATCCGCCGGCCCAGCATAACGGTGGCCACGCCCCCCAAACAGGCGAGGGTCAGGAAGACAGGCATCAGATTGTCGAGCATGCGCGCCAACGCGCCAACAGGGCTTTCCGAAGGGATGTGGAGCGGGAATACCGCCCCAAACAGGGCCAGAGCGGACAACGAGAGAACGGCCCCCGCCCAAAAGTCACTGCGCATAGCGAGACCTCTGAAAGCCGGCTTCGGGAAGAGGCCAGTCAGTATCTTTTCGCAAGCCAGCCCCGCAGCGCCGCAAGCAAGGCCTCATCCACATCGGTGCCTTTCAGGGTTATCTGCCGCCCGCGCGATGTCAGCGAAAGACCCGGCGCGATCCTATCTTCGTGACGCGGCATCCGCGCCTTTGACGCACCGCGCAGGGTGGCATCGATGATGGTTCGTTCCTGCACCGCCGTGCCGGGGGGGCTGTCGGCCAACGCCGCAATCAGACGGTTGCGGAATTCGGAGTCGTCGCGCAGCACGGCGACCAGTGCCAGCCCAACCTTTTCTGGAACCTCGGCGGGAAAACGCAAGACATCCCCTAGATGCTCCACGATTTTGGCAAAGGCCACAATCTTGGAGCGCTTGGGCGCACGCGCTGCGGCAAACAGATCCTGCACCGCCGTTTGCAGATCGGGATATATGCCCTGCTCTACGGTCTTCAACGCGATATGCGCCCGCTCATAAAAACTCAGATCGGCCCGGATCTCATTTTCCTCGACCATCGCACGGTAGGCCTCCGTGGCGGTATCGGGCGCGCGCACTAGCACATTGACCCGCCCGAACTGCGCCGCATCATCCGTCTCCTTGCACAGCACCTGCAACGCTGCCAGCCGCCGCCAGCCGGAAATGAGCCCGAAAACGCCCTCGCCAAGATCCACCACTTCGATCGGGGTCTGCTGACCACGGTCACGCAGGCTGTCCTTGAGCACCGCCATTTCCTCTGGGTCAAGTACCACCCGGTCGCGTTCCAGATGGTCGGCCCGCACCGCCGAGAGCGGCAGGGACAGCACCATGCGCCCCTCGGACCGGGCCGCTGCCAGTTCGCTGGACACCTCCTGCAGCGCGGCCTGTGCCGCGGCATCTCCGGCGACATCGGCAATCGGCGGGCGGCGCGGGGCCATGGGCTCCGACGCGAAAGGGGCCGGATCAAGTATCGAAATGGAGGGCCCTGCCGGGCTCAGTCTCTTGCGCTTGGCCATGTCGGACCTCCCTTGCACTTCGCGCTCACGCCGAGGGCGCGCGCGCCACAGTTTCGCGTGCGAAACGCCCCCATATCATGCGCGCATGCATGCAGAAAATTCATTGTGCCGCCACTTCCCCTGCGGCCTCTCTGGCGGCCAGCTCATCGCGCCGCCAGATCCCGTAGAGCAGCCGCTTGAAGCCAGCATAGGTGTCATCGAAGGTCGCGCGGCCGCGCGCATAGGTGTCGCGGTTGAAGTCGCGGTAATCGGCCTCGTAGATCCCGTGCACCTGCTCCCCCGCCTGGCCGATCAGCGCGGTGTAATCCTGCCGGAAGGGACTGAGTGTCCGGCCCATATAGGCCTGCATCAGGCCTGCCATCTCCGCCTGCTGGCT
>JBCCTK010000088.1:0-14073 GCA_039198685.1 Pseudomonadota bacterium | reverse complement strand
TGAAGGGATGAGTTCCCTCTAGGAGCACGCGCTCAGCCTCTGTTGCGCCGGGAGGGGGCGCTAGGATCACAGCGATCTTAAACGGCTCACCGCCCCGCAAGACATCCAAGTCTGCGCGCTCACCGGGAGATTTCAAAGCCGCAAGAAACTTCAAACCGCGTTCGTCGAAAACCTCCCGGCCGTCGATCGATGTGATCAGATCACCCCGGCGCAAGCCGGCCGCATCGGTGGGGCCATCTTCATAGACTTCCGTGACAATCACACCGACCGGGCGGTCCAGGCCTTGGGTCTGCGCCATGTCATAAGTCACGGACTCACCTTTCAGCCCCAGCCACGGACGCACGATCATGCCCTCATTGATCGCGGCATCCACCACGCGGCGCACCATTTCTGCAGGAATGGCGAAGCCGATCCCATTTGAGCCACCAGACCTGGAGAATATGGCAGTGTTTACACCGACCAGTTCACCGCGCACATTGATCAGCGCCCCACCGGAGTTTCCGGGGTTCACAGCCGCGTCGGTTTGTAGAAAAAAAGCATAGTCACTGATCCCGACATCGGTGCGCGCCGTCGCGGAAATGATGCCGCTCGTAACCGTTTGGCCGACACCAAATGGGTTCCCGATGGCCAAAACCAAATCACCCACTGCGAGGTCGCGCGTATCGGCAAAGGCGAGCGTAGGAAGACGTTCTCCTTCGGTATCGATCCTCAAGACGGCAAGGTCTGTGCGCTCGTCAGCAAGCACCAATTGGGCTGTAAATTGACGTCGGTCTGACAACACAACGGTGAGTTCCGTTGCACCATCGATCACGTGGTTATTCGTCACGATAACGCCGTCCACCCCGACGATTACGCCGGACCCGAGGGAACTGGAAACGCGCTCATCGGGAATACCGTTAAACTGGCGGAAAAAAGCCTCACGGGCCGACCGTGCTGGATTCGAAACGATTGTCTTGGTGTAGATATTCACAACAGCTGGCGACGTCTGGCGCACCAAAGGTGCAAAGGTGAGCGAGATCTCCCCCTGGCTGGATGGCACGCGTTCGCCCAATTGGGCAGTGGCCTTCGATTGCACGAGCGGAAAAAGAGCGATTGCAACGAGGAGCATCACAACGGCAAGCGCCCCGTAAAAGAACTTAGTGATATGTCGGGTCATCGGGATCTGGTTAGGCATGGATTTTGGCTATGGTGAGGCAGATGACGGCGGTCAATCGGCTCGAGATGACATTTGCGTAATATAATGACACCCTCAGCCGTCACGAGCAGATCGTGCTGCCAGGGCAGCCAGGTTTGTTTCATGGTCCTTGCGCGATATCCGGTACTGCGACAGAAAAACGAGACTGATCGCCCAGAAAAGGAACACCGCTGGAGCATAAAAGGCCCCAAGCTGGAAGATCGTATTCGTGGGAACCTCTCCGGGATTGGCACTTTCTGGAAAATTGATCAGGGCCAGAATGACACTGGCAGACAACAAGCCTACGCCCTCCACGGACTTGCGCGAAAAGGTCATGACGGCAAAAAGTAGGCCCTCAGAGCGCTGGCCGGATCGGATCTCAGCCTCCTCCACCAGATCGGAAAACATTGCTGTCGTCACAGCGTTGAGACCAATAACGCAAGCATAGTCTATAATGGTCGCGGCGAGTACGACCCAGAATAGGAGGTCGGATCCGTTTGGCGGCATCAAGCCGAACAGTCGCAGCGTTGTTGGCCCGACCGTTAAAACCAGAGCCGCCCCCCCGAGGATCAGCGCAGCGTTTCGCTTTCCTAATCGCTTAGCCACGGTGGGGCCAATAATCAGCGCCAACACGGCTCCAATCAGCACGCTCACCGTGATGATTGCGCTCTGCGTCGACGTAAATTCCCAAAAATAGGCCTGCATGTAATAGATCAGCGAGGCGCCAATACCAAACGCTGCATAACCGGCCAATTGTGAGATAAACAAAGCCCCAAGGGACGGGCTTTTCAGGGTCAGCCAGACTTGGTCCAGCGATGCCTTGAGCGACGAAGGTACGCTGGCAGCCGGATGCATATGCGGAATAAAATGGCGGGTGCTGAGGATACAAATCACCATCGACGCCATGATTGCACACGCAGCCACCAGTCCATATCGGCCAAAACCGTCTGCATCGGTGAACGCACTGCCCGTTTCATCGGCCTGCAAGATCAATCCAAGAGTGGTTGCCGCCATAATGACGCCGCCAATGTAGATAACCACAGCGCGCAGGGTCAAAAGCCCGGTCCGCTCATCATAATCCTGTGTCAGCTCCGCATTCATCGCCGTGCAGGGCACCTCATAAAGCGTGATCAGCAGCCTCACCCCGACCGCGCACACCACAAGATACCAAAAGAGCTGTCCCTGACTGATCCCGTCGGGTGGATTCCAGAGGAGCCAATAGACAATACCAACGGGAACAATAGCCGCCACCATGAAAGGATGACGGCGCCCCAACGGGCTCTTGGTCTTGTCGGAAATATAGCCGACGACGGGATCGCTGAACGCATCGAAAAGAAAGGCAAGCAAAAGCGCAAAACCGACTTGTTCAGGCGGCAAGCCAAAGGCTTGGCTGTAACAGAACATAAGGAAATAGCTGAAGCCGTTTCCTTTAACCCCATAGGCTATACCCCCCGTGGCATAGCCCAGCTTGGTAGCCCAACCGAGGCGGGGGCGCGCTCCCGTCACCGCCTGTCCCCCTACAGGCCGAGCACCATTTTCGCCATGATGTTCCTCTGGATCTCATTGGAACCGGCATAAATCGAGGTTTTGCGATAATTGAAGTAGCTCGGCGCCACCGGCAAAGCATATTCCGGCGCTGGCAAGGCCTGGTTTGCCCCCTCCCTAAGATGGGCCCAAGTGTCTTGAACGAAGGGGTTCGCATAGGCACCGATGGCCTCCAGCGTGAGTTCACTGATGGCTTGCTGGGCCTCCGAACCTGCACATTTCAGCATCGAGCTTTCAGGGCCGACGGCCTCGCCTGCACTCAGGGCGGAAAAGATTCGCAGTTCCGTCGCATTGAGCGCTTCAATACGCATTTCCATATCTGCGACTTTCCGGGAAAAGTCTGAAGAACGCATCAGCGGTTCGCCGTCTTCCTGCTCCATGCCCGCAATTTGCTTGGTCTTGCTCAGCATTTTTTTCAGGCCCGGCGCGTAGGCGTTTCCACGTTCGAACTGCAAAAGGTATTTAGCATAGGTCCAACCCTGATTTTCTTCGCCGATAAGGCTTTCTGCGATTGGGACGCGCACATCTTCAAAGAAAACCTGGTTGATCTCCTGCTCACCATCGAGCGGACCGTCCAATGTCGGCAGCGAAGAGACCGAGACCCCTGGCAAATCCATAGGAAACACAATGAAACTGATGCCCTCCTGGGGCTTGCCCTCTTTGGATGTCCGCACGAGGCAAAAGATCCAGTCGGCATGCTGGGCCAGCGTGGTCCAAATCTTTGACCCGTTCAGGACATACTCATCGCCATCCCGCACGGCACTCATCTGAAGGCTGGCCAGGTCTGAGCCCGCACCCGGCTCACTATAACCCTGGCACCACCAGCGCTCGGAACTCAGAATCTTCGGCAAGTGCTCTTCTTTTTGGGCCTCATTTCCGAACGCCATAATAACGGGTGCCACCATGGACACCCCCATGGGAATAACTGGAGGCGTACCCGCAGCCGCCAGTTCCATGCCCAAAATATACTTTTCCGTCGCGCTAAGGCCCGGGCCACCAAACGCCTCAGGCCAATTCGGGGCGATAAATCCGCCATCGTAAAGTCGCTTTTGCCACGTGATTTGACCGTCTCGGTCGAGATAACCATTCTTCGAAAGCGTCATCTTCTGGCGCAGGTCTTCGGTATAATTATCATCAATCCAGGCGCGGACATTTGACTGGAAGGCACGGTCTTCTGGGCTGAAGGCAAGGTCCATCGGCTCGCTCCCCTATTCCACGATGTCGAAATATTGAATGTCGGGCGCACCAGCCAGAAGTGGGCCCAACTTTGGTCCTGCTTCGGTAAAATAGGCTGTCTTCCCATGTGCCGCCAAAGCGTCTTGGGAGGCATATTCCTCCATGAAAACATAGACGTTTTCTTCTTTTCGAGACTTGTAGAGCTGGTACGTCAGTGCGCCGGGCTCATTGGCTTTCACTTTCGCCATCAGGTCCTTTGCGACGGCTTCAAACTCAGCATGCTTGCCATCCGCAATCGTCAGTTTCGCCACCACACCGATCATTCCAGCTCCTCCAAATTGTGATGTTTACAAACCAGTTTATGGAGGTTGACGTTTACGGCAAGGGTGCCCCGGCGTTATTTGATCGGCGAAGCGCCGTCGCCTCGACTTCGAAGCGCATTTCAGGCTTCATCAGACCGGCAACAACCAGAGTTGCAGCCGGCTTCACATCTCCAAGCGCCTCTTGAACAATGGGAGCGAGTTTTGGGATATCCGAGCGCTCAGTGACGGTATACTGAACCCGCACAAGGTCTACCAATTCGAAACCCGCATGATCCAAGACTCTGGCGAGCGTTGCGAAGCAATTGCGCGCCTGGTCTGCGATGCCGTCGGGCAGTGTCATGGCCTCGTAGTCATACCCGGTAATGCCGGAAACAAAACACCAATCACCCTGCACAACCGCACGGCTGTAGGCCATCTCCGCTTCAAAGGTTGAATTTGTGCTTATGAGCCGACGATCTGGCATAGCGCCACCTTTCCAATAGGAATCGCAAATTGAATTGACAGGGCAAGCTTATGGTAAATCACATCCCGGACATCGCATGACTCCCGATCAACCTTGATGCCGTACATGTTTCTGTTCTCGGTTTCTGGGTGTCAATTTACGGCACTCCTGGCGAGTGAGAAGGAACAATCACTGGTGCCGGAACGATTGCGATCAATCTCGCAGATCGTGTCAGTGCAGGTTTTCACAAAAGCAAAAACCCGGCCTTGGAGCCGGGCTTTCCATTCTTGAGAGCGCGAGAGAGGCTATTCGGCCGCAACCGGTAGATCTAAAGCACTCAACGCCGTGTAGCGCTTCATGTGATGGTCAACATTGCCGAACTCACTGTCAATCATCGTCAGCCGCTTGAAGTAGTGGCCCACGGCCAGTTCCTCAGTCATGCCCATGCCACCATGGATTTGAACCGCTTCCTGGCCAACGAAACGTCCGGCCTGGCCGATGCGCACCTTTGCGGCTGAGACCGCTTTCTTGCGCTCAACCTCGCCTTCGCCCAACTTGAGCGTCGCCATATAGGTCATGGAAATCGACTGCTCGTGTTCCATGAACATATCCACCATCCGGTGCTGCAACACTTGGAACTTGCCGATGGGCGTGCCGAACTGCTTTCGCTGGCGAGAATACTCAA
Organism: Pseudomonadota bacterium; assembly: GCA_039198685.1. Taxonomy (GTDB): domain Bacteria; phylum Pseudomonadota; class Alphaproteobacteria; order Caulobacterales; family Hyphomonadaceae; genus UBA5336. The sequence goes on along the minus strand of JBCCTK010000088.1, from coordinate 8,728 downwards.
CGGTCATCGTATGGGCGACGCCCATGACACCGCATGCTTCAGCACACGTTGCGGCGATGGCTTCATCAGCCACACGCTCGACCAGGGGCAGCGCTCCATCCACATCGCCGATCACATGTTCGGCTCCGACCGAGACATTCTCGAAGTAGACTTCTGAAGCCCGGCGGCCATCAACCGTCGGATAATCGCGCGTGGTGACGCCAGCGGTCTGCCGGGGAACAATAAATGCGGAAACGCCGCCCGTATCGCGTCGATCACCCGACGTGCGCGCTGTGACAACAAAGTGCGTCGCCCAAGGTGCACCGATCACCACGGCCTTGTGGCCGTTCAATACGTATCCAGCACCATCCGACTTGGCCGTTGTCTGAAGGTCGGCGAGGTTAAAGCGTCCGCGCGGCTCGGCCCAGGCAAAGGCAAACACCTGTTCGCCGGACATAATGCCCATAAGGTGGTCTTCTTTCTGGGCAGCACTCCCTGCATGTTTGAGGAAACCACCGCCGCAAACAACACTTGGAACATAAGGTTCTACGACGAGACCCTTTCCGAACTCTTCCATAACGACCATGGCATCAATGGGACCGCCGCCCAGACCCCCATCGTCTTCGCTGAAGGGCGCCATGAGCAGTCCCAGTTCAGCAAATTGCGCCCACATTTCAGTGCGCCAACCTGTTTCGCTGGAGACCACCTCGCGGCGTGTATCGAAATCGTACTGCTCTCGGATCAGCCGGGAAAGGCTGTCGCGGATCATGGTCTGCTCTTCGGAAAAATTAAAGTCCATATGGTCCTCCCAGGACGGCTTTGCCGTTTGTTCTTAGAGTGTCTAGCGAAACGGCGACAACCTCGGAAGGCGCCGCCGTCTCTTGTTCAAAACGCGAGCCTAAAGCCCGAGAATCATCTTTGTGATGATATTGCGCTGAATCTCGTTTGAGCCGCCGTAAATTGAGGTTTTACGCATATTAAAATAGGCCGGGGCTGTGTGGTCTGAATAGTCGGGCCCAATCGCAAACTCGTTTGAGCCATCATCGGGAAAACCGCGGAAGTAGGGCGCACCATAGCTGCCAACGGCTTCGAGTGTCAGTTCCGTCAATCGCTGTTGAATCTCAGTGCCCTTGATTTTGAGGATCGAGCTTTCCGGCCCCGGACCTTTGCCCTGGCTCTCGCGGGCCAAGGTACGCAATTCGGTGAACTCAAGCGCTGTCAGATCAATTTCCAACTGGCTGACCTTGCGCGAAAAATCATTGTCCTGGATGAGCGGCTCACCATCCAGCACCTCGGTGGAGGCAATAGTGCGGAGCTTTTCGATGCCACGCTTGGATCGTGCAACGCCGGCGATACCTGAGCGCTCATGGGCCAGAAGGAACTTGGCGTAGGTCCAACCCTGGTTTTCGACTCCGACAAGATATTCGGCGGGCACGCGCACATCGGTAAGCCACGTTTCGTTGACCTCATGGCCACCATCAATCGTGATGATTGGGCGCACTTCGATCCCGGGCGTGTCCATCGGCGCCAGGAAGAAGCTGATGCCCTCCTGGGGCTTGGCAGCGCTCGGATCTGTCCGAGCGAGAATGAAGATCCAGTCTGCATGCTGGGCAAGTGTGGTCCAGGTTTTCTGGCCGTTGAGGATATAGTCGTCACCATCGCGAACTGCGGTGGTCTTGAGACTGGCAAGGTCGGAGCCGGCGCCGGGTTCAGAATACCCTTGGCACCACCACTCTTCGCCCGAGAGAATCTTTGGCAGGAAACGCTCCTTCTGGGCGTCGTTTCCGAAGGTATAAATCACTGGCCCCACCATGGACACGCCAAATGGCAGAGGCATCACGGCGTCCACACGAGCATTCTCTTCAGACCAAATATACCTTTGTGTAGACGTCCAATCTGTGCCGCCATATTCCGCTGGCCAAGCCGGAGCAGCCCATCCCTTGGCACCCAATATTTTGTGCCATGCGAGAAATTGGTCACGGGTCAGATCTTCCCGCGCGCCCATGCCAACGAGATCCTTTGGATAGTTAGCATCAATGAAACTGCGAACTTCTTCGCGAAAGGCGATTTCTTCGGTCGTGAATTCGAGATTCATGGCGACGTCCTCTGGTGTAGCTTCCTCAAAAAGGACAGTAGACGAATGTCGCAATTTCTCAAGGTGACGTGCACGTAAACGTCAACGTGCCGCACTCTCTTTTAAGAGGCTCAAAAAAAGCTACACCGGTGTTGCGAGAAATGGCGCACATGCCGTTCGCAAGATCCCGATCGACGTGGCGGCCCCGAGCCCCCCTCCCGTCTGGAAGTCAAACTCCACCATGGGTCTGAGGTCCAGGCGCTCAAGCGCGGCCTGATGTGCTGGACGCCCCGTGGCATGGGCAGCCTGCACGTGGGCGATCGCATTATGGGACACTGCATGGACAACACCGGCAGCAATCGTTGTCGCGAAACCATCAAGTATAACGGGAACACCCTGCAACCGAGCAGCTATGATTGCGCCGACGCAGGCCGCGATCTCTCGGCCGCCAAGCCGCGCCAAAGCCTGCAGCGGGTCTTCTATATGGCCGCGATTCAATGAAAGGGCCTCGCTTACGAGATCGGCGCGTTTCCGGGTCATGTCAGACGGCGTTCCAGTCCCTGGACGAACCCAGTAGTCGGGTGAGCCACCATAGAGTGCGCAGGCAACAGCAGCCGCTGCTGTTCCAATTCCTGCACCAATAACACCAAGTGCCAGCAGGTCTGGTTCCCCTTCAAGCGCTTCAAACCCGTAAGCGATGGTCGCGACACACTCCTTTTCGCTCATCGCAGGACCAATCGCGATGTTTGTTGTCGGCTTTTCAATCGCCAGTTCGAACACCCGCACATTGGCTTCAGCAAGGGCACAAATCGCCGAGAGCGGCGCCGCTCCTGTCTTAAGAGCCTCGACTTGGTTCATTGTGTCATCATCCCTGGAAAGGGACACGCCCTCAGACAATAGACCGTGGGCGCCAGCAAACATTGCAAGCGTGGGCTTCTCCAGCCGTGGTGGATAACGCTTCTGCCACTGAGCCAACCAAATGGCACTCTCGCCTAACTGTCCAAAGTCGCCTTCACGTCCCATTTCCAACAAGGCTTCATGGACACGGTTGCCCGCTTCCACATCGCGCTCAGCGGGACGTTTGATCAAGTCCCGCACATCGTCAAACGGGCGATCAGTAGGCTCCATTGAAATCACTGTTTACATGCTCCTATACGAAAGACCGGATTCACTTGCGCGCGCCCGCTCCGTATTGCTAGTCAGCTACACTCATGGGTGCGACAACTGCAAGCGACAAACCATCTCTCTTCTACAATAGTATCAACGATTCACACGGCATTTTCATGACATCAAAGCCAATCTCTTCACCCTGTATCAAGGTGTGTGCGATAGACGGACCGACAGGCTGGTGCCTCGGCTGCGGTCGGTCGCTGAATGAAATTGCCGAATGGGTCGCCCTGGATCAGGATGGCAGGGACGCCGTGCAAGTGCTGTTGCCAGACCGCCTTGAGCAGCTGAAGGCGCACGGCAAACTTGGGAGAATGGAATGAAGACCAGCGAATTATTCGCCGTCGCATTCTTGGTCGGCGTCATTACGGTCGCTGTGAATGTCTATCTTGATCCCAAAACGGAAGCCTCCCCGAACGCGGAGGCTGTTGTCACCCAGGCACCTGAACATGCAAACGCGCATTTGGATCACCCCTATCCCCAGATCCCAGCCAATGCAGCACTCCTGAAGCTAGAAGACGACGGACATTATTGGGCCCAAGCCAACGTCGACGGGACCCATGTCAAGTTCATGGTGGATACGGGCGCCTCTACTGTGGCTCTCACCTATAGGGATGCACAACGGATAGGCTTGAAGCCTGAAACCCTCGATTACTCCTGGTCCATCCGAACCGCAGGAGGAGAGGTCAAAGGCGCGTCAGTCCGCCTTGATGCGGTCCAGATTGGCCGTGTTGAAGTTGAAAATATCGAAGCCATGGTCCTGCGCGATGGCCTGGACCAATCCCTTCTCGGCATGACCTTTCTTTCCCAATTGGAAAGCTATGAATTTCGCCGAGGAACCCTCATACTTCGAAAATAATCTGAGCCTAAACAAATAAGCCCGTGTAAAGCATTCGAGCGCCCACGACGGCTAACACCACGCCGAAAGCCTTGCGCAACGCGTTCGCGTTGATTCGATGGGCCAGGCTCGCTCCAACCGGAGCCATCGCAACGGTAAAAATCGAGATCAGGGCAAAGGCTGGTACGTTTACAAACCCCGCGCTTGCTGGTGGCAAGTCAGTTCGGCCCCATCCTGTAAAAACCGCAGCAATGGCTGCCGGCGCGCCGATTGCGATACCAAAACCCGCCGCGGTGGCCACCGCCTGGTGGATGGTGCGGCCACAGACCGTCATCAAAGCGACGCCGAAAGTCCCGCCACCTATACCCATTAGGGCTGACAGCGTGCCGATACCCAATCCCAGCCCGGCGCGCCCGCCCCCGCCCGGCAAATCGTCCATCAATGTCCATGTCGGTCGCCCAAAGAAGAGTTGCGCCGCCAGAACGAAGGCCATCAAGCCGAACAAAATGGTCAGTCCGCGCCCCGGCACAAATCCGGCAAGCACCATACCACCCGCCGAGCCAACAACGATCCAAGGTGTCCAGGATCTTACAACAGCCCAGTCTACGGCGCCGCGCTTATGGTGCGCCATTACGGAGCGCGCCGAGGTGATAATGATCGTTGCCAGTGACGTCGCCACCGCCACATGCATGGCGTGTTGTTCGTACCCAATCGCGGAGAAGAGAAAGAACAGTACAGGAACAATGATGGCGCCCCCACCAATACCGAAGAGGCCGGCGGCCAGTCCCGCAGCCAGTCCTGCTGCAGATAACGCTGCGACAAGGGGCCACTGCGTGGTGAAAAATTCAATCATGGGACAGCGCTATGGCGGGCTTTTCCGAGAAAGTCACCAGAGCGCACCGTCGCGGCGTTCAGGCCCGTTCGACTTCCTTGTCGCGGACACACGCGATGGCGGCTTCTAAAACTTCAAGACCCGCACCGGCGCGTGGCGCACTTTCGCTCAGGGTTCGCCTCCAACCGCGCGCGCCAGGTCGACCCGCAAAGAGGCCGAGCATATGGCGTGTCATGGCGTGCAGCCCAATTCCTTCCGCAAGCCGTGCTGCAATGTATGGCGCATACCGCTCCACGGCTTCGATCAGGTGTTGAGTCTCGGGGGCATCCGGCACCGAGCCTGTCGCAAGCCATTCATCCACACCAAGTAAAATCGCGGGCGTCTGGTAAGCCGCGCGACCCAACATTATTCCATCAAAGCGTTCCATTTCCCGACGACAGGTATCAAGGTCTGTCAGCCCACCATTCAAGATAATTGTCAGATCAGGACGCATCGCTTTCAGCGCTGCAACAAGATCATAGTCCAGCGGCGGGATCTCCCGGTTTTCCTTTGGGCTCAGGCCCTTGAGCCATGCCTTGCGCGCATGAACTGTGAACACCTCACACCCCGCAGCAGCGACCGTATCGACAAAACCAAACAGCGTCTCTCGGGCCGGATCATCATCCACAGCAACACGGCACTTTACGGTCACCGGACATGAACTTGACGCGCCCATCGCCGCAACACAGTCCGCGACACGGTTCGGCTCGCGCATGAGGCATGCCCCAAAAGCGCCGGACTGGACCCGTTCAGATGGGCAGCCGCAATTCAGGTTGATTTCATCATATCCAAAATCAGCAGCGATACGCGTAGCCTCGGCCAGTTTGTCCGGCTCGCTTCCACCCAATTGCAAAACAATAGGATGTTCTTGCGGGGAAAAACCGATGATCCGGTTTCGATCGCCATGGATCACCGCATCCGCTGTTACCATTTCTGAAAACAAAAGCGCACGATGGCTGAGAGTGCGATGGAACGCGCGGCAGTGGCGATCCGTCCAGTCCATCATGGGGGCAACAGAAAAACGTCGATCAAGGGGAACGGAGCGGGCCAGGGTTTATTCCGTTAGGTCAGAGGTTTCGCTGGCCTAGCGTCGTGGTGACTGCATCGCAAGTTGTTCCCGTGGATAATGTGAATCGTTCTCACTTGATTCACTGTTCTCAATACCACACTCTGTTTCAAAGATGTGCGGATGATCCGGGAGAAGTCAGTGGCGACGATAAAGGTGAATGGCCAAGTACAGACCGTGGAGGCAGACGAAACCACGCCTCTGCTCTGGGTCCTGCGAGAGCAGCTCGGTCTGACAGGCACAAAATTTGGCTGTGGCATTGCCCAGTGTGGCGCCTGCACCGTCCACATCGATGGCGCTCCCGTGCGCGCCTGCGTCTATCCTCTTGCTGCTGTCACGGAAGAGCAGGAGATCACAACGATTGAAGGATTGTCAGAAGACGCCAGCCACCCGGTCCAGGAGGCCTGGGCCGAGCTTGACATTCCACAGTGTGGCTATTGCCAGCCGGGCATGATCATGGCTGTGGCCGGCCTCCTCAACACAACGCCCAACCCAACCGATGAAGACATTGACGCGCAGGTGACCAACATTTGCCGGTGTGGAACGCTCGCGCGGGTGCGTAAGGGAATCCACCTTGCGGCAGGTAAAGGCTGAAGGAAACAACCATGGCTGATGACATCCGCTTTTCGCGCCGTTCCTTTATTGTTGGCACCGGCGCGGCTGGATTGACCCTTGGCGTCCTGGCCGCGTGTTCTCCCGCCGACACGGCTGATGCCCCGGACATAGTCGTCACCGATGGCCCGCCGCTACCTGAAGTGAACGCCTGGGTACATGTGGGAACGGATGACATTGTCACAATCCGGATTGCCCGCTCGGAAATGGGTCAAGGTACACTCACGGGCCTTGCCCAGCTGGTTGCCGAGGAACTCGACTGCGACTGGGAGAAAGTCCGAACAGAATATCCAACGCCCGGCGAAAATCTTGCGCGTGAACGGGTTTGGGGAAGCTTTTCCACAGGTGGCAGCCGTGGGATTCGCGGCTCTGTGAACCGTGTCCGTGAGGGCGGCGCAGCGGCAAAGGTCATGCTCATGGAGGCCGCCGCAATCGAGTGGGCCGTTCCTGTATCCGAATGCACCGCTGAAAACAGTGTGATTACCCATGGGCCTTCAGGAAACACGCTGACATATGGCCAAGTTGCGGCTCAAGCCGGCGAATTGCCTCCCCCAATCGAAGTAACCGTTAAGGATCCATCGGAATGGAAACTGATCGGCAAGCCCGTCAAACGCCTCGATACCGCCGACAAACTCACCGGCAAGCAAGTCTACGGCGCTGATTTGCAGCTTGATGGCATGCTGAATGCCTCCATCAAAGCCGCACCCATGCGGGGCGGAACGCTCGGAAGCTTTGATGCATCCGCGATCGAAGGAATGCCTGGCGTGCGCCGGGTTGTCCAGGTTGACGATACCGCCGTGGCTGTTGTTGCTGATACATGGTGGCAAGCCAATACTGCGCTGGAAGCGCTTCCCATCGAATGGACCCCTGGTCCAGGTTCAGATCACTCCAGCGCAGCATTCGAAGCTGAATTGGATGATGGGCTGACAGCCGAACAGGCTTTTACTGGCAATGAATATGGCGATGTGGAGGCCGCCTTCGCGAGTGCAGCGCAAGTGATCGATGCCACCTACAATATGCCGCACCAAAATCATGCCTGCATGGAGCCGTTGAACGCCACCGCGCTCGTGACCGAAGACAGGTGTGAAGTCTGGGTGCCGACCCAGAACGGTGAGTCTGCGCTGGCTGCTGCCGCCGAAGCTGCAGAGATCCCGATTGAGCAATGCGAAGTCTATAAGCTTCATCTTGGTGGTGGCTTCGGTCGACGCGGGAGGAGCGACTTCGTCTCAGCCGCCGTGAATGTCGCCAAGCAGATCCCCGGGACACCTGTGAAGCTGCTCTGGTCGCGCGAGGAATCGATGCGCCAGGGCTTCTTCCATCCCATCACAAAAGGGCGGGTTCGAGGTGCACTGGATGCAGATGGCAATGTGACCGGGGTCCATATGCGCATCTCTGGGCAGTCTATCATCGCTGCGTTGCTCCCCCAGAGGCTGAGGGAGGGTATGGACATTGCGACGTTCCAAGGCCTGCTTCCATCGGGACTCGACCGGCGCGTGGAAGATCAAACCATCAAGCACACATTCCCCAGTCTTCTCATCGACCATGCCATGCGCAACCCCCCGGTACGCCCAGGGTTTTGGCGCGGCGTGAACGCTAACCAAAATGCCATCTATCTGGAATGTTTCATGGACGAGATGGCCCATGCAGCAGGCCGCGATCCCCTGGAGTTCCGGCTCGCCCATCTGCAGAACAGCCCGAAACTGGCGGCGGTGCTGAAGGCCGCCGCGGAACGGTCTGGCTGGGGCACTGATGATGGAAAGGCAAGGGGCCTTTGCGCATACCACTCTTTCGGCTCCTATACCGCCGCATGCGCAGAGGTAACCGTTTCCGAAGACGGACGCCTCAAGATAGACCGGATCGTCGCCGCCACCGATCCCGGAAACGCCGTAAACCCACAACAGATCGAAGCACAAGTGGAAGGCTCCTTTGTCTATGGTCTTTCTGCCATGCTTCACGGCGAAATCACATTCGAGGATGGCGAAGTCCAACAAGACAACTTCGACACTTTTCGCTCACTGACCCTTGCGGAAATGCCGGAAGTCGAAACCATCGTCATGCCATCAGGCGGGTTTTGGGGCGGTGTCGGCGAACCCACCATCGCAGTGGCGCCGCCCGCTGTGC
>JBCCTK010000087.1:0-14102 GCA_039198685.1 Pseudomonadota bacterium | reverse complement strand
CCGTTCAAGTCTGCGTCGATGTCACTGCGCAGATCCTGGTAGGAGGGTGTTTCATTGTCATACCCTAAATCGAATGCGCCATGGGTGTGATAGGTGGCGATCGGCACAAAATCTGCCGGCGTGCGGGGCATGAAGCAAGACGCCTGGGTGCCGCCCCTTGCTCGAGTGGCTACCAGTCCCTTTTCGGGGTGCAAGCCAATGTAGCCGCAATACTCCCGTCGAGCCTTGATGGAACGCTTTTGCAGCCCGTTAAGGGTCTTATGAGCAAGGGCTGAGAGTTCTGGGTCCACGGTCGACCCCGCAGGTTCTTGCGCCAGCGACGTTAGAGCCAGGATGACGCAGCCAAAGGCGGTTGTAAGTCTCTTCAAAATCGGGGTCCCCCAACAATCTGAACCTATGAATCCTTGGTATTGCGGTTTTTCCAAGTTCGGCCTGTGCTGAAATTGCAGCGCCAATTTGCTTAATGAAAAGTGTGAAACCTGTCAGGGTTTACATGTTGACCCCAAATTCGTAGCCAGAAGTTGGTTTTTTTGGGGGGCATCCATGCGAAAAATCTTATTTGTCTTGTTTGCTCTGGGAGTTGCTTTTCCGCCTGCCATGGCTCAAGAGGAATTAACCGATAAAGAGCTTTCAAAGCTCGATGATGCCAAAGCGGCTGCAAGTGATGAGACCGCAGTCCCATCACCAGAAACACCGTCCACAGCGGCTCCCGTGCAGCCTCCAACTCCAGCGCCCGACCCCCAGGCAAAACCCGTTGCTGGCGCGGAGACTGCCAGTGGCGAACCGAAATTGACCCCAGCGCCCGCGGCTGAAACGAGCGCTCCGCTGTCGCCACTTCCCGTGGCCATTATTAAAACGGTTCTGGATGTTTGCTTGCCGGCGCTGCGGGGAGAACAAGCCTTGACCGACGGTCTTCCGCCGGGTGCAACTGAGGGTGTGGATGAAGAGACCCTGGGGCGGTTTATCGCGCGGCCGCGAGAGGGCGATTTTTGGACGATTTCTACGCTTGAAGGGCCGATGCTGCTTGGCAATCTCGATGAACGTGAGGGGGCCTGCCAAGTCATGGGGTCTACGCCTTTGGGAGAGGTTGTCATGGACAAAGTGACCTCGTCTCTCGGCAGTCTGGACTCGCCGTTTACAGTCTCTGACGAGACAGGAGATGATTTTGGAACGCCGATCCACTGGCGGCGATTCATTTCCGCTGAGCGCGACTATGTGGATGTGCTTCACTATAAGGGCGTGCCCGGTGGAGTGGCGTCAACCATACATGTGATTGTCGGCTGACCTTGGCCCTAGCCCGTCACCTTGTCGGGCTTCAGCACGCCGCGGTTTACGAGTTCCTCTGCAATTTGGACGGCGTTGAGTGCGGCCCCCTTGCGCAGATTGTCTGACACACACCAGAAAGCCAGGCCATTTTCGACGGTTTCATCCCGTCGTACGCGAGACACAAAAGTCGCCCATTCTCCTGCGGCCTCAACCGGGGTGATATAGAGTTCTTCTTTCGGATCATCGACAAGCATGAGACCGGGGGACTCCCGTAGGATCTTTCGCGCAGAGCCTGGCGTTATCGGGTCATTGAACTCGACGTGAACGGCCTCGGAATGACAGATGAACACAGGGACGCGGACTGACGTGGCCGTTAGCTGGATGGCCGGATCGAGGATTTTCTTCACCTCATCTGTCATTTTCTGTTCTTCGGTCGTGTAGCCATTTGAAAGGAAGTCGCCGCCATGGGGAATGACGTTGAAGGCAATCTGCTTGGGATATTCAATCGGCTCAACCGGGTCGTTGACGTAGATGCCCTTGGTCTGGGTCCAGAGCTCATCCATGGCCGCCTTGCCGCTTCCAGAGACCGATTGGTAGGTCGACACCACAACCCGTTTGATACGGGCGGCATCATGCAGGGGCTTTAGGGCGACGACCAGTTGGGCCGTTGAGCAGTTCGGGTTCGCAATGATATTTTTCGCCCCGTATTCCATAACGGCGTCTGCATTCACTTCTGGGACCACAAGCGGAACGTCATCATCCATTCTCCAGGTCGATGAGTTGTCGATCACAATCGCGCCTTTGGCCGCTATTTTGGGTGACCATTCCCGCGATACGGCCCCTCCGGCAGACATCAGGCAGAGATCGATCTTGGAGAAGTCGAATTCCTCCAGGTCCTGGCATTTCAGCTCACCGTCACCATAGCTGACGTCGCGTCCTTTGGACCGTCGTGATGCGACCGCAAACACCGCGTCGGCGGGAAACAGCCGCTCTTCGAGAATGTTCAACATCTCCTGGCCCACATTCCCTGTGGCGCCCACGACCGCTATGCGTAATGCCATGACACTTAACTCCTTGGAGGATGGGGCTTATGGCGGAATGATGCCTCGTGTAAACTCCACTTGTGGATGATTCTCACCCTAATTTGGAGGTCCGCATGATTGAAGAGACCATTGCCAAGTATATTGCGTGCTACAATAACCGCGACATTGAAGGCATGATTGCCTTTGTGACCGACGATGTGGTGTTTGAAAACATCTCAAACACAGGCCAGTCCATGCGGCTTGAGGGCAAGCAGGCCATGCGCCAGGTCGCCGAATTGTCCGGAAACGCCTTTTCGTATCGCCGCCAGCGACTGGTGAATATTATCGCGACGGGAACCAAGGCAGCCGCTGAGGTCGAGTTTGAAGGCAAGGCTGCAGTGGACCTTCCGACTGGCGTTGCATCGGGTGAAACCGTAAAAATACGCGGTGCAAGCTTTTTTGAGTTACGCGGTGGCCTGCTCTGCCGGGTGGCGGACTACAGCTAGGAGATATCTGTAATGGCAAAATTGCCTGACGCCACGCGCGACAAAATCGAGGCAGCAGCCTTTCGACGGCTACTCAGTCACTTGGATAATCGCAAAGATGTCCAGAATATAGACCTGATGATATTGGCAGATTTCTGCCGAAATTGCCTCGGCGATTGGGTTCGTGAAGCGGCGGAGACAGAAGGCCTGGTGCTGACCCGGGATGAGGCCCGCGAGCATGTTTACGGGATGCCATATGGCGTCTGGAAAGACCAATACCAGTCTGAGGCCACGCCAGAACAAATGGCGGCTTTCAAGGCTCGGAAGGGTTAGGTGCAGCGTTCGCCTGCTCGCTTGGCGCGGGAGAGAGTCCATAGGGCTTTAGCAAGCGCCAGACATGGTCAGGCACCATATTTTTCATCCGGGCAGGCGCGGCCCGGCGCAGATGCAGCACGGTTTCAGCCGCTTTCATCTCAAGCCGGGCGCGGGCAAACTCTATCCCGCGCGGTCCGATTCTCGGCATAAGCCATCCGGCAAGGGGGCGCACCCAATCCGGCATCGCGCGCAGCGGCAAGCCTCCGGCGGCGCGCTCTGTGTTTGCAATAAAGCCTTTAACGGGCCCGGCGCGCTTGCCCTTGCTGCCGGGCGTATCCAGAGTAATCTCATCGCCAAGCCGCGCGAGTAGCTCCGCCCCCCGGTCATTACGCACGAGCAGCCACTGCTCACCTTCCCCGCCCATATAGCCAACCGTAATGTCAGCCAAGGCGTTGGTGTAGTCCACGCAGGTTCGGCAGGTGAGCGGAAAGAAATCGCTCGGCAGGTCCGAGATGGGGAGTTGCAGGAAGGGGATGGTTTTCGCGGGCCCGTTTTCGAAGCGCAGCTCCACATGGTAGTCAGCGCGAAACTCGAGATAGGTGATGGTGCCTGGCTGGTCCGACAGCAGCGCCAGGAAGTCGTGGAACTTTTCCGTCGTCGTGTTGTCTGAACACGGCGTCCCGATGACGTAAAGCCGCTCGAAGCCCAATTCGGCCTCCAGCGCGCGAAGGGCGTAGATCTGACAGGGGATTCCGATCAGGCCGAGGCGTTTGTAACCCTTTTCCAGCGCCGGTTTGAGCAGGGCGAGCAGCGGCGCATAACCCATCCGCATGCCGCGTACTTTCGCCATAGCGGCTGGGTCTGTGACAAGCACTGGGACTGGCTTCCAGCGATCTTTTGGGTCTGGCGCCATGGTCGCCACGGCGTCAACGGCGCCCTCTTCCAGCAGTTTCTGGGCGAGCCGTGTGGTGATGCCGGTCCACTGCGCACCTTTGGCTGGAGTGGCCAGTCGGGCACGGTGCATGGCCTGGAATACGCCAAAATGAGTCTCGTCGGGGCGGGCTGCTTCGCGCGTGCGGCCATGGGCCCGTTCTTCGAGACGGGGATAGTCTGGCGCTATAAATTGGCACGCTCGACCGCACGCTTTTGGGTCATCGGTGCGTGAGACTCCGCAATCGGTGCATAACGAGCGAGGCTCGGCATCGGCCAAGGGCGGCGTGTAGAGATCAGCGTCAGCCATGAAGTGTCATCCCAACTTGACACTCACCCTACAGGAAAAAGCCCGCCCCGGAAGACCGGAGCGGGCATACTCTGTGTTTCCTTGATGTTGTCGCCTAGGTGCGCTCAACGCACATGGCGATGCCTTCGCCGCCGCCAATGCAGAGGCTAGCGACCCCTTTCTTGGCATCGCGCTCTTCCATCGCCGCCAGAAGGGTGATCAGCACTCGGGCGCCCGACGCGCCGATGGGGTGGCCCATGGCGCAGGCGCCGCCGTTGACGTTCACAATGTCATGGGAAATGCCCATTTCCTTCATGGCGATCATTGGTACGACGGCAAAAGCCTCGTTCACCTCCCAGAGGTCGACATCGCCGGTTTTCCAGCCCGCTTTCGCCAGCGCCTTTTGCATGGCGGGCACAGGCGCGGTGGTGAACTTTTCCGGCTCATGGGCGTGGGAGCTGGATGAGACAATCTTGGCGATGGGCGAAAGGCCACGTTTGTCGGCTTCAGATTGTTTCATGAGGATGAGGGCCGCGGCGCCGTCGGATATCGCTGAAGCATTGGCAGCCGTGACCGTGCCGTCCTTGGAGAAGGCTGGGCGTAGTGAGGGAATCTTGTCGGGGCGGGCCGTGCGGGGTAGCTCGTCCTGATCGACCACCGTTTCGCCCTTGCGAGATTTGATTTTGACTGGTGCAATCTCACGCTTGAACTTGCCGTCTGCGGTTGCCTTCTGGGCGCGTGAGAGGGTTTCCAGCGCGTAGGCGTCCTGCTGCTCGCGGGTGAATTGATATTCGGTGGCGATCTGGTCTGCAAACAGACCCATGGGGGTGCCCGCATAGGCATCGGTGAGGCCATCCAGCGCCATGTGGTCCTTCGACGTCATGTCGCCATATTTATGGCCTTTGCGGACATCGATGATGTGCGGAGCGTTGGTCATGGACTCCATACCGCCTGCGATCACCACATCCGCTTCACCCGCCAGGATCGCATTGCGTCCCATCACGGCGGCCTGCATGCCTGAACCACACATCTTATTGATGGTGGTGGACTCAAGGCCCTTATCCATATCGGCCTTGAATCCTGCTTGTCGAGCCGGCGCCTGGCCCTGGCCAGCGGGCAGGCAATTGCCCATGATGATTTCGTCGGCATCTTCTGCTGAGAGGTTTGCCTCGTCAGCAGCGGCTTTCACGGCCACGGCGCCTAATTCGTTTGCGCTTAGGGCAGACAAATCGCCCAGCAAACCGCCCATGGGTGTGCGCGCCATTCCAACAATAACAACCGGGTCCTGATCAGCCATGGTGTCCTCCTGTATGTGACGTGTTTATGGGACCACATGAGGGGACAAGCGCAGGCGCCGTCAAGACCTGCCTTCGTCCGGCGCGAGCGGATTGATAAGAATTACCCCGCCAAAGCCGTATCGATCGCGCTGAGAAGTTCGGTGTCGCGGGGCTTCACGTTGGACGGGAAAGCCGCGACAGGGGTGCCCGATCTGTCCAGCAAGATTTTGTGAAAATTCCACTTGGGACGGGCGGCTTTGCCGAGGGCATCTTCTGCCATGGCATAGAAAGGATGCCTGCCGGTGCCGACCACGGCTTGCTTTGACGTCAGCGGGAAATCGACGCCATAATTGATCTCGCAAAAGGCCTTCACGTCCGCCTCTGTGCCGGGCTCCTGGGCGCCAAAATCATTCGACGGTACTCCAATGATGACTAGACCTCTATCCTTATAGTCGCTCCAGAGTTCCTGCAGACCTTTATATTGTGGCGTGTAACCGCATTGAGACGCCGTGTTCACCACGAGGACCGCCTTGCCCGCAAATTGTGCTAATGGCATCGGTTCGCCCGTGATCGATGTGAAGTCTGTCAACTCGGCCATGGCGATCTCCTTAAAGCGGGGCTTTGATGTATAGGTTTCGATTGTGTATCGCCCAGCACGAACGATACACCCCGCCAAACGATGCAAATTGGCCGGAAGGTGCCCTGGATACTTTTGCCCATGATCATTCTCCCTGGCCCAAAGGGTTGGAATGCAAGCGGAGCGTCAATCGCTCATCGGACCTTTTGTGGACTGCTCGTGTCCATTGCTATGGCTGCTTGAATGATGGTGTCGATTTCGGCGTCAACATCGGAAAGCGTCCTTAATTTTACGTGTCGAAGTGCTTTCCCCTTGCCCTCGATGCGCTGGCTTTCACCAGCAATTGCGGCGCCATAAAACAGTTGAAGATTGCAGTGGGATTTATGAGCTATGATAGAGAAGATGCGCTCCTTGCCCGTCCAACAAGGAAAACCCCAAGCCAGTTTGCATGTCAGGGTAGAGCCCAGCGCTTCGATCCGTTCGGCTAAAGCCATGAGGATCGCCTGTTTCGCTCCAACCTGTTTTTCAATGTAGGCTTGGGCGTCCAAAGGTAGAGCCAAGGGTCTCGTCTCCCTTTAAGTGATTTTCCTTGCGCTGGAGCGAGGAAACAACAAAGTCCCTCCCATGGCCAGATGGTTGACGAATTTAGTGCTCTTGTTCGTGGCATGCGGTGGCGTTTCGGCCTGCAATGACCCGGCAAGATCAGAAGATATTGCTGCGCCGAACAGTGTCCCGTTCGGGCCGATTGAACGATGTATCAATCTTTCAAATGGTTTGGAGGCGCCGACCGAGGGAGATTGGGGCTACAGTGTCCGTGCTCAGGACATTCTCGCGATTTCCGATGCAGGCTTCGACACTGTGCGCTTGCCGGTTAAAGTCTCCGGGTATACCGGGCCCGGCCCGAATTATGTGATCTCCCAAAACCTTCTCGCGCGGCTCGACACGATAATCAGCCTGTCCTTGGCTGCAGACCTGAACATCATTCTCGACGTCCACCATTTCGACGAAATCTACACCGACCCCGAGACCGAGATTCCGAGGCTTAAGGCGATTTGGCGCCAACTTAGCCAGCATTATGCTGGCGCGCCCGCCGCGGTGATTTTTGAGGTTCTGAATGAGCCGCGCGATGGTCTTACAATTCAGCGCATGGATGCTCTCAATCGCGAGATACTGGCCTTGATCCGGGAAACAAACCCGGAGCGGTGGGTCATCTTGTCGTCCAGCGAATGGGGCAATCTGTCGGCCTGGGTCGAGGCGGATTTCCCCAGAGAGCAATATGTCATCTCCACGTTCCATTTTTACGAACCCTATAGTTTCACCCATCAGGGCGCGAATTGGCTCGAGGCACCGCCAATATATGAGGGAGTCTGGGGAGATACCGCCACGGAGATCGCTGACGTGCGCGGGGCTTTTGCCACCGCCCGCCTTCGTGCGGAATCGGAAGGTATTCCCGTTCTCGTGGGTGAGTTTGGCGCCCACCGCTCAAACACAATGGCAGAGCGTGTCGATTGGTTGCGCACGGTGCGCACCGCCTCCGAGGATGCAGGGTTTGGCTGGTGCCATTGGGGTTTTGCGGCTGAGTTTGGGGCCTATGATTTGTTGGAAGAGGCCTGGCGCTCTGAAGTGCTCATGGCGCTTGGAGTGTCCCCGAAGCTGGGCGATCCTTAAGCCGTATGGGCCCCCAACCACGCTCGCGAAACCACTTTGTAATGATGTACTTCGTGCCCTTGCGAACCTTCATCCCGTGGTGAAGTGTCCAGGGATTCACTGAGCCATCCCGATTGAGATTGTTCCAGATTACAGCAGAACCCCTTTCGGGCATGAACATTTTGTCGAGTTTGCGAAACCGTGTCCCACCGCCGTCTTCGACCTCTGAAAGGTAGACCATAAAAGTCCAGGTGCGCTGGCCCCGGTCTTGGCATTCAACCTGATAATCCCTTGATCCGGGCGTGAAGTAGTCGTGGTGCGCCTTGTATTCCTGGCCAGGTTCATAACGTTGGGTCTGGGACGGGTCACTGTAGGACCAGTGAAAGCCGAGGGCTTCGCCCATGGCCTGGTCGATGCTAAAGATCAGGGCATCGCCCCGCGTGCCAATGTCCGCTGTCCGACTGGTTCGGATTTTGGGATCGGCAAACGCGTCTGCAACCGTGGAATCCCTCCAGAGGGCTTCGGTCTGTGCGATCAGTCGATCGCAAACATCGGGTTTCAGGAAGTTCGACCAGGTGAAGACTTGTGCTTTTGGCGTGGCAACCTGTCGAATATCTGGATGTGACTTCGCCAGTTCGCAGATTCGGGCATTGTAGATGGTGTCATGGTCGACCAGATTTTGGGCAATGTTGCCTTCAAAAGCAGGGCCCATAAGCGCCTTGATGAGCGGCTCAGGCCACTTTGCCTTCCGCAGGCTCGCTTTCAACACGCCGGGCATAACACCCCGCCGAAGCTCTCGGGCGACAAAGCTGGCCTGTTCCCGAGTGACTAGAATTCCGTCATCACGACTCATGGTGCGCTCCTACGGGTTGCCTTTTCCGTCCGCGCTGGCCTTTATCGCCGCAAAAGGAAAAGACCGCCATGGCTGGCAAAACACTCTACGACAAAATCTGGGATGCCCATGTTGTCGACACGGATGCAACCTCGGGCGAGAGCTTGCTTTATATCGACCTTCACCTGATCCATGAGGTGACAACCCCGCAAGCGTTCGCGGGGCTCAAAGCGGCGGGACGCGCCGTCAGACGGCCTGACCTGACGCTGGCTGTCGCTGATCACAACACACCAACCGAGAATCAGGCTGCCGGTATGGCCGGGGTTGCCGACGCAGAAGCCCGCAACCAGCTTGAAACCCTGACGCGGAATGTTGACCAGTACGGCATCGAATACTTTCCGATGGGCCATACCAACAATGGGATTGTTCACGTCGTGGGCCCAGAGCAGGGCCGAACACAGCCCGGGATGACGATTGTCTGCGGCGATAGCCACACGTCGACCCATGGCGCGTTTGGCTCGCTTGCCCATGGCATAGGCACCTCCGAAGTCGAACATGTATTGGCAACACAGACTCTGCGGGCCCGTAAATCCAAGAACATGGCGATTGATGTAAACGGCGCGCTCGCGAAGGGCGTCACAGCCAAGGATCTCGCACTTCACATTATCGCAAGAATCGGTACCGCGGGCGGCAACGGACATGTCATGGAGTATCGCGGCGACGCGGTGCGGGCGCTCTCTATGGAGGCGCGGATGACGCTTTGCAATCTCTCTATCGAAGGGGGTGCCCGAGCCGGTCTGATTGCGCCCGATGAAACCACATTCTCCTACATCCAGGGTCGGCCCGCCTCTCCGAAGGGCGGTGCATGGGCTATCGCCAAGCGGTATTGGGAGACGTTGATTTCAGACAATGATGCCAACTGGGACCGTGTTGTGCGGATCGATGCAACCCACGTACGCCCAACGCTGACCTGGGGCACCAGCCCTGAACAGGCGATCCCGGTTGACGGACGGATCCCTGATCCTGCTGATACAGACGATCCGGTCAAGCGCGCAACCATCGCCCGGGCCCTGGAGTATATGGGGCTTGAGGCGGGCCAGCCCATTGCAGGTGTCCCGGTCCAGAGGGTTTTCATTGGCTCTTGCACCAATTCCCGGATCGAAGACCTGCGGGTCGTGGCGGAAATCGCCAAAGGGGCCCAAGTCGCCGATGGCGTGCGCGCCATGGTGGTGCCGGGGTCCGGGCTTGTGCGCGCCCAGGCGGAAGACGAAGGGCTCGATCTTGTTTTGATGGAAGCGGGGTTTGAATGGCGCGAGCCAGGCTGCTCCATGTGCCTTGGCATGAATCCGGATATTCTCAGCCCCGGAGAGCGCTGCGCCTCCACCTCCAATCGCAATTTCGAAGGCCGCCAGGGCCGGGGTGGCCGCACTCATCTCATGTCGCCTGCGCTCGCTGCCCGCGCTGCGATTACGGGTGTGATTGGCGGATGATCCCACTCTGGAAGGGCAGCGCCAACACTTGGGATTGTGATGAGATGGGGCACATGAATGTGCGCGTCTATGTCGAGAAGGCCATGGAGGGGCTCGGTGCTTTCGCAAGGGCGATTTTGCTCCCCAATGCTTTCTCAGCCAATTCGCCATCGACGCTTGTGCCTGAGGAGCACCACATCCGGTTTATACAAGAAGTGATGCCTGGGCGGCCCTTATCGATGCAAGGGTGCGTCGTCAGCTTTAACGAGACCAGTGTCGATCTCTACCAAGAGATGCGCCATGGCAATGGCGCGCCGGCCGCCAGCTTCCGCACCCGCCTCATTCACGTAACGGCAAAAGACGCAAAACGATTGCCGTGGTCCAGGCGAACGCTTGCTGCTTTGGAGCAACTTGTCGGTGTGCCGCCAGAGGATACCAGGCCCCGTAGTCTTCTTCCCGGCGGCCCAAGCCTGTCATCGGAAGAGACCGTCATGGCTGTCGCGGATGAAGCCGGCGTCCCAGTAATTGGCCTTGGAATGGTCCCACCAAGCCATTGCGACGCTTTCGGCACCCTTTGGGCCCCATGGTTCATGGGCCGGGTTTCAGATTCCGTGCCCAACCTCCTGTATGACTGGCGAAAACGCGTTGCGGAGGCTGCCGGAGATGTACCGATGGGCGCGGCCGTTCTGGAATATCGCCTGATCTATCGCCGCTGGCCCGAGATCGGCGATGTGTTCGAAATCCGCTCCAGCCTTAACGCCGTGGCCGAAAAAACCCATTCCCTGGTGCACTGGATGATGGATCCGGTATCTGGCAATGCCTGGATGACGAGTGAGGCTGTGGCTGTTACCTTCGATCTTGAGAAACGAAAGATACTCCCGACGCCGCCCGAATTGATGGCGGAACTGGAGAAGATGGCGCCTAGGGGTCTTTCGATTTAGGAACCGCTACGCTCCGCCGTCCTCGGTCCACAAATCCCAGCTGGTGATGACGAGCGCGCCCGCCGCAATATCGATTTCGGGCACATCGTCTTCCGTGAATGGGATCAGCACGGATTGACCACTGCCCTCCGGCGCAATCTCCAAGAGGTCCCCTGCGCCAAAATTTTGCACGGCTTTGACACGGCCAAGGGTTTCACCATCCGGAGCAAAGGCGTTTAAGCCCACCAATTCGTCCACATAGACTTCATTGTCTTCGGTCTCGGGCAAAACTTCGAAAGGTACATGCAGGCGCGTACCTTTCATGGCATCCCAGTCTTCCCGGGTCCGCGGTGATTTTGGGGTCACTATGAAAAAGGCTTTCGCCCGGCGCACGGTGCGGGGTTCCAGAACCGCTTCGCCGCTTCCATCCAAAAGTGGTCCGTAGGAGAAAGCATTTTCGGGAGCAGCCGTGAAACTCTTGACTTTTACATCACCGCGCACGCCATGAGCGCCCACAAGGGCGCCCACCACGATCAATTTCGAAGGCTCACTCTTCTGGTTCGCCACTTTACATCCAGGGCCTAGTATCTTCGACGTCTGCTATCCAATCGGCGGATCGAGGAGATATTGTCGTTTAGACCAATATCTCGCGTATAACCGATGGACCGGTCGATGACCCGGCAGCGTCCACGAAAGTCTGGATCTGAGCAGATTTCCCAGCGACCGTCACGCACTTCAATGGAGCTGATCGTATCATTGAACCCGGTCGAACGCAGGTAACTGATCGATTGATTGATCGGTAGTGCACTCCCCCGGCCATTGGGATCTTTGTAGACAATCAGGGCTGCACCGCCGTCGCGGCCAAGAATGGCGAAGCCGCGATCTGTACCGCCGAACCGGTCTTGGCTTCGATTGTGCCCGAAGCTGAAATCCCTATCGAAAACACCCCCACGTGCGAAGCGCCGGGCTTCACGCTCGCTGATGGGGCGCACCGAACTGATCCGGTCATTTAGGCCCCGCCGCGAGAAAGCGCCCTGGTCAGACGTGAACACCTGGCAGTGGCCTCTAAAGTCTGGGTCTGTGCACACAAGCCAATTCCCCCGCCGAATGCGCAAGGAAGAGGCTGTGTCGTTGAAACCGACCCGTCGGAGATTGCTGATTTGACCGTTGATTGCGTAGCCCTGCCCACGGAATCCAGGATCCTTGAACAGAATGAGTGCGCCACCCGTACGCAGGCGCGTGCCCAAATATTCTTCGACAAGAATTTCGGCCCGATCGCGGCGCCAGTCTTCATTCCTGTCTGCACTGGCCGGCGCGGCTATAAAGACCAAGGTCGTGAAGGCCATGGCGGCCGTCCTTGCGATCCATTTCAACATGAAGATCTCCTGTTCCTGAAGCATGATTAAGAGATTGCCTCAACAGCTCTGAACGTGGTTTCAGCATCGCATTCAGGGACTGTTTAGGCTACATTCATCATCGGGCAAGGTTTCACGACCGCGTGAGTGCTCTCCAGAGCGCCATTTCTACTCAGCCTTTTCGGCTTCTGCCGCAGCCTCTTCTTCTGCTTTGGGCTCTTCTGCGGGAGCGTTTTTCGCTTCTTCTTCAGCGGCTTTGCGAGCCGCTTCCTTTTCGATTTTTTCTTCAGCGCGCTCCTTGGCTTTTGTGCCCGGCTCACCTTTGTTTGGGTTGTTGCCATGCTCCCAGGCCCAAACAGGGCTTTCGGCGCCTTCAACCGTGACTTGGCTCAGGAAGCGGGCAACGCGCTCCGTCGGCTTTGCCCCTTTGGCAATCCACGCCGCAGCGAGGGCGCCATCAATCTGTACGCGATTTTCATCATCTTTGGACAAGCGCGGATCATACGTGCCAATTTTTTCGATATAGCGGCCATCGCGCGGCATCCGACTGTCAGCGACGACGACGCGATAGAATGGGCGTTTTTTGGACCCGCCGCGGGCGAGCCTGATTTTGAGAGCCATATGAATTTCTCCTAAGGGGTGTTTGGCGTCAAATTGGGATTTGATGGATGGTGATCGCCAGAGGCACGGCGGGCGCCCAGCGATACAACATTATCGGCGGTATCGAAGTCTTCCAGCGCCGCCATGGCCATGGCGAGGCCAAATTCGAATGCGGCGCGCGTGATGGCGAAATTCCGGTCGGGACTGCCGGCTGGATACCAGACGATCATAGTGTCGAGGCTAACTTCGCGGTTCATTTTCTGGCCCACCCGGGTCACGCCCGCCATGAAAGCGTGACGGCTGATTGCCCAGCGTAACTCAGGGGCTTGGCGCGGATAGAAGACGAGCAAGCCCGAACCGTTGATTTCAACGCCAACGGTCTCAAGGTCCGTGATCACGTGCAGATAGTCGTAGCTGAGATCGCCATCCACAAAGCCGGTCCGGTCTGTCGTGATCTGGAAGCGAATCTCGTCAGGATTCTCGTAGAAGTGCTTCACGGCGCGCCCTCCTCGCGGATCTGCTCATGGTGGCGGATGACCTCGGCCACGATGAAGTTCAGAAACTTTTCGGCGAAGGCCGGATCCAGACCAGACATGGCGGCCAGTGATCGAAGCCGAGCGATCTGGTGTGCCTCGCGTTCCTTGTCTGCAGGCGGCATGTCGTTCTCGGCCTTCAGGCGCCCCACGGCCTGGGTCACCTTGAACCGCTCGGCCAGTGTGTGGAGCAGGATGGCATCGAGATTGTCGATGCTCTCGCGGTATTCATTCAGCTGGTCGATGGGGGAGGTCATGGCCTGGCTCCCAGAGTCCGCAGACACCAGCGAAGGCTGGTGTCCACGGTGCTGCATTCCGTCGTGCGCACTGGTTGCAATTCAGAGCCATGGATCCCTGCCTGCGCAGGGATCGTCGGAGCCAGTTTGAAGTCTTGGTCGATAGGGGAGGTCAAAGAAGTTTCTCCCGTGGATCTTGTAGCAAAGTAGCAGCACCTGCACCGAGGGCGAACGCGACGGCCCAACGCCCGTAATAAGCCCAATTTCCCTCGCTCAATGCGACTACAGCCAAACCAACAATCAGCAAAAGAATGCTACCGGCACCAACAAGGACTCGGCGCGACCTATG
>JBCCTK010000086.1:0-14126 GCA_039198685.1 Pseudomonadota bacterium | reverse complement strand
GGTGCCGGCCCACTCGCCGGAGGCCATTTTCGGACCATACATCTGTTTTTGTGCATCTGAGCCGCCGGCCATAAGCGCTTCATAGGCGCCGGAAGTGAGGCCAGGATACATGCCAAATGCCATATTGGCCGAAGACATCATCTCGCTGAGTGTCATGCCCAGCATGTAAGGCAGGCCCTGCCCACCCATTTCGGGCGTCTTGCTGAGCAGCGGCCAGCCATTCTCGACGAATTGTTTGTATGCTTCTGGAAACCCGTCCGGGGTCTTCACGCTGGCGTCGGGATTGCGCACGCAGCCTTGCTCATCGCCAATCTTGTTGAGCGGAGCGATCACTTCTGACGCAAACTTGCCGCCTTCTTCAATGATCTGGTCCACCACGTCGCGGGGTGCATCGGAAAAGCCTGGCAGGTTGGAGTATTTTTCGATGGCGAGCAGGTCGTGCAGGACGAATTGAATATCGCGGACAGGGGCGTCATAACGCGGCATTTGAAGCCTCTTTAGTCTAGATGATGAGAAGGGTGTTGCGTGAACCCGCTAGAGCAATTTTTCCTGGCGGGTGGCATATTAAGCTTGATCGAGGTGGGCTCGGGCGACCTTTTCATAGGCTGCCACATCTTTGGCACCACTTTCGCCGGGGCCAATTTGGGCAAGCTGGTCTTCCAACCACGAAATACCCTTGTGTAGCTCCAGCAAGGCTGCATCGATATCGTCGCGCTGTTGCTTGAGCGTTTCGACCTGGATGTGAAACTTGTTCAGCGCCTCGCGCTTCTGGGCGCGCTCATTGTCGCCCATCCCATAAAGATCGAGTATCTCCCGGATGTCAGCAAGGGGAAGCCCAACGCGCTTGCACTGGAGAATGATCTTCAGCCGGGCGCGGTCGCGGTTGCGATATACACGCATCATCCCGTCACGGGCGGGATGCAGCATATCCTTATCTTCATAGAACCGAAGGGCCCGGGGCGTGACCCCGAACTCACGGGCGAGCTCTGAAATCGTGTATGTGCGAGAATCAGCAGCTGAAAGAGTGGTGACGGTATCTGGCATGATTGGAGTATGCCGCTTCCTTACGCGAACGTCAACGTCAACTGTCTCTAGGGCAGCCGGCGAAAGGTTAGCAGGATATGCGAGGATTTTAACCGCTTAACTCGGCCTTAAGACCAAAGCGGCCATGAGCGAATCAGATTTGTGCGCCTTTTCGGAGTGTTGAGAGGCAAGGCTGACGGAGTAACCCGAATGACCGATCGCGGACCATGGAGCGTCAAAGGCATAGACCAGCGTGCACGGGCTGTCGCGCGCGATGCGGCTCGAATGGAGGGTGTGTCACTGGGCGACTACCTCAACAATCTTATCTTGAGCGACACGGGAGACGATGTTCTTCACAATGAAGCCCACCCAGGTGGGGACTTTGGTGCTGCATCGACGCTCGATCATCTCACCCGCCGTGTGGAGGCCGTCGAGGCGCGCTCGACTTTGGCTATCACGGGTATCGACCAATCGGTGATGGGTTTGGTGGCTCGTCTGCAAAAGGCCGAAGACAATAACACCGTCATTGCCGGCCATGTGGACACGTTTATCGAAGAGCTCCGCGAGACCCATTCTGCGCTGAGTGACAAAGTCCGCCGGCTGGAAGAGGATGATAGCGGCGAGCGAAACCTTGATGCGCTAAGGTCACTTGAGGAAGCGCTTGGTAAGCTTGCCACCCATGTTTACGAGGAAGGCGAGCACTCTCAACTGGAATCAGACGCCATAAAAGGCCGGGTCGAAGCCGGATTCGTTGATTTGACCGATCGAATGGAACAGGTCGAAACGCGTGTCGAGTCGACGCTCACCGAGGCTGCGAGGCGGGTTGAGGAGGCCGTCGAGCAGGCGGAACTTCGCGCCCATGGTGCAATCCGTGACCTTGCTGAACAAGTTGAGGCCCAGGCTGGCGTCACCGATACCCGTCTGTCCCAGGTTGAAGGCGATATGCAGGGTGCGATCGGGTCGATGGAGCAGACGCTCCTGCGCATTCAGGACAGGCTCAACCGAGCCGAAGGGACAACAGACGCGGCCCTGAGAGGCTTGGAGACGACCTTCGTGACGCTCGAAGATAGGGTCGCAGCGATCTCGAATATTGCGGGTCCAGAGGCCGCTGCGCGCCTGCGTGCAGAACTCGAGAGCCGTTTTGAGGGATTGGCAGACGAATTGAAGGCTGAAATTACCGCCAGCCGGGCGGCCATGGCGAAAGAGATTGCAGATGCGGGTGTCGAAGACGTCCGGGCTGAAATCAGCGATCTTCGGACAGATTTCGAAGGGGTTCGTGGCCAAGTGGCCGAAAGTGATCAGCGTGCAGCCTTGGCTTTCGAGGCCATTGGAGAACAGGTCTCCGGGATTTCAGACAGTTTTCATGCGCGTCTTGAGGCCACGGAGGCACGAGACGCCGGCGTTGAGACCGGCGCAATTGACCGCGTGAGCAAAGAGGTTGGCCAACTGGCTGAGCGTCTTGAGGTGCGGGTGGCAGAAAGCGAAACCGCCAGTGCCCGGGCCATTGAGCAGATCGGCGAACAGGTCTCAACCGTAGCCCAGAGGCTCCAGGGACGACAGGATGAGGCTTTCGGGCGTTTATCTGCCCACGTGGAGGAAACGCGAACCGCTCAAGAAACACGCCTTACAGAGGCGCTGGCCAACATGTCTGATCGCTTTAGTAAGATTCAGGTAGAGTCCACCGCCGAGAGACTATCGCCAGTCCAAATGGCGATCGCTTCTCTGGCAGACAGGTTGGAGGTCTTGGAAGGCGGCGCTTCGGTGCCCAACTTCAAAGCGGTGATGCCGGTCGCATCGGTCGGTGAACCGGCAGTCGACGATGACGAGGATGCGGATCTGTTGTCTGCTTTTTCCGCAGCGGTCCAGACAGTCGAAACCGATCAGGACGAAATCCTGGCTCAAAAGGCCGCCGGTTCGGAGGACGGCTTCACGCCAGGCCTGCCACAATGGGCTGAGCCTGCGACCGAAGAAAGCGATGATGACTATACACCTGGCCTGCCGATTGAAACGATAGAGCCGAAGGGCAAAACCCTCTCAAGTGACCCTCAAAGCGATCTGGCCGATTGGGAAGATCCTGGACAAGACAATTTCGGCGCGGCGGAAGTGCGAGATAGTGATGTGTTCGACATTGCAACGGCTGTGTCCGGTGAAGACATGCAGATTCCGCCAGCCCATCTGGATCTGGACCAAGACATGCCCCGCAACGCGCTGAGTAGCGCCTACACTCAAGAAGAGTCACTCCCGTTAGAGAGTATGGACGCGGAGGAGTCCCGCGTGAATGAGGCCGAACTCGAAGAAGATATCGATGCCAGTGACTACATCGCCCGGGCACGAAAGGCGGCGCTGGCTGCCGCGCAAGGTCAAGCGGGGGAGGCTGAACGCAGCGCGGGGCGGTCCATCGGCCGCGTGCCGCTCTATGCTGCCGCTTCGATGATGGTTTTGGCCACCGCTGGAACGACAGGGTATTTGTATATTCGAGGAAAGCAGGCGCCTGTAGGCCCCACCCTGGCTGCAGCGCCTGCTCAGCCGGTTTCCCCATCGGCAACCGGCGCTGGCGCTCCCGGTCCAACTGCCAGTGGTGGCACGGTATCCAGTTTGTCAGCGATGGCGGTCTCGGTTGGGTTGAGTGATGCTGAGGATACGGTTGCGGACCTAAGCGAGAATGCTTTCGATGGTGTCGATGCGACAGTCTTTGAAGCGCTTCCTGAGCCCGTCCGCGAAGCCACCGAAACAACCACCTCCGACCCAGTCATCGAACCAGAACCTGCCGGACTGGTTCAGCCGGTGACGTTTGATCCAATCCCCGATGCACTCACGCTAGCCCGTGCAGCGGAGAATGGCGATCGGATCGCGAGTTACCAGCTGGGTGTCCAACGCCTGAACGATGCCGATTACGCTGAGGGCTCGCGTTTTATCCAATCATCAGCCGGGAACGGCTTGCCGATTGCACAGTATCGTCTGTCGAAGTTGCATGAAAAAGGCCTCGGCGTTGCCCGTGACCTGGCTGCGGCGCGGCGCTGGACTGAGAGCGCAGCCAATGGTGGCAACGTTCGTGCGATGCATGATCTGGCCGTGTTCTACGCTGACGGTGAGGGCGGTGACCAAAGTTATGCCGCATCGGTTGAGTGGTTTCGTAAGGCCGCCGAATTTGGCGTGTTGGACAGCCAATACAATCTTGCTGTGCTGTATCAACAAGGACTGGGGATCACAGAAGATAAAACCGAAGCGTTGTTCTGGTTCTCTGTTGCCGCAGAGAATGGTGATCCCGGTGCGGCTGACCAGGTTCGCTCGCTGCTAAGTGAAGTTGAGGCAGATACGGCGCGAACCATTCGCGCACGTGTGGAGGCCTGGCGTGGTGCCCAGCCTAACGGCCCCGCGAATGGTGAATTTGGCCGCCAACCTTGGGAGGGAGGAGGTCTGGAGCGTGTCCGCGCGGTCCAGATTGCCTTGAACGCGCTCGGCTATGAGGCCGGCGCCCCGGACGGGGTGATGGGCCCTGCGACACGAGATGCCGTTCGCGCCTATCAGAGTGATGTTGGTATTGCCGATACTGGGACACTGTCGAACGCGTTTATTGAGAGCCTGAACGCAAAGGCCAACGCTACCGCAACCTAAAAGTCTTACTACCCTAAAGGCGCCACACTGATGCGTGTTGCTCGTCTGGAATCAGTTGTTTTTCCCTGAGCGCAAAGATGCGTCCTGCGCCCAGGACAAACGCCATGAACCCGTCGGGGAACACTTTGGAAAACGCTCCGCTGCGTACATTCAATCCACCTGTAAAGGCGCCCATTGCCGGTAGGACCAGTCGCTCCCCATCGGTGGCGAAACACCGACGCCGCACGGAGCGTCCGCGTGCCCTGACCTTTGCTGCTGGATGCAAGTGCCCGGCAACTTCGCCGGTTTGCCCTTCTGGCTCATGACGGAATGTGAGGGCGCCCAGTTTGAGAGTTTTCATGGCCCGCCCGCCTAGGTGCTTGGGTGGATCGGGGTCATGGTTGCCCTCCACCCAAACCCAATCATGGGCATCAGTGAGTGCCTGGATCCTAACTGTGGCGGCTTCTGGTAGCCGGATTTCGGCGCCGCGGTCATGGAAGCTGTCGCCTAAGGACAAAACGATCTGCGGCCTGAAGGTCTGGCAGAGAGCTTCAACCTGATTCAGTGTTGTTTCGGTGTCGTAAGGCGGCAGCAATTGGCCACGTGCGGCGTAGGACGAGCCCTTCTCAAGGTGCAGGTCCGATACGACCAGCATTTCTTGGTCTGCCCACCACAAAGCGCCTTCGCAAAGTGGAGTGACCCGCTCCCCGGCGATCTGTATTTCGATGGTATCGTTTTTTCGCGACGGTTGCGCCATTGGACCTATTGGGCCCACGCCCGGATGCACGTCAATGCGAGATCGTTCAGCTTCCGGTGAAATTCGCCGGACGCTTCTCAAGAAAGGCCATTATCCCCTCCTTGCTGTCCTGGGTGCGACCCGCGTTCCGCTGGGCGACCCGTTCGGCGTGGAGTTGTTGACCCCAGTCTGCTTCCGCGCCGTCCCAAATGAGATGGCGGGTCATGGCGAGGGTCCTGGTAGGGCCATTTGCCAGCGTTTTCGCAAGTGCCATGGCTTTCGGCATCAGTTCATCATCGGGAACAACCGCATTGACCATGCCCCATTCATAGGCTTTCGCTGCGGGCAGCTTTTCACCCAGCAGCGCCATTTCCATGGCCCTGACCCGGCCCAATGTGCGGGGCAAAAGGTAGGTCGATCCGCCATCGGGCACCAGACCGATCCGGCGGAACGCCTGTAGGAAATAGGCGCTTTCACCCGCCAGGATCATGTCGCCGAGCAGGGCGATAGAGCAGCCAATGCCGGCAGCAGGCCCCTTGACGGCTGTGATCACAGGGTGGGGGTGTTCCCGGATAGCCGTGACCAGGGGGTTGTAGTGGCTGTCGAGCGCTTTGCCGGCATCGAACGCCCCTTTGGGCTTGTCGCTTTTGGAGCTGCTATCAAGGCCGCCGGACAAGTTGGCACCAGAGCAAAATGCCCTCCCATGACCTGTGATGACTGTACAACGCGCATCACTGGCGGCGTGTTCCAGGGCTATGAGCAACTCCCCGGCCGTGTCTATACCGACTGCGTTGAGGGTCGACGGATCGTTGAAGGCAATGGTCGCAATTGCGTCTTCCAGATCGTAGGTGATTTTTTCGAAGTCCATGGCGTGCCTCCCGAAACGGTTCCAGGGCAACTGTAATGAGGCAAGCCTGGCTGACTAGGACTGACGCAGCGGCACTGACTTTCCTTTTACGTAAACTGCTGTCATCATTCATCAAAGCTGTAAATTGATAGCACATGCGATTTGGAGGATGACCGAGGATGGCACTGGACGGTATTCAAGCCAGCACGATGCAAGACGTTTTGGAGGCTCAGAAAGCCGCACATATTCGCGACGGTTCCCCCTCAGCCGCAAAAAGAACTGAATGGCTTGACCGCGCGATTGCCCTATTGGTCGACCACCAGCAGGAAATCGAAGAAGCGCTTTCGGAAGACTTCGGTCATCGTTCCAAAGACGCATCGCGTTTTACTGATGTTGCCAGTTCGATCGGCGCCCTGCAGCACGCGAAGAAGAACCTCTCCAAGTGGATGCGCCCGGAGAAACGCAAGGTGGAGTTCCCCCTTGGCCTGCTCGGCTCCCGGGCGGAAGTGCACTATCAGCCCAAAGGCACGGTGGGCGTGATCTCGCCCTGGAATTTTCCAGTCAATCTGACATTGGCACCTCTCGCTGGTGTCTTTGCGGCCGGCAATCGCGCGATGATCAAACCCTCTGAATTCACCGAGAACACATCTGAATTGATGCGTCAGATGTTTGCCAAATCCTATTCCCTGGAGGAAGTCGCCGTGTTCACCGGTGGCCCTGAGATTGGGGCCGAGTTTTCGGCTTTGGCGTTCGACCACATGATCTTCACGGGCGCGACCGGTGTCGCCAAACATGTCATGAGCGCAGCGGCGGATAATTTGGTGCCACTGACGCTGGAACTCGGCGGCAAGAGCCCTGTGATCCTTGGCCGTTCTGCGAACATGGAGAAAGCTGCCAGCCGGATTATGGCGGGCAAGACGCTGAATGCGGGCCAAATCTGCCTCGCGCCAGACTATGCTTTCGTACCTGAAGAAAATACCAGAGCGTTTGTCGGCGCCGCAACCGCGGCAGTCGAAAAGATGTTTCCGTCCGGTTTCAAGGACAATGATGACTACACATCGGTTGTGAACCAACGCCACTACGACCGCATCATGGGTTATATTGAGGAAGCGCGTGACGAGGGCGCTGAGGTTGTGGAAATCAATCCTGGTAATGAGAATTTCAGCCAGCAGCCCCACCACAAAATACCGCCAACCCTGATCGTAAACCCGTCAGATGACCTTAAAGTCATGCAGGATGAGATTTTCGGACCGGTCTTGCCAGTCAAGTCCTATAAGCAAACCCAGGACGCTGTCGCCTACGTCAATGCCCATGAGCGCCCGCTCGGCCTTTACTATTTCGGCGATGATGCGAGCGAAAAGGACGTGGTGCTGAATTCGACGACATCAGGCGGTGTGACGGTCAATGATGTGGTGTTCCATGTTGCACAGGAGGACCTTCCTTTCGGCGGCATCGGTCCGTCAGGCATGGGCAACTATCACGGCTATGATGGCTTCAAGGAATTCTCTCACGCCAAGTCGATCTATACCCAGACGGGGAGTGAGCTTCTTGCCATGATGCGCCCGCCCTATGGTGAGACGTTCCGCAAACAGATCCAAGGCCGCATCAAGAAGTAGGGCAATATTCCGGACGCGTGGAAGATGGGCCGGCAAGGCACTCGTCGGGCCAGCCATGGACTCGCCAAGCTGCGAGAAGGCCATGGGTTTCGGCGAATTCGAGAAACCGGGGATGGTTCCTGAAGGCGACGGGGCCTTCACCTGGCTCCCAGATGAATTGGGCCAGTGCGGAAAACCCGAACTTTTCGTTCGGTGTTGTGGTCTTGGTGTCGGCTAAGAGGTCAATGATACGATCGGAGTTGCCAAGCCCCACCTGTGGCATCCAAAGTAGGGGTGGTGGCCGACCCTGGTCATCCAGCGCTGATTGATAGGTGTTCTCAAGCATTTCGTGAGCGGCTGCATCATCGAAAAAAAGCGCGCGTCCGATCGTTTCAAACAGCACGCGTTGGGCAACATCGGAGGGACCGTCTTTCCCTTCGAAATTCGACATCCAATACGTGAAAGCCTGATCAGGATCCCCGAGCAGGAATGCGGCTTCTGAACGCGGATCTCTCACACCTGGAATGCGGTTCATGCCGAGCGCAAGCGCGCGGTCATAGGCGGATATTACACCCTCATAATCATTCAGATAGAGATTGTTGAAGGCGAGATTCTGCCAAATGACATACCATTGGGGGTCAAATTCTGCCGCTCGTCGTAGAAGTGCGTCACTCTTTTGAACATGGCCCAAAACAATATGCATCAAAGCCTTCCAGCGAAGGGCATCGACGTGATTTGGGTTTCGGTCCAGGGCTTCGTCCAGGTGCAAAATTGCGCCAACGAAGTCTGAATCGCTGGCGGCTTTAAGGCCGCGCACGGCATGGGGCGTTGCCAATGTGGGGTCGAGCGCGATTGCCCGGTCGGCCGACGTTAACGCTCGGGCCATGGCCGCGTCGGGTTCAACCCCGCTATACTGGAACTGTTGGGCCGAGACGGCGAGTATGCTGGCAAGATGGGCATGGGCTTCGGCAAAATCAGGGTCAAGTTCCACCGCCTCTTGCAGCGTTGCGATGGCGTCTTGTATATCCTTCGGGGACCGGGAGAGCGATTGGCCTTTTCCGCGAAGGTAGAGTGTCACAGCCTCGCCCCGGTGCCGGTTGACCTCGCTTATGCTGGCCGCATCGGGCGCAAGTTCGGGCGCGATCTGTGCCAGGATCCGGCGTGCCATGGTCTCTTGCAGGCTGAACACATCGTCGGTTTTTCCGTTAAACGTGTCCGACCAAAGCTGTGTTCCGTCTGCAGCGAGGATCAGCCGGGCAGAAATCCTTATGTCGTTGCCTTGGCGGCGAACAGAACCCTCTAGCAAGTGATTGACCCCGAGTAGGGTGCCGATTTCATTTGGAGAGAGGGCTCTGTCGCGGAACCCGAAGGAAGATGAGCGCCCCGAGACCTTTATGTCTTCGACCTTGGAAAGCGCCGTCAGGATTTCCTCTGAAAGACCATCCACCAGGAACTGTTGGTTTTTCTCAGCGCTGAGGTCCTCGAAAGGCAATACAGCGAGAGAGGGTTGGGCCATCTCAACGATTACGGTGTTGATTCGCCCCGCAAGCACGACGCCCAGGACCAAGGTGATCGCAAGTGCTGGCCCCCAGACCAAGAGACGGCCTGGCCAATGCCTATTTGCCTGCTTTTCTTGGCAAAGCGATGAAGCGCTCGTGTCAGCCGAAATCACAGTCTTTTCGGGCGAGGCCTGAGCCGCTTCAATAGTCGATACCTCAGGCACGAGCCGGTATCCACGTTTTGGCACTGTTTCTATGAAAGTGATGCCGGGTTCTGACTTGCGGAACGTCTTGCGCAGGATTGAAATCGCCCGTGAAAGGCTCTCGTCAGCCCCAAACTCAACGCTCCATACTCGGTCGATGAGCGTGTCCCGGCTCACCGTCTCGCCCCCGGCATCCGCAAGCACGCAGAGCACATCCATGACTTTCGGTTCGAGTCCTTCTGAGGCCGTCGCTGACTCGATCCGGTTTTGGGTCGGGATGATTGTCAACGGCCCAAGCCTAAACGTCTCGGTATGCAGACCGCCCTGCGCCATAGTCTATCCCTCCGAGACCATGATGATGCAGACTTGGCAGCAATTCAACGCTTCATGCGAAAGGCGGGGCAGGGTGAAACCGCGCAGGCGGGCTCAGTTTGCCGGGTTGTGCTCGCGAAGAAACCGGTCGATGGCCTGAAGTGTGGCCAAACGCGTTTCAGAGCTGGAGAGCCAGTGATTCTCACCGTTCAGCTTGATAAACTCTACGTTCTTGTTCGCCCGCTGAAGCGCTCGGCTCATGATCTCGCTTTGGCGAATGGGCACAACGGTATCGTCGCGGCCATGGATCAATAGAACAGGCGCCGTAAACGCGTCTGCATGTTTGGATGGCGAGACGGTATCTAGGCGATCCTCTGAGCGGTCTCCATCGCTAATCGAGCGGACCCAGTAATTGGTGCGCCCAGTGCGCCGAGAGCTCTCGCGGCGCACTTGATCCAGCATCTCGTCAAGGTCAGACACGCCGGCCACCGAGACAATGCAGCGGTAAAGGTCCGGCGTGAACGCACCGCCTGCCAGAGCCGCGTATCCACCATAGCTACCGCCAACAATGCATATCCGCTCGCGATCGATAAGGCCCATACCAATCAAGCCTTCGGCGCCATCGGTAATGTCATCCTGCATGGCCAGGCCCCATTCGCCGTTTCCGGCCGCCTGATAATCAGCGCCGAAGCCGGTTGAACCGCGAAAATTGGGTTGCAGCACAACGTAACCCATCGCTGCAAAGTACTGGGCCTGCCAGTCGAAATCGATGCTGTCATAGCTGGCCGGCCCGCCATGGGGCAGGACAATCGCCGGCAGATCCTTGGAGTCGAAATCATGGCCGGGTGGTAGGGTGACGATTGCCGGAATATTGAGTCCGTCGCGTGCGGTATAGTTTATCGCGTAAACACCTCCGATGTTTTCGGGGGCAATGTCCGAGCGAGAACTGGTCAACATGCCGATCGTCTCTGTCTCGGCGTCCCAGATAGCGAACCGGTCCACACTGGACCCGTCGAAAAGCCGGATGAGAATTTTCGAGTGATCGTCTGACCAGGTAAGAATTGAAATCATCGCACCAGGTCTGGCGGCCATCATCTTATCGAAGGTATTCTGCAGGTCCGCATCGAAGAAACGATAACTCGGGAGGGGTCCAAAATACCTCAAACCCCGCAATACCCTGTTGTCGTCAAGATAGACCCGGTCGATCTCAGCATCTGATCGCCCGATGTCCGTTTCAGTGATCGTGCCGTCGAAGTTCAGCTTGAAGAGTGTGTCGAACCCGTCGCCCTGGTTGGCGGTATCGATGAAATAGAGGCCATCGCCTTCCGCCGTCAGTCCGACCAAGGAGATTGGAACCGTCTTGACATCGGTTTCCAGGTAAATCCTGCTCGCTCTGCGGCCATCATAATGGAAGATTTCGTACTTCTCTGACGCGCCGTTAAAGTCTACCCGAGCAATTTCTTGGCCATCAGGGCCGACAAACCAATCGATGGTGTCCTTGTTGCCGCGTGCGATTCGCCGCCCCCGGGTGTCATTGAGTTCGTTCGAGAATAGGTCAAAGGAGGGCGTCGCCCGATCGCCCACATAGGCGGGCATGTATGCGGTCTATTTGTCGATATTGCGCGCCACCATATATCCGATGCCAGACTGCCTGGGATGGAGATTGCGCGTGCGATAGAGCAACTGAGTCGATTCAGCGCTATCAATATGAAAGGCGAAGGCACCGCCGTACTCATAATCATAGCGCGAATTGTTTGCTTCGGTGGTCATTGAGACGTGCAGGATAATGTGATCTGGGCCAAAAAAAGACACACCCCGTGCCTTATGATTGGATATGCCTAAGACCAGCCTGTTTTGATCACCGTTGATTGGGCCAACCAGGAGCACGCGTTTGTCATCCATGTTTGCAATGGCTGCGAAATACTCGCCATCCGGGGAGAGGTCGATCGAACTGACAAATGGCAGAGCCCCATAGGCCTCTATATCGGGTTGAGCGAGAGACGATGCCGGTTCAAGCGCTGTGAAAAGCAGCGCTGCCAAGATTTTCTTCCACACTGTCATCATCCCAAGCCCCCACAAAAACTATCATTAGTCAGGGCTTGGATCTGGGTAAACTGTGGCAATCAGCGCTTCAGGAAGTCTGGAACGTGGTCTCCGAAGCCTCTTACCGCATCGGTTGCTGGGGCCAGGATTGGGTCGTCGTCTTTGCGTTTGTAGTCCCCATCCCGCACGCGTTCACGGCGCGGTCGATCTCGGCGTATATCGTCCAATGGGGTATTTACGCTCTCGTGGCGACGGCTTTTGCTCCGGTCGCGGCGGTCATCCCGGCGCCCGCGTCCGCCTCGTCGACCCTCGTCCGGCGGTAGGTTCTTGAGTTCCTCTTCAAGCCCTTCTGGCATGAATACAGTGACGTCCTTCTTTATCATCCGCAGGACGCCGTCCCACGCCTTGCCATCTTCCGGTGCCACAATCGTGTAGCTTTCCCCAGTGCGCCCCGCGCGCCCGGTGCGTCCGATACGGTGGATATAGTCTTCGTCTTTCGGTGGAGGCGCATAGTTGAACACATGTGAAACATCGGGAATGTCGAGACCGCGAGCGGCCACATCGGACGCCACCAAGAGTTTCAATTCGCCATCGCGGAACCGTTCCAGAGTCTGCGTTCTATAGGCTTGAGGAAGGTCACCATGGATCGCAGCGGCATCGAAGCCATGCTTGATAAGCGATGCGGCGACAATGTCGACTTCCCGCTTGCGGTTGCAGAAAACGATGCCGTTATTGATGTCACAGGTCTCGATGACCCGGCGTAGAGCCGTGCGGCGCGCCTTTGCATCATTCATGGCGAGTTTCACCACATGTTGGGTGATTGTCTCGGCGGTTTGCGTGGGACGAGAAACCTCGACGCGCTTGGGCAGCGTCTGGAACGTCTCTGCAAGGCGCGCGATTTCCTTCGGCATGGTCGCGGAGAAGAGCAGGGTTTGGCGTTTTTTCGGAAGCAGCGCGCAGATTTTCTCAATGTCAGGAATAAAGCCCATGTCGAGCATGCGGTCGGCTTCATCAATGATGAGTGTTTCGACCCCCGTCAGCAAGATCTTGCCACGTTCAAACTGATCCATCAGTCGGCCAGGTGTCGCGATCAGAACGTCGACGCCCCGCATGAGCAGCTTTTCCTGTTCATTGAAGCTAACGCCACCAATCAGAAGCGCCATCGTGAGTTTATTGTACTTTCCGTACTTCTCGAAGTTTTCCGAAACCTGCGCAGCAAGCTCCCGCGTTGGCGCCAGGATAAGGCAGCGGGGCATGCGTGCGCGTGCCCGGCCGCGTGCCAGTCTATGGATCATCGGAAGCACGAATGCGGCGGTTTTACCTGTGCCGGTCTGAGCAATGCCCGTAACATCACCGCCAAGGATCACATGCGGAATCGCTTCAATTTGTATGGGGGTGGGATGTTCGTATCCTGCTTCCGTCACGGCCTTCAGGACATTAGGGCCAAGGCCCAATTCGGTGAAGCGCGGTTGTGGCGCCTCATCGTTTGCTTTTGTTTCTAGCGGTTCAATCGCTGTGTCAGTCAAAACCGATCTCGTCTTTCGTGGCTGTAAGATGTCTGCCCATGCGGTCCTCCATGACCGCGTTGTCGGGCGAATCCTCTGCCCGAAGCGTCAATGGTGCGCTGCATATATGAAAACGCCGGAATTTGAAAGCCGTGCTCGCAGGCACAAAAGCGGACCCGTACGACGATGACGCAACATTGCTGGCATCAACTGCAAGCGCTTCAGACTCGCTCCAGACTCTACCCATCGAGAATGGGCGCGCTCTAAGTTGATGCTGCGCCGCGAAATATTGTATTGTTCACCAATAATGAGACGTGGAGGACACTGGTGCGAACGACAATCGATATTGACCAAACCGTAGTGGATAGCTTGCGAGAGGAAATCGGAACAAGGACGAAGCGCGAGACCATAGACTATGCACTGCGTTTTCTATTGGAGCGTGTCCAAGATGGTGATGCGGCGCTCAAGATTGAGAGCAGATCCAGGCATCTGGTCTGCCTGCCAGATCCTGCTGGTGACGCGCTCCAGCGTGCGATGGAATTGCCCCAGACAGCTGGCGATCACTCGGCTCGATTGACGCCGACGCAATAAAAAAACCCGCCGCGAGACACAGCGGGTTTTGGTCTTGGCGAACGAACGCCCAGTCGGATGGTCAGCTTGGGAGATTTGCGTTGGCGAAGTCCCAGTTCACAAGATTATCAAGGAAGTGATCCATGTAACCTGGACGGTCATTTTGATAGTCGAGATAGTAGGCGTGTTCCCAAACATC
>JBCCTK010000085.1:0-14164 GCA_039198685.1 Pseudomonadota bacterium | reverse complement strand
TGCCTACATCACCTTGTAAGGCAATGGTGACAAGGGAGAAAAACATTCGTCGACGAGGCCATTGCTCAGTGTCGAATGCTCCATAACGGTCCGGGCGACTGAACGTATGGATGGGCGTCGCGCATCGTTAAGTCCGGAAGTCAAAAACAGCTCACATGTCTATGCAGGAAAGCGACACATTGATTTAGAAAGGCGAACGGTAAGCCTTCCGAAAGCTTACGGTTTCTTCATCTGCTTATGGCGTGTGCCAGCGGATTGCGCGTGATCTCGGGTGTGCTAATAGGCAAACTTGGTAGTCGTATCGGAATTAAGAATGAATTTTGCAGTCTTGCTGGCGCGTCAGCGTTCCGGAACCGGGGCAATCGGCTCTGTGTTAGACAAGCACCCTGACCTCAAATATGTCGGCGAAGTTTTTCATCCCGACAATGTCGGTGAGGAGAACAACTACTTCACATTCTTCCAGCAAAGCGTCGCGACCAATCCCGACCTGGCGCTTCCGTCGGCCGCGCCGGATGTTTTCAAAGCGTTCATTGCCCGGTTGAATGAGCGCTATGGCGAACAGAAAGTGGTTATCGACATCAAGTATCGCAGCTTGCACCACTGCGCTGGTGGATGGAAAGGATTGGTGGACCGACCATGGCTGATCACCATGGCGCGAAATAACAAGGCGCCGATCCTTCACCTGACCCGAAAAAATTATGTGGAGTCGTTCGTGTCCGGACGTTTAGCGGAAGCAAATCAGGTCTGGCATGCGCGCTCAGATGAGCAGGCCAAAGTGAAGTCCGCTGTTATCAATGTGCGCCACCTTTCCGGCTATATTACCAGCATCGACCGAGAAGTGTCTCTCATACGAGACTGGATCAGAGGCTATCCTCTGGCCTTGGAATTTGATTATTCGGACCTTGTTGGCGCTGATGGTTTGGTGACGCAGGACATTGCCCAGCGTCTGTCGAAGACTCTGAGCGTGCCGCCTTTTGCCGATCGAGCACCAGCCTTCATCAAGCAAGCACCATCAAAGGTGGCCGATGCCATCGAAAACCTTGAGCTTGTGCGGCAAGCCTTGGCGGGCACGGGCCACGCCTGGATGGTGAAGTGATCACCATTGTTTCTGAGCCATTCGGGTCGGTATTGATAAGACCAGAGGCGTGTCTGCCGAATCCGGTTTACAGCCCCGCCGGATTGTTCATCGTCTCAGCGTCCTGATCTTCAGCGGGCGTTTCACTATTGGAAGAAGCGAGATTTGTCATGACCGGCCCCACATTCATATGCCCCGGAGCCCAGAAGGCTGGCACGACTTGGCTCCACAAGACGCTGCAGGAGCACCCCGATTTCTGGATGCCGCCGCAAAAGGAAGTGGATTACCTCGCTGAGTTTCCCAAGAGCCGTGAAAAGTATGGCGTTCGTCTGGCAGCCGTCGAAGAGCGATGGGCCAATCGCCCGAAAAACCAATGGCGCGTGGACTGGTGGAGGCTTTTTACCTCCGAATGGAACCTGGATAAATACGGCGAACTCTTTGCGCCAGCAGGTGCAAAACTCAGCGGCGATGTCTCACCGAATTACTCAATGATGAGTGCACAGGAGGTTATGCGTGCCGCTTCAGTGGCGCCAGAAGCGAAGATCGTCATCTTGCTGCGTGACCCGGTGGCGCGTGCCTGGTCACATGCCCGTCATGTTGTGTTCCGGGGGCCCAAGGCGGACTTGCCTGAGGACGAACGGCAAGCCGCAACGGAACAGTTTGCCATGTCCAAGCGATGCTTGGGAAATGGCGACTATGTTTCAATCATAAATGCGTGGCGCAGCGCCTTCGGAAGCGAAAAGGTCTTTGTCGGATTTTATGATGACCTGGCGACCCAGCCTCAACTTCTGCTGTCGCAAATCCTCGCCTTTCTTGGCGCCAATGCGCCGCCAACTCGCGAAGACGATGAGATTGGCGCGGTCGTGAACCAGGGCACGTCTATGAGTTGCTCGGAAGAAACGCTGACGGCTCTGAAGGCGCACTACGCGCCAATGGTTGAGCAATTGCGGACGATGTTGCCCGAACAAGGTTCGCCGGACTGGCTCAAAGCTTAGGCGAACAGCAACCCAGGAGGATCGCAGGCATGGTAGATATCCGAGGCATTGTGGAACGTATCGGTGCGCAACGTTTTGACCGTGCAGTGATCATTTCGCTGAAACATAAATTCGTTTACTTCAGGGTGCCGAAAGCAGCAAACAGCTCCGTTAAGCACTACATTTATACGCAGGAGACCATTTTTGATGGCAAGACCATCAAGGACAGTCTGATCCATGACGTTCACTATGGCCCCGTTGTGCGCCCATCGATGATCGGGCTCGACAGCGATATGCTCACGGAAATCATGACGTCTCCCGACTGGTATCGCTTCACTGTCGTCCGCAATCCCTATTCGAGGATCTTGTCAGCCTATCTGGACCGCTATCACCAGAACGGCTCGGATTTGAACAAGGCGGTCAACGCCGTTCGGGTCAAGGACGGCGAAGACGGTGTTGCCAATTTGGCTGTGTTCAGTGAATTCGTTCGCATCGTGGAGCGTGATGAACGGGTTGGCCGGGACATGCATGTGGTCGCCCAGCATTGTGAGAACTTCGCGAGCGAGATCGCCATGGATATCCTGCGCCAGGAGACCCTGCAAGCGGATATGGACCAGTTCGCAAAGCGCATTTACGGCAAGGACCGCGCAGACATTGGCGAAAAAAGCCCGAGCAAAACGTCTGCGAGCGATAAGGTCTTGAAATATTTTGACGAGGAAACCCTCGCGGCTGCAAATCGGATGTACGCTCGGGATTTCGACCTGTTCGAGTATCCACTGATACCAAATTTGGCGGATCTGAAAGCAACCGCTGCTTAGACTTGGCCGGAAAGGGCCCTAGCGCGGAGATGGGGTTCGGTCGGCGAAAGTCGGTCACTTTGGTATCCGTAATTGCTTGTGGCCAAGGTGGATTTCATCGGAAGCGGGGTTGCTTCGGATCGGTTCCATTCGACCTTGAGGTTTTGCTTTCCCATCAATTCTATTTGTTCTGATGACCTGGCTTGGCGGCAATGTGGTTCCTTCGAACAAATGCCGGCGTGTGGCTTCGAGGGCTTGAAAGACTGCCGGTAAAAGGGGCTCAAAAAGACTTGCGAAACCCGGAACGCCAAGCAAGCTTTCAAAGTGCTGTCCGTGTTCGTGTTCGTAGTAGCGCACATGCCGCATATCACCGCCCGACGCTGAAAGCGCTGCGATATATGCCCTCGAGCTGTGATTGATGCTGATTAACGAGTCGCATCTTCCATGGAGAATGACAGTCGGCCGGCCTGTTGTTTCTGCGCTCGCCAGTGTCTCTGCCACACTTGCCCAGATGCGCCGACTATCGGGGTCGCTGCGCGTTGCCAGCCTTCGTAATTCGAGGGCGTCAGTTGCGTTCGGATGCAAATCACCTCCTTGGTAAACTGTTACGCCGCCGCCGCCGGGCGAAAGGCCGCCGCTGAGCGCGCCGTAATAGCGGACCGTGGACTCATTGGCTGGGCCGTCGCCCTCTATGGCCTGGATCATAGGATCGGTCTTGGCGAATCGAACCGATGCGTTGACCGGATCGCGATAGACGGGATAGCGGCCCGCCGCGCAGATGTAGGTGTGGCTGACGGCTGGCCAGATGTGCATTGCTGCCATCGCATGGAGAAGGGCATTGGATTTCGTCGGAAATCCAATGCCTTGGATCTTGTTCAATGCGTCTGTGGCACGCTCCACGTGTGTTTCACCGTCAAGGACGCCGGCCCTGCCGACGCGTTTAGACCACGCCGCAAGGCGGGTATCGTTGGCGAGATTGACATCAGCGAACGGTTCGTCCCGCACTGTTGGAGACAGCAGGGCGGCAGGAACAATCAGATTCATTGCCGTCGCATAATCGATCAAAGTCCGCCGGGAGGCGTCCAGGGCTTGATCACCGACGATGATATCGAGTGGAGGCCTGTTTCGTGGCGTTATATTGGGTTCCATTGCAACGACTGCGTGAAGCAGTCCGCGCGTGTCACTCTCCATCGCTTTCAGTACAGCGCCACCGCCATTCGATACGCCAGCGGCGATCACTTTGAGCGCGCCAGTATCCTTCGTTCCACATTTGATCACACCCTGTCGGGAGAGGACTTCGCTCGCATATTCGCCTGCCGCTAAAACGCAAGCGGGCCAAAAGGCTTCGACATTCTCTTCGCTATGGGCGTGTTTCAATGCAATGGCATGGGGTGTACTCTGGCTGAACTGTTGCAATTCGGTGGTCGGGCGCAGGCGGAAATTCGTCGGCGCACGCGGATTATCGGTTGGCTCGAAATCCGGGCTGAAGGATAGCGAACGGCCAAGGATTTGCGCGCCGCCTGTCCCCTTGTCGGTTAAAGCGAGGGCGCACCCGGCCGGCAGGGCCCACAAGCCAATATCACCAATGGCGCCGGTCGCGCCTCGCGATCCCGATGACGGTGCAACAATCAAGGTTGGTCGCTCTGTATCGAAATCGCTCGGGACGAGCACTTTAACCGTGATCGGTTGGTGTAATCCCGCTAGCCGAAGCAGCGCTGTATATTCCCAACCCTCGACGCCCAAACGGCCTTGGCTGTTGGTGCTGGCACCGATGAAGTCTGTATCTGATAGATTGACAAGATCACGGATGTCTTTGCGGATCGCTGCTTGGCGCGGCGTTGGGTCTTCGTGGCGTTCAATGTCTCTAATCCCGGTCAGGCCAAGCCCACCGGTGAGCAAATCATCGCTGCCCTGGCGAAGAGCTGGCTCCGCTTCCCAAACGATGTCCCACGGTTTCAGCGGCTCAGCCCCCCCGCTATGCCTATCAATACCGATAGATCAGTCTGATGTCATATGTTTGCGGCGCGCCATAGAACCCGGTTTCGACACCAGGAAATGCTGCAAGGTTGAAGCCTTGAACCAGAATCTCTTCGTCGCCAATATTGCGTATGCCTGCCCGGGCTTCCCACCGCTCATTCTGCGTCTTCACTGAGACGAATGCATTCGACAGCCAGTAAGCCTCTTGCCTGAGGTTTGGCGAGTCGGTGACTTCATTGGCGTAGGAGTCGCGGTATGCAATGTCGCCATGGAGCGTTGCGACAAGCATATCTGTCATATCGAACGAATAAGTTGCCGCAAAGCTGCCGCTGACTTCCGGTGTATTGACAAGGTCGCGATCACTCACATCGGTCACCACGCCGCCCACCAGGATGTCGAACTCATCGTACTCAGCATCCAGTAGTCCGAGAGAGGCAGACAGGCTCAGGCCTTCGGATGGTCTGGCGAGGAGTTCAAATTCCAGACCCTGGATCGATGCTGCCGCGGCATTGGTGAAGAGATCGACGAAAACCCCCGTAACGGGATCGGCGCCGAATGATGTCACCTGAATGTCGGTGTAGTCATTATAAAAATAGGCGGCGTTGGCTACCAGTCTGCCGTCATTCCAACTCGACTTCACGCCGGCCTCATAGGCCCATACAAATTCTGGCTCGAACGGCTGGAAGCCAAAGTCGCTATTTGCGCGACCGGAGAAGCCACCACTCTTGAAGCCGCGTGATGCAGAGCCGTAAATGAGTACATCATCCGATACGTCATAGGAGAGCGACACTCTTGGTGTAAAAGCCTCGAAATCATCTTCGCCTTGGATCAGAACACCCGGAACACCCACCCCCGCAAGGAGGGGTGGCGTGTCTTCGATCACCGAGATGGATGGGTCAAAGAAGTTTTCGAAACGCCGCGCGGACTCCTTGTTCTCGAAGGTGTAGCGTGCGCCAACGCCGAGACTAAGCCGGTCCGACAAATCATAGGATAAATCACCAAAAATAGCATATGAATCAGTCGTTTGATCAGTATCCGCGAGGGAGGAAGTCGCCAGTCCGAACGCTGTTACAGGAAAGCCAAACAAGCTGGCCGAGAGATTGTCGACGCCACTCAAGGTCAGGTCGTCATCGTGGAAGTAGTAAAGCCCGCCGGTGAAGCTCAGCGCTCCGTCAGCGTCGTAGGCGGCGCGTAACTCCTGGCTGAACTGGGATTGCTCTTGATCGAGATAAATATCCAGCAGCCTAAGCGGCGTTCCATCGGTGTCGAGGTTCAGTTCAAAATCAAAGCTGCGATAAGATGTGATCGATTCCAACGTCCATGTGTCGCTGACGTCCCAATTGGCCTTTGCCGTCAGGCCGAATGCGTCGATATCGGACAGCCCCCCCGCATTGACATCCACTTGAAACGGATCACTCGACGCCGGAAATGTTGTCAGAGTCTCTGGCGCTCCGACAGGATCGGGAATCCCAGTGACCGGCGTTCTGCGCGAGGGGTTTCGCGACGTGTCGGGCCGGTCACGTCGCAGGTCAAGCGTTAGGTCGAGCCCGAAGCGATCGCTTGGTGTGAAATAGAGACCCGTGCGTCCCGACAGGCTATGCACGTCGCCATCATCCTCGCCCGTAAACGAATTGGTGTTGAACCCGTCGCGTTCGGAGAAGGCGAAGGCGCCCTTGGCGTAGACGCGGCCTTCTGAGACCGGGCCGCTCAATCGTCCTTTTGCTATAACTGAGTTGAAATTACCAATCCCGATTTCGCCATATGCCTCCACCTCGTCGGTTGGTCTCTTGGACACAAACTTAACCGCGCCGCCGATGGTGTTTCGTCCATACAGTGTCCCTTGCGGCCCGCGCAGAACCTCGAC
The DNA here is from genome assembly GCA_039198685.1 of Pseudomonadota bacterium. Taxonomy (GTDB): domain Bacteria; phylum Pseudomonadota; class Alphaproteobacteria; order Caulobacterales; family Hyphomonadaceae; genus UBA5336. The sequence continues at coordinate 7,477 of JBCCTK010000085.1, read as the reverse complement.
CCGCTCAACATCGAACAGTTCTAGAAAAGCCGCTTGCGACCGCGCGATGAAAACGTCGTCTACATAGACGCCAACGCCAGCGTCGGCGAATGCCAGGCTGTCATTCTGTCCGACGCCGCGCAGGTAGACGACGGCGTTCGACGCGTCCCCTTCATCGAAATAGAAGTTTGGTGTAACGTACTGAAGGCCCGACACGTCATCGGCTTGTAGATCGGATATGCGTGTTTCTCCGAAGGCGGACACAGCAATCGGCACATCTTGAAGCGTTTCCGCGCGGCGGCGAGCGGTGACCACGACTGTGTCCAAACGCCCTTCATTGACTTCTTCGCTCGATGCCGTGCTCTCCTGGGCGACCGCAACCGGGCCTGCGAACGCGGCCAAGACGAAGACCGACGCGCTGATCATATGGCGCACCGGCGTCTTCGACATGGTGTCCCGTGCACGTATTTCTTCTAAGCGAATGGTCATGGTCGAGCCTCCCGATACAGCCGAACTTTTGCCGACTTCGCCTTCACCATGGGACGCTTGATTGACTCTGGCGATGACAATTGCTCTCAATCACCGAGGACAAAATCGCTCATAAGGGTGTGCGACGATGAGCCTGGCGGAAAAATCAAACGACCAAACGGTGCAAATTGGCCGGACAGTGCCCTAGCTGCTGGCGATTTGAAAGGCCGTTGGCGTTGTTCCCGTCCAGCTTTTGAAGGCTCGTGAAAAGCTGCGCAAGTCGGAAAAGCCAAGGGCTGTTGCAACCTTTGCTGGTGCATCCCCTCTGTCCAGTAGGCGAATGGCACGTGCCTTCAACCGGGTGGAGCGCAGATCGCGAAACGTCGTGTTTTCCACCGCGAGGCGCCGGCGCAATGTTGCGAGACTTACGCCGAGCGCATTTGCAACCTGGGTTTGATCATCCACGCCAGCATCGATCAAATGGCGGGTACAATCAGACCACGTCTCTACTTTTCCGGGCGCCAGGCTTTTCGCTCCATCGTTTTCTGTCGCATCGAAGATGTTAAGATAGGCATTTTCTGCAAGTGCGGAGACTGGCCAGTCTGCAATCCGGGCGTCGTAGTAAAGGCCATAACTCGTTGCGCCAAACTCAATGGGCGCCCGCCAATACTTCAAGAAGGCCCCAAGTGGGCGGTCGCTGGAGCGCTTAGTCGTGATCTTTACAACCCGCTGGTTCAGGGGGCGTCCGCTCAGGGTTTCAAACAGGCAATGCAAAGAGAAAAGGATGCTTTCGATGAAAGCGTTGCTCTGGTTCCTGAACTGGTCTGTCGAATAAGGGAACGTCGCGTCGTCGATCGTGTAGACAAGGCGGTTCGCTGTAACCTTGGTGAGGTTGTATGCACCACCGTGTGCGATGTTGTAGCCGTATGCCAACCGCTTGAAGACCTCTGCCAATTTGGTTCCCTTGGGAACACCGCCAAGCAGGAATGGCGTGGTCCCAATCAGGATTTGCCGGGCGGACCCTTTGCAGGTCTCATCGCCTGATGCTTCTACCAGTCGGCGCAAAATGCTGGCGTATTTCGGAAGGGTGAGCTTGTGTTCCGCGTGGCGGTCAAAAAGTGCGCTTGGTAATCCGAGATCTTCCAGCAACGTCTTTGTGTCTAAACCACAGCTCTCTATGAGCGATTCAACGAATGCAAAATCGGATCGATCTAGAATTAAGCTCACGGCCTTCCCCCTTTGCGACAGCGGTCTGTGTCTCGGTGGACTATTTCGTCTTCTCGCATTTTGGAATGAGTAACCCGCTTAACACTATTTGGCATACGTATCTGACCGTGGTGCGAGAGCCCTTTCCCTTGAAACCATGGCGGACAGGCTCGTGTCGTTTTCCGGGTCGCGGAAATCCAGAGTGACATCATTCCCAAGGGCCCAGAGATCGAGAGGATGGGAGATGAATTCCGCAGGCCTATCGGCCGCGACGGATTTGGGGCCGCTTGCGGGTTCGCACGCCCGTTAAAGCGTCTTCTCAATATCCTTCCCTTTGGCACCGGGCCTTGGATCAGGCACGCGTGAGACCCACAGACCAATATAGGATCCCAGGCCAATGAAAAACGCTCGCTAGGATCTACAGCGGGCCTTCTTCATGACAGCACAAACGGCGGCGCTGACCTATGGCTCGATGGCTGTGACCGTGGCCGTCCCTGACGATCCATTGTCGGCTGTGTAGGCGCGAACGTCACCGACGGCTGGTTCACCGCTGGGCTCTCCCTCAAACGTGGCGCAGAGCGTGCCCTCAGCATAAGTGCCGCACAGCACCTGCGTCGCCGCATCCCATGTATAGGTGCCAGAGGCCCCATTGGAATCTGTGAACGTGCCATCATCGGCCATTGTGATAGACACGGCATCGGCGCCCTCGGGCACAAATTCAACGGTCATGGTTGCGGCAAGGGCCGGGGTTGCGAAAACGGCGCCAGCGGCGGCCAGAGCGAGGATCTTGCGCATGTGGGGTCTCCCGATAAGTCTGTTAACGGCGCGGAGACTACACCAAAATTCGAATGCCCGCGCGGCGAGAAAACGCCTTGGCCGTGTGGCGAAAATGTGGCCATGCCCTACCCACAATCACAAGGTTGCACCCCTTTAATGGGGCTGTTCATTGCATCGATTCCAATACTCATTGTGCAAATGATTGACTTTCAGTCGGCCTGTATATCACTCAAGCCGTGTCATAATATGTCCTGAGGGTTGTAGGCATTAGACATCCTTTGGCGGCTTCAGGCGGCGCTTTGTCTGGTGGTCTTCAACGTCTCCGCCAGCGACTTTTTCGCCACGCATATAGTGGCGTTGCCAACGTTCTTTCATGGCGCTTTCTTCGCCCTGGCCGAGACGGGCGTTGAAATCTGAGCGGCTGTCGCGCCAGGCTTCATACTCTTTTACCAAGTCGGGATTGGTGGAGAGCAATTTACGCTCAGGTGCGATCTCTTCGAGCTTTTTGTGCTCCATCAATGTGATAAAGCAAAAGGGCTCACCTTTTCGGAAGATCACTTCCCCGGGCCGGGTCATCTGCCAGTTCATCGTGAACGGGAAGGGTAGCCAGTCGGTCTCGATCAGGCCCGTGAGTGGCGCGGCGCCATCCTTTGGATAGTTCGGCGCGCCCGTTGCCCAAACGCCCCATCCAGGGGGAGTCCTGAACAGGTGGCCGGTATGAAATGTGACGATACCCCGGCGAAAGTGGCTATCGGCGAAGCTAGCCAGGGCGCGTGGGTCACCGGTTGTGAACAGTTGAATATTGTCTTCCATTGGCCCGCCATCCCAGACGATCTTGACGTCGATTGGGCAAAGGATCTCCCAACCGGTGGAGTTGGCCATGGTCAGCGGTAAGCAACGATAAGGGTGCCTGTCTGGGAAGGCATCCATCCATTCGCGTTGGCTTCGCCCGGGGACGATCTCCGGTGCCACGTCATAAATCTTGTAGCATTCCAGCCGCATCGTGGCCTCCATACTTGACGTACCGCTATTGGCTTGCCCAAACGCGAAGATGATCACAAGCCCCGAGGACCTGTTTCGATGGCTGGATGAACGCGGCCTTGCCTATTCCACGATGAGGCACGCAGCGACGTTTACCGTTGAAGAAGGCCGGGACCTCAAGGCGAGTTTGCCCGGCGGTCACACAAAGAACCTTTTCATGACCAATAAGGATGGTGATCTCATTCTCATCTCGGCCCATGCCGACAGCGACCTGCTGCTGAACAAGCTGCACCGGGCGCTCGGGGTGAAACGACTGAGCTTCGGCAAGCCGGACTTGATGGAAAGCGTGCTTGGCGTGCGCCCGGGTTCAGTAACCGCATTTGCTCTGGTGAACGATACCCAGACCCGTGTTCGTTTTATAGTCGATGCCGCACTGATGGACTGTGATCCGCTGAATTTCCATCCCCTGGTCAATACGGCCACCACGACGATCTCCCGCGCCGACTTCGAACGGTTTCTGGAGGCGACAGGCCATGGCCTCAGCGTCGTCGACTTTTCGAGTCTCGAATAAGGCCGGCCTCACACATCCCACACATGTATGTGACCCCCGTTCACACGCCTTTGGTTCGCAAGTGAACGCCGCTTCCCGTATCTGCATGCTCAAGAAGAGATCAAATAGGGACATGCAACAATGTTCGACCGTATCAAAACCTTTGCGCCGCATGCCATTGCTGGCTTCGCGGCCCTCGTTTTCACAGACAGCCTGCGCTTTAAATTCACGAATGCTCCGGAAACCCAAGTCATCTTCGGCAAGCTGAACGACTGGGCCGCCAGCTTTGGCGCGGACGGCATTTTCGCCCAGACGGGCCTGTTCAGCCAGTACGTCATCGGCAGTGCGGAACTGATCGCCGCCACCCTGCTCGTGATCGGCATCCATCCGGGCCTGCGACGCCTGCAGGCCCTTGGCGCCCTGATCGCTTTCGCTGTGATGTCCGGCGCTGTCAGCTTCCACCTCTTCACGCCTTTGGGGATTGATCCAAACAATGATGGCGGGGGCCTGTTTGCTGCTGCGGTTACGATCTGGTTCACCACCATTGCCCTGATTGCGATCCGCCGGAACGAGCTCATCTCCCTCGGCCGGGGTATCGCAGGCGCGCTCTTCCCGGAGCGCGTCACCCTTCCCACGCTCACACCTGCCCCTCTCGCTTCCGCAAAGGTATAATATCCATGACACTCAAGACTCTGATTGCCGCTGCCACCCTGACACTGATCCCCGCCATTGCCGTGGCGCCTGCCGCCAATGCGGAAAAAGCGCCCGTTTACACTGGTTTGTTCAACAACGTCGCTGTCGAAGGTCACGATCCCGTGGCATACTTCACCGAAGGTCGTCCCGTGAAAGGTGAGCGCGCTTACGCCACTGAGTATAATGGCGCAACCTTCCGCTTCGCGAGCCAGGCAAATTTGGACACATTCCTTGCGGATCCTGTTCAATATGCGCCTCAATATGGCGTTTATTGCGCCTGGGCTATCAGCCAAGGCTATACCGCCAAGGGCGCTGCGGACCATTGGAAGATCGTCGATGGCAAGCTTTTCCTGAACTATAACAAGTCGGTCCAGGAGACATGGGAAGAAGACATTCCTGGTTTCATCACCTTGGCCAATGGGAACTGGCCAACCGTTCTCGACTAGGCCCTTCAAGACACAGTTTCGGGTCTCGACTCACGCCCCTCCCCTCCCTCACTCAAGTTGGTCGAGACTTACTTTCCCCCGGCCCCCGATGCTTCATCGGTGCGGCCGGGGTTTTTTTCTTCTGCATTTCGGGCCAAACGTTCGATTGGATCGTGTTGATGGAGTTTTGTCGATGAAACCAATCGCCTTTGCCGGTGCGGCGCTGGCGCTCGCAGGGTGTGCTTCAGCGCCCGAGCCGAGTGCACCCGAAGCGTTTGATCGCCAAGCAACCCTTTCCATCGTCCAGGAACTCTCGCGCGACGCTTTGTTCGGCCGTTTGCCCGGAACGGAGGGGAGTGCCAAGGCGCAGCAATTGATTAAAACGCGGATGATCGCCGTGGGCCTCGCGCCGATCGGAAACAGCTATGAACACCCTTTTGTCTATGGGGGTCTGGTCGATCGCGAGCCAGGTGAAAACACCGCCCCGGACCAGACCGGCATCAATCTGATCGGTAAAGTCGAAGGGCGCCGGGAGGATGGCCTGACCCTGGTTGTAACCGCCCATTATGACCATCTCGGCGTCAAGGACGGCCAGATCCACAATGGCGCCGATGACAACGCCTCCGGCGTCGGCGGCATGCTCGCCATTGCTGAATATTTTGCAGTAAACCAGCCGCGTCATGATATGGTGTTTGTCGCTTTTGATGCCGAAGAGCAGGGCTTTCATGGTGCACGCGCCTTTATCAGTGCGCCGCCGATTGACCAGGGCGCCATCACGATGAATTTGAACCTGGACATGATCTCGCGCCATGAGGGCGGCGAGCTTTGGGCGTCCGGTGCCAGCCATACGCCTGCGCTTGGCCCGCTCTTGGGTGAGATCACGCCGGTGGCGCCGATACCACTGATGCTTGGCTATGATGGCTCCGATGACAGCCAGGAGGACTGGACCAACATGTCGGACCAGACTGTTTTTCACCGGCGCGGTATCCCCCACCTTTATCTCGGCGTAGAAGATCACCCAGACACCCACGGCCCGGGTGACGACTTCACCAAAATCAAACCTGAATTCTACCTCGGTGCCGTGGAAACCGCGTTGATGATAGCCATTTCGCTCGATCAAAACCTTGAAGACTTCGCGAAGGAATAAGCCCATGGCCAACACGATTTCCTACATGCTGAAGGCAAATGCCGGGCAGATCGTCGGATGTATGTCCATTTGGCTGGGCAAGGCTGCAGACCACGCCAAATCCCATGAGATCCCCGACGCGAATTTCATGTCCCAGCGGCTCTATCCAGATATGTTCCCCATGGAGCGGCAGGTGCAGATTGCCTGTGACATGGCCGTGCGAGGCGGTGCGCGCCTGGCAGGCATTGAGCCGCCCAGTGTCCCCGATGATGAAAAAACACTGGGCGAGCTGGCCGAGCGCGCCGCCAAGGCCGTGGCCTTTGCAAATGCCTTGGACAACGGCGCCTTGGACGCCGACCCGGACTCCATGATCATCATGCCAACCCCGCGCGGCGAGATGCGCTTTCAGAAGCAGCAATACATGGCGAATTTTGTCGTCCCGAACATCACCTTCCACGCCAGCACGGCTTACGGCCTTCTTCGGGCCCAAGGCGTCCCCCTTGGCAAGTTCGATTTCCTATCGGCCGGGCAACCTATGGGTTAAACCTCGACGCGGGTGGTGAAGGGGACATCGGGTAGACCCCCAAGGACGTGTTCGAAAATATCCATTGTTATTCGGGTGAGATACGCCGCGTCCATCGGCGCCTCCATCATGATCGCGCCGTCAATATCGTCAAGATCGCTCTCGCTGCCGCCATCAAGCGAGCCGATGAGCAGGCGGCGTGCAGCGGCATGTTGCGCGTCAGACAGGCCATCTTGGATTGGAAAGTTCAAACACCCTGTCTGTTGGTTCGTATCATCGGCCGCAAATTGAATACAGGCATCGGTGCCATCGTCGACTGTAATGAAGGAGCCGACCGAAGCAGACGCCACATAGGAATCATACGCGCCAAACAGAGCTTGCCTCACTGGCGAATTGGCCTGTCTCTGGACAGGTTGGGGGGCAACCTGCATCGGCTTTGACGAGGCTTTCAGGAAATCATGAATAAATGCGCCAAGGTGTTCCGCGTCGCGCTTGAAAGCCTGGCCTCGGATAAACTGGGCATTGCACCGCGCCAGCGACTTTAGGGGGTCTGGCAAGTCTCCTTCGCTCGGCATCTGGGCACTTTCGAGCAACACAGGAATAATGCGCGTGCCGGTGGCGAGCGCATTGGCCAGTTCCAGGCGGACAAAGTCGTTTGGATCATCGAGGCGCCGGTTGCCTGCGCCGTCCGCTGCGTCCAGCCAGGTCTCCCCGATCATAGCCAGTACGACCTCAGACGAAGCGATCCG
>JBCCTK010000084.1:0-14464 GCA_039198685.1 Pseudomonadota bacterium | reverse complement strand
GCTGCCCCTGGCACGGTTGGGACTTTGATCCCCTGACCGTGCCAGGGGCAGCGCAGCCAGCACTTGTCGTCAATCCCCTTTTCGATCGAACCTTCGCCAAGCGGGCCACCCTGGTGGGGACACTTATTGTCCATCGCAGCATATTGTCCATCGAAGTGAACCAGTGCGATGGATTGTGCACCAGCCGTTGCCGACTTGACCCGGCCTTCGCTTATCTCGTCGGTCTCGGCCACTTTGTGCCAAATGAGATTTGTCTTAGTGTCGGGCATTCGGGGTCCCCTGAAAGCGTTGGAGCGAGCCCCATGGGAGACACAATGACAATGCATCTCATGGGTTGATCATATATATTTTAATCACCCGTGATTGGTGTGTCATCACTTGTTTGATAAGGGGAGTTGCTGAGGGAAGGGATTGGTCATCATGAACAGAGTGTCGATTGCCCAATGGGATGGGCTGTCGGATCGTCAGCCCGAATATGCATTGGTGGATGAGGTTGACCTTGTCGTCGTCCGTTTCGATGCAGCCGTTTCTGTTTTCTATGGACGGTGTCTCCATCGCGGCGCGTTGATGGCCGATGGCCATGTTTATGAACAGGACAATCTCATTTGTGGCGTTCACAATTGGGATTATCGCGTCGACAGCGGCGTTTCTGAGTATGAGAATGGCGAGGCACTCCCCAAGTTTACAGCCTGGATTGAGGGCAATGATGTCTTTGTCGATCGCGATGAAATCACAGTTTGGGCCAAGGCCAAACCCCAGCCCTATGATCGCGAATCCTATCTTCGACTCTATCAGGACAACAGCCACGCGCCGCATCTTGAGCCCCACAATGGCCTGATCCAGCAATACGCCAGAGACGGGCTCAGCAAAGTCGGTCACCATGGCGTGGTCGATGCCATGGGCGTGCCACGCCAGGACCTGCCGGACTGGTATGATATCCAACTCCTGACGGCACAACTCCAGAAGATGCCCCTCCTCGACGATGATCCCATCGACACGTCAGTGGTTATTGGACACAACGCCCTGAAAGCCTTCAACATCGACGATTTGACCACATGCAGCCGCGAAATGGCCGACCTGTCAGGGGTCGCCTATGCAGGAGTGTGCGCATGAGTGTCGCGGCCGCAGAAACCCTCGTATTGATCCTTGGGCTTTATTTCGGCGCCGGTCTGATTGTGGGGCTGGCCTATATGGTCGGCGGTGCCGGGCGGATCGATCCTGGCGCCAAGGGCAAGGGTTTGCCGCTGCGGGTACGCCTTATAATCGTGCCGGGTGTGATCGGACTATGGCCCGTCATGTTGGCAAAACTGTTCACCCAGACGGAGCCGCCCGTCACATGAAACGCGCACATAAGCGAATGCATCTGGTCATGTGGGCTGTTTTGGGGCCAGCGCTGTTCGTGGTGCTGGCGCTGGCGATCCTGCACCGGCCAGGCGAACCCGTGAACGAGGCTCTGCCTGATGTCTTGACCGTGGAGGCGGAGTGATGTCGCACGACTACAAAGCTGTCCAATGGACGCCGTTCAAGAAACGCTTCGATCTCTGGATGCTTGCCGGTATCGCCGTCTACCTGTTGGTATTCATTGTTGTTAGTGGCGCCGCACAACCCAGTGGCGAGAGCCTCCACCCGGTACAAATCATCATGCGCGCAACGGGCACGCTGGCCTTCCTGCTGTTGACGTTCATCCTGATGATTGGGCCGTTGGCGCGGATCACGGCCCGGTTCAAGCCCTTCCTGTATAACCGTCGTCACCTCGGCGTGACCACATTCCTCATAGCGCTGGTCCATGCTGCGCTGGTCATCATGTGGTACCATGGCTTTTCGGATTTGAACCCGCTTGTGTCGGTGTTCGCCTCCAACCCCAATTATGAAAGCCTGTCTGGTTTTCCTTTTGAAAGTCTGGGCTTTGTGGCCCTGATCATCATGTTTCTGATGGCGGCGACGAGCCATGATTTCTGGAATGCGAACCTTGGGCCTGGACTTTGGAAAGCCCTGCATATGGGGGTCTACGCGGCCTATGGGTTGTTGTTTGCCCACGTGGCGCTTGGTGCGATCCAGTTTGAAAAACACCCGCTTTATGTGGTCTTGCTCTGCTTGAGCGGCACCGCCGTTGCCGGCTTGCACCTTTATACAGGGGTCTCTAACCTGAAATCGACGCAGGGCACGACCCTGGACGGTTGGCTGAAAGTGGCCGCGGTCGATGAGATGGAAGAGGCGCGCGCCAAGATCATCCGGCCAGCCGCTGGCGAGGCTATTGCTGTGTTTCGCAATGGTGCAACGGTCTCTGCCGTATCGAATGTCTGCCGACACCAGGGCGGACCATTGGGCGAGGGCAAGATTGTTGACGGCTGCGTCACCTGTCCTTGGCATGGTTTCCAGTATCGCCTGGAAGACGGCCGGTCTCCGCCGCCCTTCACTGAGAAAATCGCAACCTACGATACGCGCGTGGTCGATGGCGTCGTCTATGTGAATCCAGAGCCGAAGGCGCCGGGCACGCCCGCCTCGCCAAGTCCGATCGGAGTTGCAGCATGAGCCAGGGTGACTTCTTCATCGGGTGGGCCGATACGCCGGCGATGGATCGCCGCTTCTTTTTCCGCGCCGGTCTTGCGCTCATGGCTGGAACGGCAATGACCGCCGGCATGGTGGCCGCACTGCAAGAAGCAGCCGGGCCGGGGGACTGGGCCATGGGCGACATCCGAGAGTGGCGTGGTATCGCGACCTCCCAGCCCTATGCCATGCTGCGCACCTTGGACTTGGACGGTGAACCGCGCACGGCGCTTCCCGGATGCCAGGGAAAATGTGGTGTCAGCGCGCGGATCGGCGCGTTGGCGGATAAACCCGTGGTCGTTAAGGGCTCTCTCATCCAGAGAGGCCGCCACGCGATGATCGCGGTGGTGGATGGTATGGATTGGATGGTGGAAGATACCGGCGGGGAGGTTGGTGCGTTGGCCTTCCCGGTTCCCGAACCGGTGACGGATGTCTCCCTCCAGGGCGAGATCCTCGATTCAAAGTGCTGGTTTGGCGCCATGCGTCCATCAGAGGGTAAAGTGCACAAATCCTGCGCAAGTCTTTGCATACGCGGTGGAATTCCGCCTGCCTTCTACGTGAAGGACCGGGCAGACCAGGCCGCTTTGCTGATCATGACCGATGCGGGCGCCGCCCATGGCACCGATCTGCTTGAGTTTATCGCTGATCCGGTTGCTATTTCGGGCAGTGTAAAACGCTTCGGCGACCTGTTGCTTCTGGACGCGCCCGTCAGCGCGATACAGCGGCTTTAGCGCCCCGCGAGGCGTTGGGCTTCGCGTATATCGCCCCGCAGGAGCAGGACATCGATATCGTCGGGCGCCGTGCCGCGGGCGGTCTCGATGTCTGAGAAGGCAAGATCGTACCGGTCCAACTCCAGATACGCGCGTGCGCGCAGGGTGAGCGCCTCATAGTCAAGCGGCATCGCGTCAATGGCAATGTCAAGGTCCGTGACGGCTTCCTGCCAGCGTTCTGCGGCAATCAGTGCGGCGGCGCGATCTTTCAACAATCCCGTGTTGCCCGGCGCCAGTTTCAAGGCATTCGTCAATGCCAGAATGGACGCTTCAGGGGCCCCGGCCAGCAGCCAGGCATTTCCAGCCAGTCCGAGATAGGCCGTTCTGGCCTCCAGCCCGCCCGCATCGGGTGCATTCGCAAGGTCTTCAAGCCGGGCGGCGCCCTCTTCGGGATGTCCCAGGGCTATCAGTGCAACGGCGGTGCAGTGGCGCGCATTGGGTCTGCCGCCATCGGAAAGCCAAGCCAGGCCATCCTCATAAGCGGCCTCAGGGTCGGTCTCGACAAGGTCGAGGCACTGGGTCAAGCGCACTGCTTCTTCTGCCTGCACGGCTTGCCCCGCCTCCGTCATGGGCGCGCCTTGCAGCAAGGAAAATGCGCAGATTATGGCAGGCAGGCTGGACACAGTTGTAATCCCCTCGGCATAGGTTTTAGCGATTAGCCCTAGAGATGGCCCGCCTGGACCGCAAATGACAGATATGCAACGCAGTTTATACTGTTTTGGCCTTGGATACAGCGCCATGCAATTGGCTGAGCGCTGTCTCGCCCAAGGGTGGCGCGTTGGGGGTACGGTGCGCAGTGCCGAAAAAGCAACAGCGCTGCGCCGCAAAGGCATTCATGCCGATGTTTTCAGCGTAGAGCCGTCGCCATCGCCGCCCCCGAGGGCCGACTGGCTGATCTCGATCCCACCGGGTGAGGCTGGATGTCCAGCGTTTCTCAGCGCGGGGGCGCTGGCTGGAAACGCACGGTCAATTACGTATCTGTCGACCACCGGAGTTTATGGCGATCTGGGCGGGGGGTGGGCCTTTGAATGGTCGCCGCTCAATCCGCAAAGCCGCAGGGCGCAGAACCGCGTCTTGGCTGAGCAACAATGGGCCCGTGCAGATCGCCCCCTGGCGATTGTGCGTCTGCCGGGCATTTATGGTCCGGGCCGCTCGCCCTTTGACCGGGTGCGCGCGGGCAGCGCAAAGCGTATCATTAAACGCGGTCAGGTCTTCAGTCGTATTCATGTCGATGATATTGCGGCAGGGCTTGAGGGCGTCCTGCGCACAGGGTTTGCAAATGGCGTGTTCCACTTGACCGATGATGCACCGGCGCCTCCCCAGAATGTAACAGAATTTGCCGCGGAATTGCTTGGCATGCCCCCTCCGCCCGCAATCCCCATCGAGCAAGCGGATCTATCTCCCATGGCGTTGAGCTTTTATTCCGAATGCAAGCGCGTCTCCAATGCCCGTGCCAAATCGATCCTGGGCTGGCGGCCAAAGTATCCAACCTATCGCGAGGGACTGCGCGCCATACTGGAAACCGGGGGATGATGATGCGGGCGACACTTGCAATTGGGCTGGTCTGGTTCTGGTGAGCATGCCACGGCTCTATGCGGACTATCCGAATGCTTTCAGCGCTTTGCAGGCCCGCGCGGGGCTTTGCGGGATGTTTGCCGTTGCGCTTTGTGTGTTTTGCCTCGTTCGTCTCGGCGTGGCCCGGACCCGCCTGCCAGTCGAGGGGCCTGCTTCGGCGTTGTAGGTTGGCCTGCCTTGACCAGAGAAGTGCGTTCGCCCGCGCTTAACAATCGCCACTTGCCTTCTGGCAGGTTGCCCAATTCAAGCGGTCCGATGCGTTCCCGCTTCAAATCGATGACCCGAATATCCACCATGTCACACATGCGGCGGATCTGGCGATTGCGCCCTTCTTGCAAAACGAACCGCAATGTCTGTTCGCCGAGTCTTTCCACCACTGCGCGCTTGAGGCGTCGACCGTCCAGTGAGAGTCCGTGTCTAAGCCTGTCCAGCGCCGTCTCGCTTATACCCCCGCGCACCCGCACGATATATTCCTTGTCCATTTCGGAGTTCGGGCCGATGACAGCCTTCGCAACCACGCCATCTTCCGACAGGATCAGAAGGCCGTGACTGTCCTGGTCGAGACGCCCGACCGGGGCCAGCGTATGGCGCCGCCCGGGAATGACATCGCTGTTTCCATGCAGCGCATTGCGGGTCAGCAGTCTCACGGCGGGGATCTGTTCTCCCTCTGGTGTACCCGAGACGATGCCTTCAGGTTTGTTTAAAACCACGGTGAGTTTGCTGGAGAGCACGGTGTTTCCGCGATCGGAAACCGTCAGCGTCTCACCCGGCGCAATCTTGTGGCCCGGCGACTCCAGCGTTTCACCGTTGATCAACACAAGTCCCGCTTCGATGAGTCCTTCGGCTTCGCGCCGCGAACACACGCCCTGTTGGGCCAGCCATTTGTTCACGCGCACCGGCTCTGGGCCATCATAAGTCAGTCGTCTTGCCATGGCCCTGCCTAACAGACTCAATGGCAGGTCCACCAGTTTCCTTATTATACGGCTACCGACAATTCGCGTCAGAGGCGAATTCAATTTGAGAGATTGGCATCCGCATGCTTGAAGGCTGGGGTTGAAGAGTTCGAAGGCTCAGAAGGAGATGGTAGGAATGTTCCAACACGTAAAAACAATTGGACTTGCGGGAGGCCTTTTGCTGGTGACCGCATGCGCTACAACGCTTGAGCCCGATGGCCGACTGGATTCAGCCCGCGAGCGGGTTGAGGCCGCTTCGGCCTTCGGCACGTCAAGTTCAGCCTATACAACAGCGGCAGGCTTCCTCAGCGACGCTGAAGCCGCCTTTGAATCAGGTGACGCCGACGAGTATGATAAAACCGTAGAGCTTGGCGATGCCTATGCCCAGATCGCGATTGCCCAGGGCGAAACAGGCGAAGCCCTCGCCGCAGCCGAGAGTATGCGTGTCGATCTGGATGCCGCTGAAGCGGCGGCCAGCCAATGCAGTGCGGATCTTGCGGAATGTCGCGCCGCGTTTGCTTCCGTTGAAGGCAATCGCACCGCCACCTTGGATCTGCTCTCGGGTGCCATGCGCTGCACGAAAGCCGACAGAAGCGACGGTGCGATTGTCATGACGTGTCCAAATTTGAGCTTTGGATTTGATACCGCCACTTTGAACGCTGCCACCGATGCGCGCCTCACGGCCCTGGCTGTGTTCCTTTCAATGGATAGTGCGACCCGCGTGGATCTGATCGGCCACACCGATGCAACCGGACCTGAGTCATGGAACCAGGCTTTATCCGTAAAGCGTGCTGAAACGGCTTCGACTTTCCTCCAGAATGAAGGCGTAAGCAGCGCACGCATCACAACGTCCGGGCAAGGGGAGTCTAGCCCAGTGGCCTCCAATGACACACGCCAGGGCCGAGCCCAGAACCGTCGGGTCGATGTTGTCCTGCACAACATGACCGATGATGGCATGTCCATGGCGTCCGAAGGGCTGTAAATCCCGCGCCGAAATAGGATAAAGTGAAAAGGGCGGGTCCGATTGGAACCCGCCCTTTTTTAGTCTTCACCGTTGGAGCCGCCTCAGGCGAATTGGGGTGCGATCTTCAGGTTTTTCACCCAGCCCAGTTTCTCCATGGCAAGGAGCGCTGTTCCATTATAATCGACAATCCGGTTCCACAGGCCCTTGCGGGGGCGGTGAAGCGCGCTCTGGGGTTGGTCGTGGTGGTGGTCATGAAACGCCTCTCCCCCCGTGAGCAATCCAATGAGATGGTCGGACCAAACCGGGGTTTTGAGGTGCCCGAGCACATTGATGCCGTAGGTTGTGGCATGGAACTGCAATGCGCGGCCGATCACGAAGCAGGCGTGCAAGATCGCCGTCAGGACCAGGGACCCCCCCGCGGCCCAGACCATGGCGTAAATGAGGGCGGGCAGGATGAAATGGAGTATGAAAGACAAGGTCATGTAGTTCCTGTCCATCCACATGATGATGGGCTGGGTCTTCAGCCATATCGGCATGGGACGCGCCATGTCCTTGGCATCCCGGAAGAGGATCCAGCCAACCCAGGCCCAGCGTTTGGACTCGAAGGGGTTGTGCGGGTCTCCTGGCTTGTCTGAAAACCGGTGGTGCTGGGAGTGATAATTGACCCAGGCTTTGACTTCACCCTGCATGGCGATCATCAGATTGAGCATCGTGATGACCTGGCCGGGTGCGCGCAGTTCACCAGCACGGTGTTGGATGATCCGGTGTAGCGGTCCAATCCCCATATTACAGACAAAGACGCTGGCGGCGATTACGCATAGCCCGATTGGGATATACCACCAGTGCAGCGACAGGCTGTCCAGTGCGAGCCCCAGAGTGACCATGGTTATCAGCACGGCCAAGCCTGAGGCGGGATATAGGAAGGCTGAAAACAAGCTGGAGAAATCGAACGTTTCCCAGGATTTGGGTATCGCTTTGGATCGTGGTGTCATGGCTGTCGTTTTCTCTCCATCGTGCGGACCCTTCAAATCGGTCATTCCCGCGCAGATCATGTTTGGTGGGCGTTTCGCAAGCTTTAATGGTGATCGCAGCGAGCGCAAGCAGGACAATTTACCGTGACGGATCGCGACGGATTGGGCTGGGGTGTGCGTGAAGACATTTTGACTTGTGTAGCCGCTGTCGCGCATGTACAAAATAAGAACATTCGCAGGGGTGCGGGGATGAGCGCGGCAGATAAGTCAATCAGGGATCGTCTCAGGGCGGTGGGTGCGCCCCCCGAGGCCGTTGGCGAAGAAAGCTTCAATTTGCCATGTTCTGAATGCGGCGCCCTTGGCATTTCAATTGTTGAGGATGATGGCGATGCGGTGGCTATTTGTGATAGCGAGAAGCACCGCGTGCCATTGATCCGGTGGCTCGAATTTATGGAATCGAACCGATCTGCATCGGCGGCCGCATCGACCGCGCGGGACATTGCTTCCGCTTCTAGGGGCGCCTGGGAGAGTGCGATTGTTCCTTTTCCAACCCCGGATCGTGAGATGTCTTTTGAGCCGGGCGTGCGTGACGGTCATGCGGATTCTGGGCCGGCGTTGCGGGAATCAGAACCGGCAAGACCACATCGCGGACAGTCTAACGCCTTTGGCGAGAAGATGATTATCGCGCTTCTCGCGCTCGTCTTTCTCGGTGCCGGGTTGCTCGCAGCGGTGATGTCCGGCTTCGCGAACTATCTTGCGTTCGGCGCCATGGTGGATGACCCATTCCAATCGCGCGTTTGGTCATGGACTGGCATCATCGCCTGTATCTGCAGTTTTGGCGGCTTTACTTTTGCGTATTGGCACGGCGCACAAAAACGGTATGGCGAGGCCTTGCGCGCCGGGGTTATTGCGTTGGCTGGTGCTGCTACGAGCCTTGTTGGCACGCAGATGTATATGGCGGGCCAAGGTAATGCGCGTGATCTGTCTGCCCAAGCCGCCCAGGCCCAAGCGCGCGTGTTGGAGTCCCAAATCGAGGATTGGCGCAGCCAGCTGAATGCGATCCCCGATGACATCCGGTCGGTCGAGGGCCTCGAAGCGTATATCGCAGAGGTGGAGCGGGTTGGCAAAACGGATGAGCGTCCCTATCGCACAGCGCTCGACGAGCTGGGCCAAGCCCGCCGCCGCGCTGAATTGGAAACCCGTATTCAAGATGCCCGGGGCGACCTTGGCGATCTTGCTGTCGCCTCGATCTCGGCGCAAGGCAATGGTGAAGATTCGCGGCTGAGGGCCTGGTTCTTCTCGGCCATGCTGGAAGTGTTTTCGTCCCAGGGCACGTCGATTGGTTTCGTCGCGCTCATGGTCCTTTCCGGTCGCCGGGAAGGGGGCGAAAAGGAGGGCGTCTAACGCGCTTTCTGGTCCAGCGCGGATTGCAGAAAAGGTGCCATTTGCCCGGCCAGCCTTTCAAGCGCGGCTTCCGGCAAGCCAGCAATGTTAATGCGGCCAGAGCCGGGGATGTAGATCGCAAACTGCAGGCGAAGCATCTCGGTCACGGGGCCTTGCAGGGGAAGCATCGAGAACATGCCGCTCTGTTCGACGAGCGTGGAAAAAGCTTGTGTGCCGAGCGCTGCGTTGAGTGCGGCCGCAAACCCGGTTCGCAGGCCTTGCATGCGAAGCCGCATCGATTCGAGCTCTGTTTTCCACTGGTCGGTCAGGGCTGCATCGCCCAGAATGGTCTCCACGATCGCGGCGCCATGGGCAGGCGGCATCGAGTAAACGGCGCGGGCGATCTCTGCCACATGGCTGGCCGCCGACTGGGCTGCTGCGGCACTGCCTGCCTGCAAAAGAAAACAGCCCGTCCGTTCGCGATAAAGACCGAAATTCTTTGAACACGAATAGGCGACCATGGCTTCCGGACACCCGGCCAGGAAGGCACGCACACCCTCAATATCTTCGTTCAATCCAGCGCCGAAGCCATGATAAGCGACATCGAGGAGAGGGAAAAGCATTTGCCGCGCACAGAAATCGCCCAGATAAGACCATTGCTCGACACTCAGATCAGCGCCTGTCGGATTGTGGCAAGGGCCCTGAAGAATGACGATATCGCCCGAACGTGCCTGGCGAAGGGCATCCATCATGGTTTGGAATGCGACCCCTCCCGTCTGTGGATCGTAATAGGGATATCCCATGGCTTCCCGCCCGGCGGCAGCGGCGACATTGATGTGGTTCGGCCAGGATGGTGTGGAGATCCAGACGCGCCCCTCTTGGCTAACGCGTGCGGCCAGGCTCATGGCCAGGAAGATTGCACCGCACCCGCCCGGTGCTGCAAAGCTGATCACACGGCCCTCTGAAAGCGCCTCCGATTGCGCGC
Source organism: Pseudomonadota bacterium (assembly GCA_039198685.1). Lineage (GTDB taxonomy): Bacteria > Pseudomonadota > Alphaproteobacteria > Caulobacterales > Hyphomonadaceae > UBA5336. The sequence goes on along the minus strand of JBCCTK010000084.1, from coordinate 4,316 downwards.
CGAATACCTGGTGTTCGATGGCGGCGCAAAAACCAGCATTGCCGCGCGAGCCCTCATAGGCCTTTGTGGCCTGGCGCTCCAGGATCAGTGCTTCGGCGGCCTTGACCGCACCCAGAACCGGGGTGTTGCCCTCTATATCCTTATAGATCCCGACCCCAAGGTCGATCTTTTCGGGCCGTGGGTCGGCTTTGAACGCCTCGGAAATTCCCAGAAGCGGATCAGGTGGACGGGCGGGAAAGCTGGAGAGGAACGGGCTCATTGGGTCGTCCTTTCGTGCGAGGCGCGCACTGTGTTTACGCCGCGATCAGGCGTCTTTCACCCTCTGCTCAATCGCACCGAAGATTGAATGCCCGGCTGGGTCCAACATGTCGATGCGCACGGTGTCCCCAGCCTTCAAAAAAGGGGTCGTGGACGCGCCGGATTGGATTTTTTCGATCATTCGGATCTCGGCGATGCAGGCGTAGCCCAGGCCACCTTCAGCAATGGATTTTCCTGGTCCGCCATCTTTTCCCTTGTTCGAAACCGTACCTGAGCCTATTATTGACCCAGCGGAAAGGTCACGGGTTTTTGCCGCATGCGCAACTAAGGTTGGCAAATTGAAGGTGAGGTCTTCGCCGGCTTCGGCGCGCCCGAAAGGCTCACCATTTAGATCAACGCGAAGCGGCAAATGCACGGCGCCGTCTCGCCAGTGGTTCCCGAGTTCATCGGGTGTAACAGCCACCGGCGAGAAGGCGCTAGCTGGTTTGGATTGGAAGAAGCCAAAGCCCTTGGCCAGTTCCGGCGGGATCAGTCCGCGCAGCGAAACATCGTTGCACAGCATGACCAGCTTGATTTGGTCTGCGGCGTTGGCGGGTGTGCTGCCCATGGCCACATCACCTGTGATCACGGCAATCTCGCCTTCCATGTCGCAACCCCAGGATGGATCACCCAGCGGGATGGGATCGCGGGGGCCAAGAAAGCCGTCGCTCATGCCCTGGTACATCAGCGGATCAGAGTAAAAGCTCTCTGGCACTTCCGCGCCGCGGGCCTTTCTCACCAGTTCCACATGGTTGATGTAGGCCGAACCGTCCGCCCACTGATAGGCGCGGGGCAAGGGGCTCTCGCACTCGCTTTCATGGAAGCGGAAAGTGGGTACAGAGCCGAGCTCGACTCCTTCAGCCATGCGCGCCAGGCGGGGCGCTACGGCCTCCCAATTGTCGAGGGCGGCTTGCAGGGTCGGTACGATCCGCGCGGCATCGGTGCAGCGCGTCAGGTCTTTCGAGACAACAACCAGGCGACCATCCCGGGCGCCGTTTTTGAGGGTGGCGAGTTTCATGATGGTACCCGTGCTAGCATATTGAAAAATTGACAGCAATGCTAGCAGATACTAAGTTTGCTGGCATGCCAAGTATCAGTGTTCGCAAACTCGATGAAAAGACCATCGCGGCACTTCGCAGCCGGGCGGCGCGCAATGGCGTATCCATGGAAGAAGAGGTGCGCCGGATACTCAAGTCAGCTGCCAGCCATACCGGCGAGAGCGCTGGAGATATAATGGTGCGTATCTTCAGCCGGTCCTGGGATGGTGACGCGTTTGAAGTTCCAGAAGATGATTTCACCGACCCGGACGTGACCTTTAGCTGACGGGCATGATCATTCTCGATACAAATATCGTGTCGGAATTCATGGGGTCTCCGCCAGACCACAAGGTGTTGAACTGGCTGAAACAACGCGCTCCGCATGAGCTGTTCTACACCAGCGTCAGCATCAGTGAGACGGTCTATGGCTTGGAGAGACTGCCAGAAGGTGTGCGGCGGGCCTCCCTGACCCGAGACTTTGAGACTTTTGTGAGTAAGGTCATTGGTGACAATATTCTCGAACTTGATCGCCCGGCTGCCGAGGCGACGGGTGCCATCCGCGCAGAACGTCGGGAGCTGGGCCTGCCGATCGGCGTCGCTGACGCCATGATTGCTGGTATCGCCAGAACCCGCGACCTGGCCATCGCCACGCGCAACACATCCGATTTCGACGGCATTCGCCTGACACTGATAAACCCGTTTGAGCATTCCGGTTAACGCTGACCACTCATTGGCTGGATTTCCTGTAGTGCCGCGCCACTTCGATTACCGTTTCGAGGATTTCTTCGGCGATGGCTTCGGGCGATTGGGTGTTGTCTGAAAAGTCGTAGCGGGTGTGCAGGGCGTCGCCGATCTGCAGGCGAAATTCAGCGCGGTATTCCTGGTCCGTAAGGCGCGTTTCTATATCGGACGTCTTTATCAGCTCGCGTAGGAGCATATCCTTGGCGGCGGCCCAAAGCGGGGTGTCGGGGGAAGCGGCCATGTTAGCTCTCTTCCGCGATTTTCTCGTGTAGCCAGGCGGCGTGGCGGGGGGCTTTCTTCGTCTTGCTCCACTCTTCCAGCATGTCTTCGGCAACCTCTTTCAGCTGGGCGTATTGCTCTGGCGTGCCGATATCGCAGGCGAGTTCCAGGCGGTGGCCATTGGGGTCGAAGAAATAGATCGACTTAAAAACACCATGGTGAGTTGGGCCGAGCACGTCGAGCCCTTCGGCTTCAGCGCGGGCCTTCGCGGCCATCAGATCGTCCATCGTCTCAAGCTTGAAGGCGATGTGCTGGACCCAGCCCGGCGTGTTTGGGTCACGGCCCATTTCGGCTTGCGTCGGCAGCTCGAAAAAGGCGAGCACATTGCCATTTCCGGCATCCAGGAAGACATGCATATAGGGATCGTGCTCGCCCGTCGATGGCACGGTGTCTTCGGCAATGGCAAGCTGGAAGTCCATGCCGAGCACGCGCTGGTAAAACCGGACGGTTTCCTTGGCATCCTTACAGCGATACGCGACGTGGTGTACGCCGTTGAGGGCAGGGGTCGTCATGGTATGCCTCCTCCATCAGATCCAGCGTCTGACGCGCTGGCGATACGTGTCATAATCGGCGCCGAAGAGGGTGCTCAGGGCCTCTTCTTCCGGTTTGATCTGGTAGCGTGTGATGTACCAGACTGCGATAGCGACGAAGACCAGGCCTACGGGTGTTGCTTGCATCAGTGCTGCACCCGCCGCAATCAGCGCAAGGGACATGTACATCGGATTTCGGGTCAGGCCGTAGACGCCATCGGTCACCAGCGCAGACGACCTCTCAGGATGATGCGGGCTTACCGTTGTTTTCCGCGCGACAAAGCCTGAAATGGCGACGAGCGCCAGGAACACGCCAAGGGCGGCAATCGCAAGGCCAACATTTGGCAGTAAAGGCACATCAATTTGCAATACCGGAAACAGACGTTGGGTCGCATAGGTCAGAATGATGGCCAGCAAGAAGACCAGCGGCGGTGGAACGAGCAGTTTCATCCATCCTCACCAGTGGGCTGTGTCTCGGCGTGCTTTGAGCGCCGCCGCGTGGCGCGATACTCATCCACCATCCAGCCAAGCAGCGCACCGAATACGCCATAGACTGGATTGCCGCTGATGATCCATCCCATCATGCCCCAAAGGAATGTGACCAGATAATACATGGAGTCCTCATCGCGCAGTGTCTCGTTTGGTTTGGTCTCAGTCTTCTTGGCCATCTTTGTTTCCTTTGCTGTCGCGCAGGCGATCTATGGCATAACCTAGGGCTGCGCCGGCTGCGCCAAAGCCCAAAGTCAACGCCATCACTGTCGCCATGGCGGTCGCTTCGCCCATGCCCCTTGTGATTGGCGCGCTCACCCAGCTGGCCAAGGGCAAGCCGCACACAAGCCCCAATCCATAGGTGAACACTGTGTTTTGCCGAGGCCCGGGTGTGTCAGCCATCGCGCTGTCCTCGCCGCCAGCCATTAAACCCGCTTCCAATGCCCACGCCCGCCGCAACACCGAGAATGGCGACTGGCGAAATAATACCGGCCAGCCAAAGCGCGCTTCCCAACACCGTGCCGACAAGGGCACCGACGAGCCCCTCTGCCAAAGGCGTGAGTCGAAGCCTGGTGTCGTCTCCGTTCAAGCGTCTTCCTCGACCTGCAATACGCCGCGATTGATCTGATCACGCTCAATGCTCTCGAACAAGGCTTTGAAGTTGCCTTCGCCGAACCCTTCCTTGTAGTCGCCCTTGCGCTGGATGAACTCAAAGAAGACCGGCCCAATCCTTGGCTCTGCGAAGATCTGGAGAAGCAGGCGTGGCTGGCCGCCATCGGTTGTCCCGTCCAGCAACAGACCCCGCGACTGGAGCCCGTCTAAATCTTCGCCATGGCCGGGAAGTCGCGCGTCCAGCATTTCATAATAGGTTGGCGGTGGCTGTGTCATGAAGGTCACGCCGCGCGCTTTGAGTTTGTCTTAGCAGCCATAAAGGTCGTCGCAG
>JBCCTK010000083.1:0-14479 GCA_039198685.1 Pseudomonadota bacterium | reverse complement strand
GGCCGATGCGCGCGCGGCGCTCGGTGCCGCCGAGGCCCGTGGCCGGGCGCTGAGTGCCGAGTTTGATGAAAACGAGGCGACTCTCGGTGAGTTGCAGGCCCAACTGGACACAGAAGCTGGCGACTTTTCCGAGCTTCTTGGCCAGTTCCGGACGGCAGCTGGCGAGACAATGCCGCAAATTCGCGCCTCGCTCGCGAATTTCGACTATCCTGGCCGTGTTGAGCAACTCTCTGAGATTGCGCAGGCACGGACGCTTCCGACCCGCACAGACCTCGACAGTTTGCCAAAATCGATCCTTCAGGAAATGATTGCCCAGTCTGAAGTCAAAACCTTCTCTGCCGAAGTTTCAAATATCGGTGCCGACGGTGAGAATGCGACGGTCGAGCTTGCCCGCGTGGGAGTCTTCACGGCCGCGACGACCCAGGGAACGCCTGAATTTGTTGAGGTTGAGGTGCCTGAGCTGTCTGGCGCGGAGCCGTTTCTGCGGGCTTTCAAAGCCCAGCCACGGGGTGAATTCCGCAGTGCGATGGGACGTGTGGTATCAGCGATTGAAAGTGGATCTACCGAAGCCGTGCGCGGACCTGTGGATCCATCCAAGGGGGATCTCTTCTTTATCCTTGGTGAAATCCCCAGTTGGGGCACACGTTTGACCCGCGATGGCGGTATCATCGGCCAGATCATCCTCTTCGGCCTGATCCCGATTGGTGTCGCACTGGGTCTGTTCAAGATCGTCACGCTCTTCCTCCAGGGAACGGCCATGAGCGGCACGGCGAAGTCCCGCCGCGGCGGTGATGGCAATCCCCTTGCGAAAGTGTTTGCGACCTATGAGGATAACAAAAGCGCCGATCTTGAGACGCTTGAGTTGAAACTCGACGAGACCATTCTCCAGGAAACACCGAAAATCGAACGCTTCAACGAGATCATCAAGGTGCTCTCCGCTGTGGCTCCGCTTGTGGGTCTACTTGGAACCGTTGTCGGTATGATCCTGACCTTCACCGCCATCACCAACTATGGCGCGGGCGATCCACAATTGATGGCCGGCGGTATTTCCGTTGCCCTTGTGACCACGGTTCTGGGGCTTCTGGCGGCAATACCGTTGATCCTGCTCCACGCCATTTCGGCCTCTATGGCCCGTGGCAATCAGCAAATGCTTGATGAGCAGGCAGCGGGTCTCGTTGCAGAACGTGCGGAATCTGAGCGTCGCGGAGCAGTGGCCTAATGGCCGCTGCTTCCCACGTGCGGGAGGCCTCCGATGATTGCTGAGATCCAGGAATTCCTCGACCGGGGTGGACCCGTCCTCCTTCTGATCGCGATCACCACATTCTTCATGTGGGCCCTGATCCTGGAGCGATTGTTCTACTTCCACATCGCGCACAAGGCGGTGGCCACCGAGGCCGTAGATGAGTGGCGTTCGCGCTCAGACCGCAAGTCCACCATGGCGCGCTGGGTCCGGGACAAGATTGTCTCCGAAGTTCGCCAGAAAGCAGAGAGCAACATCATCCTGGCAAAAGCAGCGGTTGCGCTTGCGCCGCTGCTGGGTCTCCTTGGGACGGTGACGGGCATGGTGACTGTGTTTGACATCATGGCGCTCACCGACGGGGCTGATGCCCAGGCCATGGCCGGGGGTGTGTCACGTGCCACGATCCCGACAATGGCCGGCATGGTGGTATCAATTACAGGTATCCCCTTCGCGTCTGGGATGATGCGGAAGGCCAATCGCCTGGTTCAGGCCGTTGACGATGATCTGGAGATTGGCTGATGCGTGGACGATCCCTAAGAAAGCCCGAAGAGGCAGAGGTGGACCTCACGCCCATGCTGGATGTGGTCTTCATTTTGCTTATCTTTTTCATCGTGACGGCAGTGTTTACCGAGGAACAGGCGATTGCGCTTGAGCCCCCGCCGCCGCCAACCAATACACCGCCACCCCCCGATGCAGCGCCAACGATTATTATTTACGTGAACGAGGACAGTCTCATCCGTATCAATGGCCGGCCGGCTGACATTGGACTGGTGCGCCCGAATATTGAGCGCCTCAAGGCTGAAAACCCTGAAAGTGCTGTGATTATTCAGGCTGACGCGGATGCAGAATCTGGCGTGATCATCAACATTCGGGACCAGGCCTATTCGGCCCAGGCTTTCCCGGTGAACATCGTCCTGAGCGGCGAATAGGAGGCAACCATGCCAAGACGCAGACGGGGTGGTTCCGGTAACGCTGAGGAAGGCGATGATGTAAACCTCACACCCATGCTGGACGTGGTGTTCATCCTCCTGATCTTTTTCATTGTGACCGCTAAATTCATCAGCGAGCCGGGTGTGGAGATCACGCGCCAGGATGTCGACAATGATCAGCGCGTCACCCCCTTGGCCATTCTTGTGGCCATTGACGACCAGGGCGACATATATATTGACGATAAGCTCGTTGAGCCAAATGAGGTTGAATTTACCTTAAGGGAAATGCGCAAGGGAAACGCCAAGGGTGAGTTGGTCCTCCAGGCGGATAACAAGGCGCCAGCCGGCGCCATGGTTGGCTTTCTGGAAACGGTTCGCGACTTGGAGAGTGTGACGCGTGTGAACGTGTCGACAGAGCAGGATTAGGAGGCAGTCAGGATGAATAACTCAGTTCTGCGATTGGCAATCGCGGCCCCCATCGCAATTGCGATCGTGACCGTCCTTTGGCTGTTCATGAGTCGGATCATCTCTCAAGATTTCATAGAACCGGAGGGGGAAGCCCAACGCGTTCTTGAGTCGATCACGCCTTCAGAGCAAAGCCAGGAAATTCGGCGCACGTCACGCTCGCGTCCCCAAAGGCTTGCCTCTGCGGACAAGCCGCCACCTCCGCCGAAACTGTCTTCGTCCAAGTCCGATATCGACCTGCCAACCCCGAACATTCAGGGCGCAGCGCCGACGGAGCTGAACTTTGACCGGGTCCAGTCCATCGCGATTGATCCCGTGGCGATCTCTGACCGTGATGCCCAGCCGATCAGCCCGCCTGTGGTGCAGTACCCCCAGCGTGCCGCAGAGCGCGGCATTGAGGGGTCGTGCGAGGTACGGTTTGACGTGAATGCGCGCGGCGAACCGTTCAATGTTGAGGCAGATTGTTCAGACAATGTCTTCCGTCGTGAAGCCGAACGCGCTGTGAGCCGTGTCCGGTTTGCGCCGAAAATCGTGCGCGGCCAGGCGCTTGAGCGGCGCAATGTGGTCTATCCCATGGAGTTTGGCCTCGACGGCTAAGCCCTCTCTAGAACGAAAGATGAAAACCCCGGTGTCGATGACGCCGGGGTTTTCTATATCACATACCTAACTTGACGTTACGTTACCCTTCAGGCAAGGTTACCCTATAACAATACAGGAGAGGGCCGGTTCATGCATCGGAATCGTGGGACTGAGGGCAGATTGAGCGTTGCGTCTGGTGGCGTGACTCAGGGTAAACCGTTCGAGCCGGGCCAGGACAGGGCCCGTGGACGCAGAATCGGCCCTGGCGGCAGGAATGCATTGGGAAGACTGGGCGTTGTGGTGCCAGCCGCTGGCGTAACCTTTGCGCTTTGCCTTTTTATGGGGCGCCTCATTCAAACCGAATTCGTCGAACCGCCTACCAGCGAAGTGCGCGACTTGCCAATCATCACACCGACTGAATCCGAGCCGGATATTCAACGCACGCGTCGCACAAAACCGACGCGTATGGAGGATGCGCAGACACCGCCGCCACCACCTGAAATAAGCACCACCAAGAGCGATATTGACCTGCCAACGCCGGTTATACAGGGCGAGGCACCGAGAGAGCTGGACTATGGCCGCATTGATGAGTTTGTCGTCCCTCCCATTGTGATCGATGAGCGCGACGCCAAGCCCATCAACCCTCCGGTGCCCCAGTATCCCAGGCGCATGGCTGAGCGAAATATTGAAGGCAGCTGTGAGGTGAAATTCAACGTCAATGCCCGAGGCGAGCCCATCGATATCGAAGCCGCCTGTAGCGATCACGGCTTTGCCCGTGCGGCCGAGCAGGCCGTCGGCAAGGTGCGCTTTGCGCCCAAGATTGTCCGGGGCCAAGCTGTGGAGCGGCGAAACGTGATCTATCCTCTCAACTTTAACCTTAAGGGCTAATGCGATGGGCGAGCGCTATTCTCAACGTCGCCGCACCTTGGATCTGGCGACCTTCCTCGCAATCGGTTTTGCACTGACAAGCGCGCCGGTTGCCGTGGCCGAAGCCTGCACCGTTGCTGAATTCAGCCAGGGGAACAAAGACCTTTATATTCAAGCCGAAAACGCGTTCATCCAAGACAAGGATGCGCAAGCCGCGCGTGCAAAGCTCAACACGCTCAGCGCCATGTCAATGAATTGCTTTGAGCAAGGTGCCATGTTGCGCTTTTCGGCGGCTTTGAATGTCGAGTTGAATGACTACCCCGGCGCCATTACAGACCTTGAGGCTGCGGTGGATCGGCGGCTCTTGTCAGATGAGGAGGTGAAGAAAACTCACTTCAACATCGCCCAGCTTTATCTGGCCATTGAGAGTTTCGAGAGCGCTTCGCGCGCATTCGACCAGTGGATCGATGCTGGAGCGCTGCCGACTCGCAATCAAATGTGGCAGATGGCCGAGACAAAGGAGAAAGCGGGCGATCCAGCGGGTGCGCTCGCCTGGGCGCAGAAAGTGTTTGAGGATGATGGACCCGGCGCCGCAGACGCGGTGTATACGTTTCTGATCGACCTCAATTATCAGACTGGTCAGGACGCCGTCGCAACGGAGCTAACCCGTATCCTCGAAGCCCGCAGGCCAGCGCCGCAGAGGCCACAATCGGGTGGGGTTGAACAATGAGGTTTACCACGTTTGCATCGTGGAACAGTCTCCATGGAGACGCGCAGTACGGCGCGCTCGGAACCCGTCGCTGCAGAAAAACAACAAGTTTACCGGCCACGCCGCTTGAATCTGATGGAGCTTTCCGGTTTCTTGGAACAAAGGGCGCCGCTGCGCAGCCAAAGGAGCGAAACACTATGGCATTGACATCCATGTATAGGGGGATGATGGCCGCATGTGCCATCGCCGCATTGGGCGCCGGATCGGCCCTGGCACAGGTCTGTGAGACAACTGAGTTCACATAGAAGAACGGCCAGCTGTACCTGTCGGCCGAAAACGAGCTTCTGGTCAATGAAGACGCAGTTGCGGCCCTCGCCAAGCTGAATGAGCTGCGGGCCCAGGAAATGAATTGCTATGAGGAAGGCGCTCTTCTGCGGCTTTCGGCGGCGGTGAAGGTGGAGACAAACGACTATCCTGGCGCCGTGCGCGATCTGGAGACGGCTGTCCAGCGTGGTTATGTGCCCCAGACGGAGATTGGCCAGACATACTATAATATTTCACAGCTTCACATGAGCAGCGAAAACCTCACCGAGGCGCTGAGGTACATGAACCTATGGCTGCAGAATGGTGGGCAACCGAACCGTACCCAGAAATGGCAGCTCGCTGTCCTGTACCATAAGGATGAAAACAATCGCGAGTCATTGCGATGGGCTGAAGAAGTGTTCCGTGAAGATGGCCCGAATGCCGAACGCGAAGTCTATGACTTTTTGATCTACCTCTATGACCAGACGGGTCAGCTGGCGAAAAAGGCAGAGCTGCTCGAAACCCTTTTGCAGCGTAACCCCAACGAGCGTCGCCTCTGGGACGCCATCGCTGGCGATTACTATCAGTCCGGTGACCAGCGGCGTGCATTTGAAGTGCAGAAAGCCATGTACCTGGGCGGTATCCTCCAGACGGAGGACGAGTTGATGCGGATCGTGAACTTCTACAACCAGTTCGACGTGCCATTCCAAGCCGCCAGGACGCTGGAAAAAGAAATGAATGCCGGCACCATTTCCAAGACCTATGAGCGCATGGAACTGCTGGCCAACCTCTACCAGGTGGCACGTGAGTTTGAGCGTGCCATCCCTGTGATCCGCGAAGCAGCCCAGATGCGCAATTCCGGGGAAATGTATGAGCGCCTTGGTCGCTCCTATGCCGAGCTGAAGGATTGGGAGCAAACTGAGTCGGCCCTGCAGCAGGCCTTGACGGCCGGCGGCGTGAATGATCGCGGTACGGTTTGGACCCTGATTGGTCAGTCTCGCTATGAGCGTGATGACACAGAGGGCGCCGTTGAAGCGTTCCGCCAGGCCAGCAATGCCGGTGGACGCGGTTGGCTCTCTTTCATTGCGGCAGAGCGGCGCACAGAACGGGCGCTTTACTGCTTTGGCCTGCGCACACCCTTCCTCGAATTAGAGAATGAGCAAAAGGCGTGTGACCAATTGCGCGCCTTGCCCGACGATCAGAAGCCGGAAGGCTGTTTGACCATAGGGCCGCGCTTTGAAGAAGCCGCAACAGCCTTTGAAGAGAGTGGTTGCGCCGACGATTAAGAAACGTGCAATATTGAAGACAGTTTTCGCCCCGGCTTTGTCCGGGGCGTTTGCTCTTCAGGGCCTGGGACGAGAGCCCATTCCCTTGAACTTTAGCCGGCCGTGCGCTGGATTTTTGTGTCAGGGACAGGAGCCGAGCGGACCACCATGCGAGTCTGCTGGGAGGATTGCGACGCCGTCCAGCGCTGGCAATGCAGTCCATCAGACGACTCAAATTCAAGTGAAAAAGCCCTAGCTGTTCTTCCCATGACGCCTCTCGTCCATCATCCAGCCTATGATGCCCAGTCGGTTCCGAACGGTCATCGTTTTCCCATGCGGAAATACTCGATCGTGGCAGACAGGTTGCGCGCTGCGGGGCGCAGTTTTCTGACACCAGACCTGGCCAGTGCCGCGGCGCTGTCTGCCGTGCATGATGCAGGGTATGTGGATGCGATCCTGACGCAAACCTTGGAGCGCAACGTCGCACGCCGGATCGGGTTCGACATAACGCCTGCGATTGCCCGCCGGTCCCGCGCGGCAGTTGGCGGCACGGGGCTGGCTGCACGCCTTGCCCTAAAGGAAGGCGCCGCCATCAACCTGGCCGGGGGCAGTCACCATGCAGATGGGCAAGGCGGGGCTGGTTTTTGCGTGTTCAACGATGTCGCCGTGGCCGCCCATGGTCTCTTGCAGTCAGAGCAGGTCGAACGCATCGCTGTGGTGGATCTTGATGTGCACCATGGCGATGGCACGGCCCGGATCTTTGCCAACACGCCGGGCGTGTTCACGTGTTCAATCCATTGCGAGGCGAACTGGCCACGTGAAAAACCCGCTTCGGATCTGGATGTGGGCTTGGCGCAAGGTACGGGCGATGAGGCCTATATGAAGGCCCTCGACGGGGCCCTTGAGGAAACCCTTTCGCGGGCGCGCCCGCAGATCGTTTTCTATAATGCCGGTGTTGATCCCCATGAAAAGGACCGGCTGGGTCTGTTAGCCCTCAGCAATGCGGGGCTCTACCGGCGTGACAGGCGCGTGGCACAAGCGTGCCGGCGGGCCGGTGTGGCACTGTGCGGTGTACTGGGCGGCGGATACAGCAAAGATGCCGATGCTGTGGCGCGCCGGCATCTGCTTCTGGTCGAGGCGTTGGACGGCGTATCAGCCTAGAATTTGTAGCCGAGCCCGATTCCAATCACGAGCGGATCTATATCCACCTCCGCATCCACCGTTGCGCCGAGCGCGCTCGTGAAATCGACAGTGACGTCGGGATTGATCCAGATCTTCTTGATGTCGGCATTGATGAGCCTCCTTCCTTTTGGCTCGGCGGGCGTGGGCCGACGATACGGACTTATGCGAATGTGGCGCGTTGGCGCAGTGCCAGGCCGTGTGTCAGCGGGTCGCGGGACGTTCAGTGCCTGCTTGAGGTTTGTGTATCGGCGCACCCCCTGCAGGTATCTGGTTGAATTCCCCAGTATACCGAGAATGACCGATGGCGTGGCGCTTGCCCGCGAACGCAGAGTCCGGGCATCTTTTCATCCATGACAACGCCAACACTTTCCGACGCCCGTGTGCTGCTCCAACGCATTTACGGCTATGATTCTTTCCGGGGGCTACAGGGTGATGTGATCGGCGATGTGCTGGCCGCTCGCGATGTCATGGCGATCCTGCCAACCGGAGGCGGCAAGTCCCTATGCTACCAGATCCCTGCGCTCTTAAGGCGAGGCTGCGGACTGGTCGTCTCGCCCTTAATTGCCCTGATGGCAGACCAGGTGGATGCACTGAAAGCGCTTGGGGTCCGGGCAGAACGTTTGGATAGCTCCATGGAGCCAGAAGCCAGAAGTGCGGCGCTCGCTGCGGCCCGATCAGGCGAGATGGACCTGCTATATGTCTCGCCTGAGGCGCTGGCGACGCGCCTGTCCGGTGCGCTTTTGGATATTCCCCTCAGCCTGATTGCTATCGACGAGGCCCACTGCGTCAGCCAATGGGGCCATGATTTTCGGCCTGACTACCGTGCCCTTGGGCGGTTGAAAGGGTTGTTTCCGGGTGTGCCGCGTATTGCGGTGACCGCCACGGCCGACGCGCGAACGCGCGAGGACATTCTCAACCAGCTCGAGCTGACCGAGCCTGCCGTCCACGTCGCAAGCTTTGACCGTCCCAATCTCCAACTTGCCGCAGAACCGAAACAGGGCGACCGAACCGCGCGGATTGTTTCCCTGGTAAAGGCCCATCGAGGGCGATCCGGCATCGTCTATGCTGCCACACGCGATGGGACCGAGAAGCTCGCAGACGCGCTCTCAAGGGCAGGGTGTCCCGCATTGGCTTACCATGCCGGCCTAGATGCTGTGGTGCGTGCAAAGCGCCAGCGGCAGTTCCTGCTGGAAGACGGGTTGACCATGTGTGCCACGGTGGCCTTCGGCATGGGTGTGGACAAGCCAGATGTCCGCTTCGTGATCCATGCCGACCCGCCCAAAACGATCGAGGCTTATTGGCAGGAGGTGGGCCGGGCAGGGCGCGATGGCGAGCCGGCAGAGGCGTTCGCGCTGTTTGGCCCTTCCGATATGCGTCGCGCATTGTCCTGGGTCGAGGACGCCGACGCACCGCAGGAAATCAAGGCGGTACAACGATCAAAGACCCGGCAGCTTTTTGCCTTTCTAAACGGAACGGAGTGCCGCCGCCAGGCCGTGCGTCAGTATTTTGGTGAGTCCGATGCGGAGCCGTGCGGAGTCTGTGACAGTTGCACCGAAGCGGCGGGTGAGGGATTTGACGTGACCGAGTGGGCCAAGATGGCTACCGCCGCTGCCGCACGCACCGGTGAGCGTATCGGCCGGGGGCGCTTGATCGTCCATTTGCGCGGCGAGGCCAAGGACAGCTTTGATGAGTCCCTTTCGGCGCAATCGACCTATGGCGTCGGTGAGGCGCTCTCGGCGGTGGGATGGCGCGCGGTTCTGGACGAGCTTTTGTTTTGCGGTTTGCTGGAAGAGCAGGGTGACGCCATGCGCCCGGTGATTGGCCTTGGTGACCAGGACGGCGTCAGGGCGCTCTGGAAAGGCGCGCGCGCGGTGCGCCTCAAAGCAGACCCAGCTGCGCGGCGAACGCGAAAGGCTCGCAAGGCGGCTAGCGCGGGCGTCGTGGACCAGCTCTCGGGTGGTGACCAGGACGTGTTTGAAGCCCTTCGGGGCTGGCGGCTGGAGGAGGCCAAGACTCGCGGTGTGCCGCCCTATGTCATTTTCCATGATCGCACGCTGGCTGCGATCGCGGCCGAGCGTCCCACCTCCCTGAATGCCCTGCGCGGTGTTTCCGGCGTCGGTGAAAAGAAAGCCGAGCGCTTCGGCGCTGCGGTGATCGGGATTGTTGCGGAGGCAGCCTAAAGCCAGTCGGGCGCGACGACCTTGCCACCGCCGCCCATATCAGGCCGGGGAAAGCGCTCCAGAAGTTTGGTGACGATTGCATCTGCGACGCGGTCGGCTTCGCGCAGGGGCTCGAAGCTCCAGCTTCCCAGGCTTCCATCAAACCAGCGTGCCACGCCCCGTTTGATGAGACTTTCATGGAGCCTGTCGAACTTCTCCGCTCGCCCGTGGAGCCGCGCCATGTGTACGGGTAGGCCGTGGTAGGCTGCATCCGAGAGCATGTTGGCGCTGTCTTCTGTTACAATGGCGACGTCGGAGAACATGAGCCAGGCAAGATAAGGATTCGGTCCGTCAGCAGAGCTGGCCCAGAAACGCGCGCCGATCTGGTCGGCCAGAGATCGCATGCGCGCAAGAATAGGGGCAGGGGTGCGCCGCGACACCGTGATCCTGAGGCGCCAGCCTTGGCCGGACAAGGCTGTTAGCTGCATCGCCAGGGTTTCTGCAGCGCCTTGGGTGAATGTGTGGGTTTTAGAGTCTCCACCGAGGATCACCAGGGCCGATTTGCCTGGCTCGTCGGCCAGGTCTGCGAAAGCTTGACCAGCGTCCTCCATGTTGTCGGGCGAGAAATACGAAGGTGACCCAAGGGTTGAGAGCACATTGCTTCCTTCAACCCCATCATGTTCAGGGGTGACCAAGAGATCAAACGATTTCGGTACGAGCTTGGGATCAAGCATATGGACCACAAGCGTTTCATCACCCGCATGGTGTTTGACGTATGCCGAATAGGGGGCGGTCCGCCGGCCTGCGCCCAGCCAAACCGTTGGCCAGGGGGGCGTAAGGATGGCTTTCTGGTCCTTCGGTAGGGCCAGGAGGGGGGCGCGCCATGTGCTGGCGGGAAGCCATGTCCATGGAGCGCCTGGGGTCAGGGTGACCGGCTCCGCGCGGTGACCCTGACCCGTTATATGCGCAATGCCCATCCAGCGCAGTGTGGAGCCGAGAGCATTCGCGATCGCGCGCACTTGGGCCGCGTTGCCAGCACGCCCATCGGATACGGCCCAGATGGAAGGGCCAACTGAGGCCATTCCTTTTACCGCGTCTATTTGAATTCCACCTTCTCGATTTCATAGGCCTTTGCGCCACCGGGCGCGGAGACTTCGGCCTCATCGCCCTCTTCCTTGCCAATCAAGGCTCTGGAGATTGGGGAGGAGATCGAGACTTTGCCATGCTCAATGCTGGCTTCATCGTCGCCGACAATTTTATAGGTTTTTTCTTCTTCGGTATCGACATCGATGAGTGTCACCGTGGCGCCAAAGCGCACACGGGTGCCGGTCATCTTGGTGAGATCGATCACCTCGGCGCGCGCCAACTTATCATCAAGTTCGGCGATGCGCCCTTCGATGAAAGACTGCTTCTCTTTTGCGGCGTGGTATTCGGCGTTCTCTGACAGATCGCCATGCTCACGCGCCTCGGAGATGGCGGCGATGATGGATGGACGCTCAACGGATTTGAGGGTCTTAAGTTCTGACTCAAGGGCCGCGTGACCCTCAGCGGTCATGGGAATTCTTTCCATGTGCGTATACTCTGCGTTTTCGGAATAAGTGTAGGTTTGTGCCAAAACCCTGCGCGGTCAAGTGGGCGCAATCAGGCCGATTGCAAGGATTGCACGTCAAGCTTGCGCGTTCGTAACGCCTCGATGGCTGATACGGAAGCAATTGAAGCGGCCAAAGTTGTGAAATAGGGAATGCTGCGGGTGAGCGCAGTCCGGCGGATAGATTTGCTGTCCTTGAGCGATTGGATGCCCTGGGTCGTGTTGAAAACAAGCTGGATGTCACCGTTGATCATGGCATCGACAATATGAGGCTGGCCTTCGATCACCTTGTTGATGGGGAATACTTCAAGGCCTTTTTCCCTGAGATAAGAGGCTGTTCCGCGCGTGGCGACAACATCGAATCCCATGGAAATGAGCGAAGAAACCGGCCCAACAAGAGATGGTTTGTCTGCATCTTTCACCGATACGAAGACGCAGCCTTCGTGGGGAAGCTCAACCCCAGCCGCGGTTTGCGATTTCAGGAACGCCGTACCGAAATCGTCATCCCAGCCCATGACTTCCCCGGTGGAGCGCATTTCGGGACCGAGAACCGGATCCACATCTTGGAACCGGCCGAACGGGAAGACCGCTTCCTTCACAGCGATACGTTTTGGTTTCGCGTCCTGGAGATCAAATTCGCCCAAGGTTTTGCCCGCCATCAGTTTCGCCGCGATGCCCGCAATGGGCGCGCCAACAGCTTTGGCCACGAATGGTATGGTGCGCGACGCACGCGGATTGGCCTCCAGCACAAAGATATCGTCGCCCTTGATGGCAAACTGGATGTTGATCAGTCCGCGAACATGGAGCGCCCTGGCGAGGGCTGCAGCCTGCTCTGCCAGTCGAGACTGTATGTCTGCACTGAGCGAATAGGGCGGCAAGGCACAGGCGCTATCGCCGGAATGGACACCTGCTTCCTCGATATGCTCCATGATACCGGCCACATGGACCTGTTCACCATCGCAGAGGGCGTCGACGTCGACTTCCGTTGCATCTTCCAGGTAGCGATCAATGAACAAAGATTGGTCACCGGCAACCGCCAAGGCCGCCTGGCCAAATTCGCGCAGATCATCGGGCGAACGGGCAATTTCCATCGCGCGTCCGCCGAGCACGAAGGAGGGGCGCACCATAACAGGATATCCCAGACGCTCCGCACCTGTAATGGCTTCGTCGATATTTCGGGCGGTTGTCGAGGGCGCCTGCTGGAGACCGAGCTGGTCGATCAGTCGCGCAAATTGCTGACGGTCTTCAGCCAGATCAATTGAGGCAGGCGAAGTGCCCAGGATAGGAATGTCCCTATCTTTCAGGGTGTTTGCGAGCCCGAGCGGCGTTTGCCCACCGAATTGGACGATCACACCAGCCAGTTCGCCCGCCATTTGCTCACGGGCTACGATTTCCAGGACGTGTTCTTTCGTGAGCGGTTCGAAATAGAGCCGGTCGGATGTGTCATAGTCGGTCGAGACGGTTTCGGGGTTGCAGTTCACCATGATCGACTCAATAGAGATGTCAGCCATGGCAAATGCGGCGTGGCAGCAGCAATAATCGAACTCAATGCCCTGACCGATCCGGTTGGGTCCGCCGCCCAGGATCATGGCCTTTCGACGCCCGGAAATACCGGCTTCACAGCTCGGCCGGTCGCCAGGTTGGATGGGTGTTTGAAAGGGCGGCGTTTCATAGGTCGAATAAAGATATGGCGTTGCCGCTTCGAACTCCGCCGCACAGGTATCGATGCGCTTGTAGACCGGGCGCACACCGGCGGCGTGTCGTATCGCCGTAACGGCGTCTTCGCTTTCACCGCAAAGTGTGGCCAGACGCGCATCGGAAAAGCCCTTTGCCTTGAGGGCCAAAAGCCCCGCAAAATCGCTTGGCAGACCCTCGCGGCGCACACCCGCTTCAATCTCTATCAGCTGCGCGATCTGGCGCAGGAACCACAGATCAATACTCGTGATCCGGTGCACTTCCTCGACGCTCACGCCCTGGCGAATGGCTTGGGCGACGACGCGCAAACGGTCGGGTGATTGTACCGCAAGGGCCCGCATCAGCGCGCCCTCATCCTCAAACGCCATATCATCCAGTCCGGTGAGGCCGGTTTCAAGCGAGCAAAGAGCCTTTTGAAGGCTTTCCTGGAAATTTCGTCCGATCGCCATGGCCTCGCCGACCGATTTCATGGCCGTGGTGAGCAACGGGACGGCGCCTTTGAATTTTTCGAAGGCAAAGCGCGGTATCTTTGTGACCACATAATCAAGCGTCGGCTCGAAACTGGCCGGGATCGCGCCCCCGGTAATGTCATTGCCCAATTCATCCAGCGTATATCCAACGGCCAGCTTCGCGGCGATCTTGGCGATGGGAAAGCCGGTTGCCTTGGAGGCCAGGGCCGAGGAGCGCGAGACCCGCGGGTTCATTTCTATGACCACGAGACGTCCATCATATGGATTGACCGCAAATTGGACGTTTGATCCGCCTGTTTCGACACCGATTTCCCTTAGGACTGCGATCGAGGCCGAACGCATGATCTGGTATTCCTTGTCGGTCAGCGTCAGGGCCGGTGCGACCGTGATAGAGTCTCCCGTGTGCACGCCCATGGGGTCGATGTTCTCGATCGCGCAGATGATGATGGCGTTGTCAGCTTTGTCGCGGACGACCTCCATCTCGTATTCTTTCCAGCCGAGCAGGCTCTCATCGACAAGCACCTGGGCGACCGGCGATGCCGCAAGCCCTCGCTCGATAATCTCGCGGTATTCTTCTGTGTTGTAGGCAACACCCCCACCGGTTCCGCCGAGCGTGAAAGCGGGTCTGATGATTGCGGGAAGGCCAACATCATCAAGCACCTCCATGGCGCGCGAGAGGCCCGCAATTCGGTCATATCCTACGACTTTTCCGGTCTCGTCCGTGATCTCCGGCGCGGCAACAATCGACGCGCGAGGGTTCTCCAGGCCGATTTTGTCCATCGCCTTGCGAAACAGCTCCCGGTCTTCTGCCTTGTTGATGGCCTCGGCTTTCGCACCAATCAGTTCAACGCCGTACTGTTCCAGGATGCCATCACGCTCCAGGCCCAAGGCGCAGTTCAAGGCTGTCTGACCGCCCATGGTGGGAAGTAGGGCGTCAGGGCGTTCCTTTTCGATGATCTTGGCGACGTAATCGACTGTAATTGGCTCGATATAGGTTGCATCCGCCAATCCAGGGTCGGTCATGATCG
>JBCCTK010000082.1:0-14520 GCA_039198685.1 Pseudomonadota bacterium | reverse complement strand
CAGTGTCGGATTGGACGTCGCCATCATAGTTCTTGCAAGCCCAGACGTAGCCGCCGGACCATTTCATTGCGGCCGCGACCATGTCATCGATGAGACGGTGTTCATAGGTGCCGCCGAATTCTGCGAACTGGTCGGCGAATTCTGCGTCGTAGATTTCCTGGAAGATGTCTTTAAAGCGCCCATCATAGACTTTCATGATGGTGTTCTTGGTCGACATGTAGACCGGCCATTTGCGTTGCAGGCCGAAATTGAAGCTGGCGCGGGCGAAATCGCGGATCGACTGGTCGAGATTATACATGCCCATTGCGATCCCGGCTTCAGGGAAATCGAAAATCTCATGCTCAAGGCTGTCTGAGCCGTCTTCCGCTTCCCATTTCATGGTCAGCTTGCCTTTGCCTGGGATCAGCATGTCCGTGGCGCGGTACTGGTCACCGAAGGCGTGGCGGCCAATGACCACGGGGCGCGTCCAGCCGGGCACAAGCCGCGGCACATTCGAGATCACGATCGGTTCGCGGAAGACGACACCGCCGAGAATATTGCGGATCGTACCATTTGGCGATTTCCACATTTTCTTGAGGCCGAATTCCTCAACGCGCTGTTCGTCGGGTGTGATGGTTGCGCATTTCACGGCGACGCCGAACTCTTTCGTGGCGTTCGCACTATCGATCGTGATCTGATCGTCGGTTGCGTCCCTGGCCTCGATGCCCAGGTCGAAATATTTGAGATCCACATCGAGATAGGGGTGGATCAGCTTGTCCTTGATCATCTGCCAGATGATCCGGGTCATCTCGTCGCCGTCCATTTCAACGATGGGGTTTTCGACCTTGATCTTCGCCATGATATTTGTGCCCTTGTGCATATGTTTCGTCTGGCGCGGCTATAGCAGAGCGATGGCCTCCGTCAAAAGGACAGATCGACTAAGAAAAGAGGCCGACACAATAATGTTTTCTCGTTTCATTTTGATGAGTGCCTTGGTGGCCCTTTCTGCGGTGGTCCTCAGCAAGGCCAAGGCCGACCCGGCTGGCCGTCGTGGGGACCTTCTGGGTGAAACGCGCTGGGAAAATCGGCTCCTGCTTATTTGCGGAGAAAAGGATGCGGCGCTCGGTTCGACACTTCAGCAAGCTCAATTTGAGGGATTGGACTGGGCAGGCTTTGAAGAGCGTAAACTCACCATCATTGGCGTTTCGCCGGACATGTCGATGGTTTTTGATACAGCCAGCTTCGTGGATATCAGCCGGGAGCCATCGACCCAGACCTTGAGGGACGCCGACGTGGATCTTGTGCAAATCGCAAAGTGTGAACACGGCGCGCCCTCATTGACGCTGATCGGTTTGGATGGCGGCGTGAAACAGCGCTGGGAAAGCCCGGTCTCCAATGCGGACCTGTTTGCCCTGATTGATGCCATGCCGATGCGCGCAAGTGAGATTCGCGCTGGCAAACGGTGAAAGCGGTGGTCCCCTCCATCCTCCTCCACACACCACAGCTTGGTGAGAATATCGGCGCTGCGGCCCGCGCGATGCTCAATTTCGGGTTGACGGATCTGCGCTTGATTGCGCCGCGCGATGGCTGGCCCAATCCGGCGGCTGATACGCTGAGCGCCGGGGCGTTTGAGGCCGGTGTTGAGGTGACTGTATTTGAAACGTTTGAGGCCGCCACCGTCGGCCTGACCCGGCTATATGCCACAACTGCGCGTCCGCGGGGCATGGAGAAGCCCGTTCTGGCACCGAGCGAAATCGGAGCGGATATCGCAGCGGCGCGCGGCCGGTCGGGTGTTCTGTTCGGTGGTGAGAAATCAGGACTACCGAATGGGGTCGTGGCCGTGGCGGATGTGATCCTCACCTATCCGGTGAATCCTGATTTTGCCTCGCTGAATCTTGCCCAGGCCGTCCTTGTTTTCGCCCAGGCGTGGGGAGAGGCGGCGTCCCTGACCGGTCGCTTCACAGGCGCGGAGGGCGTGGATACGCCTGCTGACAAATCTGACCTCATACGCATGTTTGAACACTTCGAAGTGGAGCTGGATCGCGCAGGCTATTTCCATCCGCCCGAGAAGACGCCACTGATTAAGGGCAATCTTCGCGCCGCCTTGACCCGCGCGGATTGGACGACGCAGGAAGTCCGCACCTTTCGCGGGGCGATCAAGGCGCTCGCGGAAGGGCGTGGTGCGGCCCGGATCGTACGCGAAAACTAGGTGTTCTTGTCAAAATCGAAGTCCTTCGGCGTGACCCCCGATACCAATGCCGCTATCAGCGCCAAAACGGCGACCCCAAACACAATGATCGCAACGAGACCACCGCCAATGCCCAGATTGGAAATCAGAAAGCCCGTAATCTCCTCGTAGCGCAGCACGCCAATGGCTGCGGCAGCAAAACCGCCAAGCCGCGCTGCATATTCAATTTGGCTCGGATAAGACCGTAGATGGAAGAACATGAGCAGGAGTGCCCAAATAACAAAGGCAAGCGCGATGAGGGGGGCCATGATTGCGTATGCACCCGATGACCCATCGCCCGTAAGCAGGCTGGTGGTCTGCAGATAGGCGGCGTTCAGCATCGGCCAGCCCAACATCACCAAGCCGCCCAGTGCCATGCCAAAAGACATGTCACGCAGCTGTTCATCATATCGGGCGGTCAGGTCCTTTCTATACCGAACAAGCAAGACGCCGACAGAGAATAAGAGCGCAAGGAAGAAAATCTTCACGGGCAGAACAAAGCCATGCACGACTGCCAGGTTGGATGGGCTTTGCTCTGCAAGCGTGTTCACGTGGGATCGAAACGCCGTTTTCACCCGGCAGCAGTCTTCCATAGTCAGATCGTCTCCGGCCGGTACGCAAAATTTCTCTTCCGCTGCGGCGGGAGAGAACTGCAACCACTCTTGGTCACATCGCGCTTCGTAAGGTTCTAGTCCTTCAGGACCGAGCGCCAGGATTTTCAGTGATCTCAGCGCATCGGCGACGGGTTGGCGTTCCGCCCCTGTCCCGGGCACCGGAGCGGGCTGATCATTCTGCAAAGCGACCGGTGACACTTCAAAGACCGAGCGGGTAATTCCGTCTGACATAACGGCTGAAAGACCCCATGTTGTCAGGGCCAATCCCACAACAACCGCGCTAAGAACGAGGCGTCCGCCTTTTACGGTTTCGTGGGCGAAGGCATCGACGAGCAAGACGGTCGGCCGCCAAAATCCTACCATCGCCAGAAGGCCGGCTATTGGGAAAAAAATGAAGTTCTGAGCGTCCAGCGTGGCCAGCCGTAAGGCCAACCCCATGCTCGAATACTCCGCTATGAGGACGACCGTTTCGAGCAGGAAGACTGCGTAAAGGCCAATAAAAAGGCCCGAAACAACCCATTTAGCCCCGAGGGATACGGGCTGATCGGTATCGTTGGATTCGAACATGGGTCACCTCGGCTCGCTTACACATGCCAGGACGCTATTCAGGAGCAGGAAGAGGTCAATCGCCTTGCTCTGTCCCAGGGCCATTGAGGGGGTCGTGCGGGACGCGTTAGCCTTGGATCGCTTGCTCGTCGCGCTCGCCCGTTCGGATCCGAACCACATTCTCCAGGTCAACGACGAATATCTTGCCGTCACCAATGGTTCCCGTATTCGCCGCCTTGGTGATGGAATCCACCATTCGCGGCGCATCATCAGCGGAGCAGGCGATTTCTATTTTCACCTTGGGGAGAAGCCGTACTTCATATTCGGCGCCGCGATAAACCTCGGTTTTGCCCTGTTGGCGCCCGTATCCCCGCACTTCTGACACGGTTAGGCCTGCCGCGCCAACGTCCGTCAGGGCATCAATCACAGCATCGAGCCGGCTCGGTTTAAACACTGCTGTGACCAGTTTCATGGCCCATCTCCTTCGCTTTCAGTTGATTAGAGTGTCGGGTTAGTTGCAGCGCGTCAATCTCGAGGTGACTTGCTGCTTTGAGGCGCCGTCGCGCCGGCGGAGGTTGGGGCTTTTACAGTTGAGACAGCCGGAGCGACAGCGCCCCCACCGGGTTCGATATAGAGTCGCTTGACCGCCTCGACCAGAACCACTCCGCCAAGGGCTGGCGCAATTGCGCGTCCAGCGCGTTCCCAGCCTTGGACCCCAGCCGTCACAAGCGCTAAACCGATGGGGGGCATGAACAAGGCATGTGTCGAAGCCGTCACCTGAAATGCGCAATCACTGAGCAATCTGGAGAGCTGGCGCAGGGTCCAGGGTCGTCCATGGCCAAAGGGCGTTCGTTCCGCCCGCGCCCAAAGGCCGGCCCGGTTTGCCGCAGCCACCACAATGCGGCCTTCAGGGGCCATCACGCGCCAAACCTCGCGACAAACCGCCCTGGGATTTTCGGCCTCCTCCAGAGCGTGAAGCATGACCGCCCTGTCAAAGGTCGAGTCGGCAAATGGCAATCGCCCTTCGGGGGAAACCAGCGTGACATTTCCTCTTTCGGTCGGTTCCCATCGCACATGGCCTGCCGCTTCGGGAAGCACGGCGGGTGTGCACGCGGCCCCTTCGGCCAGAGGCTCCATCATCGGAATGGGATAACCCACGCCCAGAAGACTAAGCCGATCTGTCGTGCGCCACAGATCCCCGACACGGCTCGTCAGGGCCCAACTTGCCGCCCGGCCCAGGTCTCCGGAATAGAAACGTTCGATACTAACGCTGTCCTGACGCATCATTTTTGCCTATGGTTTATTTAGAAATAGGACTGCCTTGGAGCTGTTATAATGCTGAAAGTTCACCAATTTCCGTGCCTCAGTGACAATTATGGCTATCTGGCCCACGACACCGAGACCGGTGAGACCGCGGCAATTGATACGCCGGACGCAGAAAAATACATGGCTGAAGCTGATATTCAGGGGTGGAAGATCACCCACATCTGGAACACCCATTGGCACCCAGACCATGCCGGAGGAAACCTGAAGATCAAAGACGCCACGGGCTGCACCATCATTGGTCCCGCCGGCGAAGCGAGTAAGATCCCCGGGATTGATCGCGAAGTCTCAGGCGACGACATCGTTTCCCTAGGCAGCCTAACCGCGCATGTCATCGATGTTCCAGGCCATACACTCGGACACATCGCGTTCCATATGCCCGGTTCGCGGGCCGCCTTTGTTGGAGATGCCGTGTTTGCGCTTGGGTGTGGCCGGGTCTTCGAGGGCACAATGGATATGATGTGGCACAGCTTGTCGCGCCTCAAGCAGATGTCGCCGGATACTACGCTCTATTGCGCCCACGAATACTCACAGGCCAATGCGCGCTTCGCTGAGACAATCGAAACCGACAACACGGCTCTTCGGGACTATGTTGCGGAGATCGATGCAAAACGTGCGAAGGGTGAGCGCACCGTGCCCATGCCCCTGTCGCGGGAACTTGAAACCAATCCGTTTCTGCGCGCCGACGTGCCTGCCTTGCAGGCCGCAATGGGTCACCCTGGGGACGCTGTTGCAACCTTCGGAGAGATCCGTGGCCGCAAGGACCGCTTTTGATGGTCGCGATCTCAGGCGACTTAGGCGCGAATGAGATTGTCCGTATGCTCGGCATGCAACCCCATCCCGAGGGGGGCCACTATGTGGAGACGTTTCGCTCTGAGGCAGCCGACGGAAACCGCGCCGCCATGACGGCCATTTATTTCCTGCTCCAATCCGATGAGGTGTCAGCCTGGCATCGCGTAGACGCCGACGAAGCCTGGTTCTGGCAGGGGGGCGGCCCCCTTGCGCTTACGATTTCAAACACAGACGGTATTGGCGCAACGCCCATAAGGCTCGGCCCGGACCTGAGGGCGGGACAGAAACTGCACGCTGTCGTGCCGGCCCATCATTGGCAAACGGCTGAAACCCTGGGCGCCTGGACGCTCGTCTCTTGTGCTGTTGCGCCTGGCTTTCAGTTTGAGGGATTTGAACTGGCATCGCCCCACTGGAGGCCGCAGGTTTGACGGCGCCGGTTCCGCTCCCGCCCAACACAGTACGCGCCTGTCTTGTGGAAGGTGCTGACGTCGACCCGGCTGACCATCTGCGCGTGGCCAAGGCCACTCGCGACTGGATGGACCGGGTTCCACAGAAATATATCTACCGCTGCATCCCGCTTATCGCTGCGAACACGATGGGTTGGGAGCTTCTTAATCCGGTGGACACGGTGGTGGGATGGACAGGTGGGCCATCGAATACTGACGTTATTGCGCGTTCCGCATCACCCAACCGGTTCGGCGCTGTTAGTCATTTCGGGGCGGCGATTGTGACTTGGTATATACCGTTCGTCTTCCGCACATCGCCCGATCTTGGCTTGATCGTCGCGGCGCCTTCCAATCATGAACTGGCCGATGCCGTGCCGCTGGACGCTTTTGTCCGCACCGACTGGCTACCCTTTCCGTTTACGTTGAACTGGCGGATCACCCGGGCGCGGGTGGATGTGGCGATCCCAAAACGTATGCCGTTGGCGCGCATCCTTCCCTATCCGTTGGCCTTGTTGGATGAAACGCGGCTGGAGATCGCCGAAGTCGCATCTGATCCGGGCTTCAGGGCGGAGGTGGAAGCGTGGGGGAAAGCGCGTGCAAGCAATGTCGCCAAGGCTGAGTCTGATGTGGCCGAGTGGCTATCGGGAGGGGCTGAGCCAACCGGGGATGGTGTCTGGAACCAGCAATATGTCCGCGCTCAAGGGGCAGAAGGTGCGGGTTATGCGCCCCACCAAACGATCTTCAAACCAAGGCGGCCCGAAGATCGTCGCAAGGGCTAGTTGAAACCGAAGACGGCCAGGCTTGCCAGCGCTATGACCAATCCAAACCAGGCCCACCAAGGCGCAAAGCGTTCCCGCTCGACAGGCGCATGCGGAGCGGACTGGCTTTCCAGAAAGCCCTCAAACTTGTCCATGATTTCGGGCAGCCGTTTCAGCCGATCGGTCAACTCGCGTGCATTCCTGGCCGCCAGTTTCGCCGCCCCTGCCGGTCCCAATTGAGACTTGACCCAGCCTTCAACGATGGGTTCGGCTGCTTTCCAGATGTCATGGGAAGGATCAATCGACCGTGCGACGCCTTCAACCTGCACCATCGTCTTCTGGAGAAGCACCAGTTCTGGGCGCAGATGCATGCCAAACTGGTGGGTATAGTCCAACAGCTGCAGCAGCAGCCGTCCCATGGAGACATTCTCGGCATTCTTGCCATAGATCGGCTCGCCGACGCTGCGCAGCGCCTGGGCAAAATCCCCGACCGACTTATCCGGCGGAACGTATCCCGCTTCAAAGTGCACCTCGGCGATCCGCGTATAGTCGCGCCGAATGAATCCGTAGAGTATCTCTGCGAGGAACCGGCGTTCATCCTCACCAATTCGCCCAATAATGCCAAAGTCCAGTAAGCCAAGCCTGCCATCTGGCAATACGATCATGTTGCCTTCGTGCATGTCCGCGTGGAACACCCCGTGCTCAATCGCATGGGTCAGGAATCCCCGGGTGACGGCGTTGCCGAGGTTTACCCGGTTCACGTTCGAGCCCTTCAAGGCGTCCGGATCGGTCAATGGTGTGCCATCGAGCCAATCCATGGTGAGAACGCGCCGGCCCGTGCGCTCCCAATCGACTCCGGGCACGACAAAATGGCCGGATTTCGCGCTAAGTTCGCGCATTTCGTCCAGACCGCCCGCCTCAAGGCGAAGGTCCAGCTCGCGCAACATCGCCTCAGATATCGCATGGGTGAACGCGACCGGTTCCAGGCGGCGACTTTCCACGCTTGCTTTTTCAATCGTGCGGGCCGCGCGCTGCATGGCCGATAGGGCGTTTTCAATTTTTGCCTCGATGCCGGGGCGCAGGATTTTTACAGCCCGCGTCCCATCGGACAGCTCCAACTTGTGAACCTGGGCGAGGGAGGCCGCCGCCACGGGTTCGCCGAGACTGGGAAACTGGGCGTCGGCGTCGTCGGGGCCGAACTCTTCGACAAGTGCCTTGCGGGCTGCTGCCTGTCCAAAGGGCGGCAGCTT
This sequence comes from Pseudomonadota bacterium, assembly GCA_039198685.1. GTDB lineage: Bacteria > Pseudomonadota > Alphaproteobacteria > Caulobacterales > Hyphomonadaceae > UBA5336. The sequence continues at coordinate 6,585 of JBCCTK010000082.1, read as the reverse complement.
GTCCTTGAGCCGCGAGAGATCCTGGGTGGTCTCCACGCCGAACACATCAGGCCGGGTCGCCAGGAATTGGCCGAGTTTAATGTAGGCCGGGCCGAGTTTTTCCAGCGCCGTTGCGAGGCGCTCTCCGGGCCGTCCTCCAGCACCGCCGCCAAACAGGCGGAGTGTCTTGCCCGCCAGTTTTGCCGGTAAGGGAAGCCGGTTATGATACTCGCCAGGCAACACCACATCATGCCGCGCAAGGGCCACCCCCGCACGCATCAGGCGCCATGTATCTCCTAAAATGCCCGCCATGAATCAGACGGCCCAACCGAAATGCAGCGCGGCAATGCCACCTGAAAAGTTGGTCACGGAGACAGAAGAAAAGCCAGCGGTTTCGACTTCGCGCCGGAAAGTATCCTGGTCTGGAAATCGTCGGATAGACTCCACGAGATATTGGTAGCTGTCTCGGTCTCCTGTGACCAGTCCTCCAATGCTCGGAATGACATTGAAACTGTAGGCATCATAGGCCTGCTGCAGGAGCGGCGCTGTCATATGGGACAGCTCCAGGATCGCCAGGCGGCCGGCGGGCTTCAAGACGCGGCGAAACTCCGAAAGCGCCTTGTCGCGATGGGTGACATTGCGAATGCCGAGGGAAATCGTAAGCGCGTCAAAGCTACGGTCTTCAAAGGGAAGCGCCTCGGCATTTCCGCAAATCCAGTCAATACGATCGCCGTATTTCTGCATGTCGCTGCGCGCCTGACCTGCTTTCAGCATCTCCTCATTGATATCACACACAATGGCGCTGGCAGGCCTGGCCACCTGGCGGCGCTTCTCGGCGCGGTCTGCCCGCTCTAGAAACGCTTTTGCCAATTCGCCAGTGCCGCCCGCCACGTCGAGAAGTGCTTCGCCGGGCTGGGGGTTGAGCTTGGCAATCGTATCATGCTTCCAAAGCCTGTGGATGCCCGCCGACATGAAGTCATTCATGAGATCGTAGCGAGAAGCCACGGAGTCGAAGACGCTGCGCACGCGGCCTTCCTTCTCTTCGGCGGCGATATCTTCGAAACCGAACGGGACGGTTTTATCGGTGGGCAACGTGTCTGTCATCGAATGAACCATAGCGGCTTGTGAATTAAAGCCATATATGCGCTTGTCATGCCTGAATTGCCCGAAGTCGAGACGGTTCGCCGCGGATTGGCCCCAGCATTTGAGGGCCGCCGTATCGTGAAACTGACCGTGAACCGCCCGGATTTGCGGTTTCCGTTCCCCAACCAGTTCGTTCAGCGAGTCTCCGGCGCGCGTGTGGAGCGGCTCGGACGGCAGGCGAAGTTCCTGGCGATGGCCCTGTCCACTGGTGAATCGCTCGTGATGCACCTGGGAATGTCGGGCCGCTTTACCGTGGCGGATCAGCGCCCCGGCGTCTTTCACCAGGAGACCGGAACCATCCCGGCCCATGACCATGTGGTCTTCCATGTCGAAGGCGGGGGCCGCGTAACCTATAATGATCCGCGCCGTTTCGGTTTCATGGAGATTTGGCCAACAGCGGACTTCGCTGCCTATCCAAGGTTGGTCGAGATGGGGCCTGAGCCTTTGTCAAACGAGTTTCATGCGGTGTATCTGAGGCGGGCCCTGGCCGGTAAGAAGACTCCGATCAAAGCGGCGCTCCTTGATCAGAAAGTCATCGCGGGCCTGGGAAATATCTATGTCTGTGAGGCGCTGTTTCGGGCCGGTATTTCACCACGTCGTCGCGCTTCTAGCATTGGCGCCAAGAGAGCAGAGCGCCTCACCGCGGCGATTAACGCTGTGATTGCAGAGGCGATTGAGGCCGGCGGATCCTCCTTGCGAGACTTTGCTGCTGCCGACGGCGAGCTAGGCTATTTCCAGCACAGGTTTCGCGTGTACGACCAAGAAGGCCAGCCCTGCCCGAGCTGTGCCAAGCCCGTTAGGCGAATCGTTCAGTCTGGACGATCCAGCTTTTACTGCGGGCATTGCCAGGGGTGAATTTAACCAAGCACGGCCCGCGTCGTTGGAGAATGTGATAGCGACCAGGGAATGATGGCAGCAGAGTGAGGCGACATTCCGCCAAGAGGCCTGCCCCATGCACCGTACTCTGATTGCCCTTTCCATTGCTGGTATCATTGCGGGGGCTGCACATGCCGATGGCCACCTGGCAGGCGCTCCCATGCCGACGATGACGGCCCATGGTGCGGGCGATTGCCGTGTAGAGACAACGACAGAAACCGTTCACGGCGTGCGGATTCACCGGTCCAGGCCGATCGGATGCGAAGGGCCCACGGGGGCTGCAGCTGCTCCTGCGCCTGCAGGGAGCGCCATCAGTGTAAGGGCCGATGCGCGCGTCATCTTCCAGTCGCGGCGGCGCAGCACCAGCCTGAATGCCTTGGGTGCACCGGGACATTTGCGGGGCACGCGCGTTCGGGAAAACAGTGTTTTGGGCGCTCCGACGCGCTGATCACGCGCTTTTGCCCTTGTTTGGCGTCGTTTTCGCAACGATTTCATGGTTAGTACGCGCGAATGTACGACTTCGGAGTGGCCATGAGTGGCAAGCGTATCCTGCTTATTATCGGCGGCGGCATTGCAGCCTACAAATCCCTTGAATTGATCCGCACGCTGGCCAAGCGCGGGATTGCGACCCGCTGCGTGGTGACAAAAGGTGGCCAGGAATTTGTCACGCCGCTCTCAGTGGCTGCGCTTTCTGGCGACAAAGTCTACACTGATTTGTTTGACCTGACAGATGAGGCCGAGATGGGTCATATCGAGCTGTCACGCTCTGCCGACCTGGTTGTGGTTTGCCCGGCAACGGCGGATTTGATTGGCAAGGCGGCAGGCGGACTCGCAACGGATCTGGCGACCACGGCCCTTCTGGCCACCGATAAACCGGTCGTCATGGTGCCAGCCATGAATGTGCGGATGTGGACCCACCCTGCAGTGCAACGCAATATTGGCATTCTGCGCGCCGATGGCACTTGTGTCATGGAGCCAGATGAAGGCGCCATGGCGTGCGGCGAGTTTGGGCCGGGCCGCTTGCCCGAAGTGTCCGTGATCGCCGATGAGATTGAGCGGGCGCTGGGCGGTCAGAGCGATAGCCTTGCAGGGATGCGTGCGCTCGTCACGGCGGGCCCAACCCGTGAGCCCATGGATCCGGTGCGGTATCTTTCCAACCATTCCTCCGGCAAGCAGGGCTATGCGATCGCCGGCGCACTGGCCTTGGCCGGAGCAGACGTGACGTTGGTTTCGGGTCCGGTCACCCTGCCGACTCCCCACGGCGTATCCCGTATCGATGTGGAGACCGCGCGAGAGATGCTTGGAGCCGTTGAGGGCGCCTTGCCAGCCGATGTTTTTGTTTCCGTGGCGGCTGTGGCAGACTGGCGGCCCGCAAAGGCTGGGGCTCGAAAATTGAAGCTGAAAGGGGACACGGAGACACCGACGCTGACGCTTGCGGAGAACCCCGATATTCTGAAAACGATCTCGCGAAAGAGGAAACAGCGCCCATTGCTCGTGATCGGGTTTGCGGCTGAGACCAATGATGTCGAAGCGCACGCCCAAGCAAAGCGCAGGCGTAAGGGCTGTGACTGGATTGTCGCCAATGACGTGTCTGGCGATGTGATGGGCGGCCAGGACAATGAGATCGCACTGATCGGAAAAGACAGTGTCGAGCGGTGGCCGCGCATGGATAAGACTGAAGTGGCACGGCGGCTGGTCGATGCGATTGCGATAGAGCTGCGTCAATCACCCCGCGCTGAAGCCGCAGAGTAGTCTTAAGAGTCTTTAAAGTGAACGGTCGCTTTGCGGGCGCGGTCGACTTCAAGGGAAAGCACATCCGGACGGCTATAGTGTCCAGAAGAGTCGAGCGTTAGGCGAGCGCGGCGCACCTGCGATGCGTCCAGATCTGCGATCAGCAGAGCTTCGCGGCCGACGACCGGCTCGATAACCCAATCCCCGCTGGGAGCGGCAATGCAAGACCCGCCATTCGCCAGCATGTCGCTGCCCCGCATGAGATCAGCGCCCGGTAGGTCCAGGTTCAAAGGTGGTTCTGCAAGAAAACCGGAGACCGAAAGCACATAGGACCGGCCTTCTTCAGCAAGAACAGGGGTGAGCCGCGCGGTATTGTGCGACCCGCCCGGCCAGGTCGCCACATGCAGTGTTTCTCCCTGCCCATGAAGGGCTGCCCGGGCCAGGGGCAGCCAATTTTCCCAGCAATTCAGGGCGCCCAGACGAAAGGGTCCAAGGTCATGGCAGACCAGTCCGTGTCCGTCGCCCATGCCCCAGACGAGGCGCTCTTCATAGGTCGGCTGTAGCTTGCGATGGGACGATTGGACCTGGCCGGTTGCATCAATGTACACCAGCGAGCAGTACAACGTTGTGCCAGAGCGGTCCGGAGCGCGCTCCATTATGCCGAGATAGACCGCGCAGGCGGCCGACTTGGCCGCTTCGCAAATTGGGGCAAGGTCGCCGCGTTCGATGACAACACCCTGGTCTACATAATGCTCAAACCAAGCTTTCTGGTCGTCATCTTCGAACCGTGCGCCGCCTGTGTGTGCGACCCAAAACGGATAGCCGGGAACTAGCGCTTCACCAAAAACGCACAGCCCGGCACCTTCAGATCCGGCTTGGTCAATGGCATGGACGATTTTTTCCAGCGTGGCAGTCCGGTCGAGCCACACCGGTGAAATCTGTGCGAGGGCGACGCGCAGCCTGTCTCTGTCTTGAATCGCGTCTTCCGCCGGGGCGTAGACCAGATCCAATTCTAAAGCCCGGCGACAGGTAGGCCCTGCTCTTTCGCCATACGTTGCATGGCCTTTTGCAGCTTCTCGAAGGCACGAACCTCGATCTGGCGGATTCGTTCGCGGCTCACATTGTAAACCTGGCTCAATTCTTCCAGGGTTTTTGGCTCATCATTCAGGCGCCGTTCGGTCAGGATATGCCGCTCTCGCTCATTCAGGTCTTCCATTGCCGCAGAGAGCAGGTCCATGCGGGCATCGAATTCCTGGCGATCGGCAAATTCGGCGGCCTGTCCTTTGTCCTCATCGGCTAACCAGTCCTGCCACTCCATGTCGCCATCCTGGCCCATGGGCACGTTCAAACTGGCATCGGACGCGCTCATCCGACCGTTCATGGAAATCACATCCTTTTCGGGAACATTGAGACGTGTGGCGATTTCCGCGACCTGGTTCGGCTTGAGATCGCCCTCTTCCAGGGCCGCAATTTCGCCTTTGATCCGGCGAAGGTTGAAGAAGAGCTTTTTCTGCGCGGCGGTCGTGCCGAGTTTCACGAGGCTCCAGCTGCGCAGGATATATTCCTGTATCGCCGCGCGGATCCACCACATGGCATAGGTTGCCAATCGGAAACCCTTGTCTGGGTCAAACTTTTTGACCGATTGCATGAGGCCGACATTGCCCTCTGAAATAACCTCGGCCATCGGAAGGCCATAACCACGATAGCCCATGGCTATTTTCGCCACGAGGCGCAGGTGAGATGTCACCATCTTCTCCGCGGCCTGGGAGTCTTCATTTTCCTGCCAGGCCTTGGCCAGCATGAATTCTTCGCCTTTTTCCAGCATTGGAAATTTGCGGATTTCGCTAAGGTAGCGACTGAGACCCTGTTCCGGGCTCAGTGCGAGTGCTCGGCTGGTTGTGTTTCCTGTGGCCATGACAACCTCCTTGTCTCACGCAGACCGGCCCCCGAAGGCAGCTGAGGCTTGCGTTGGCTTGCCCTAGAATGGAGTTTAGCCCCGCTGAGCAGCGGCCGCCCATCCCCGATTTACGCATAAGTCTTATCGCGTAGCGATAATATGGTGCTTAAAATGCGCCAAAAAAGAGGCGCTGGACCTGCTTTCAGCCAAGGGCCTTTTGCATTCTGGCCTCTTTGAAGAATTCGTCCAATCCCTCCGGCGATTTCATCTTGGAAAGGGCTTTTTTGACAGATTTGAACGCCTTGGCCGCGTATTTCTGGGTGTCTTGTTCAAAGGCCTTTCCGTTGATTTTGACTTTGAGCTTTTTCCGGCGCTTGGAAGCGTTGTCCGAATTGGCCGCTGCCCAGGTGAGATATGTCGGCGCCACATCCTCTTTGAACAGGGGCAAAAGCGTTTCTTGCAGCTCGGCCAGAGACTTGAAACTGCCATTGGCCTTGGGGAATTCCATCATTGCGCACCACTCAGCGACGAACGGTGCTCGGTCTCTCAGCCATTCGCCGGGTGTTGGGTCGCTAAGCATCTGGCGGTATTGTGCCGCAAGGGAGAAATCGGCTGCCGTTGGGCGCTCTCCGAAGATATAGAGTGTACCTTTCAAGTGTGTGTCCAGCAAGCGGGTGAAGGTCTGGAAGGACGCGCGTAGTATCTCGCCATTGGACCCACCCGCGCCAACCAGAGGCAAGCGGTCCACCATGCGTTCGACGATCTTGGTCACGTCTTCCTTGCGGGACGCCGGCGGATGGCCAGCGAAAAGCTGCTCCAGCAGGCGTTGAGCTGCTGCTCCCTTATCCTCGAGGATTATGGCGACGAATGGCTGAACAAGGCCATGTTCAATGAGCGCTGGGGTCAATCCCCAGACAAGGAAGCAGCAGCTCAACGCCTGCTGGAGCAGCTTTTCGCTG
>JBCCTK010000081.1:0-15083 GCA_039198685.1 Pseudomonadota bacterium | reverse complement strand
TAGCAACTTATGGGCATGGAGGATGAAGTAGCTAGATCCGGAGACGGGAAATCAGCACGACGTCTGATCACCCAGGTCGCAAAAGGAGTGGCGCCCTCACACAGCTTGTGCTGGCTCATTTCTGGCCCCATCGGTACTGGTTCATATCGGGGACAGCGTTCGCCCTCATAACCGCAGTGTGCGCTGTGGGCTATGGCGCCATCTTGGCCTATGTGGGCAACGCGCTCCAATGCCAGATTGAGGGCCAGGGTGGCCAAGCCTGTGCTTCAATCGAAGAGATTACCGAACTGTTTGGCCTGACATCCGGGAACGGGTGGATCTGGGTCGGGATCATCGGAATTGTGGTTCTAACTGCGTGCCGTGCCGCCTCCATGTATGCCATGACCTTGCTGAACAATACCGGTGTGCAGCGCGGCTTGGTGTCGATCCAGTCGGTCCAGTTTGATGCTTTGACCGATGGCGACTTTGCCCGCATCTCGGCCGACACGTCCGGCAGCTTTGTGTCCCGTTTCATCAATGACGTGAACGCCATTCGCGATGCTGCTCTTCGTATTGCCAATAATTTTACCAAGAGTCTCGCGACGGTCATTGGCGTTTTGATTTCGCTATTCCTGATCGACTGGCAACTCGCCTTGATCATTGTGGTGGTCTACCCCCTTGCCCTGGGACCCGTGATTGCCCTTGGCAATTCAATCCGGTCACGCTCGAAGAAGGCCCAAAAACAGATTGGTGAGGTCACCGCGCTCCTTTCGGAAGGGATTCAGTCGGCGAGGGTCGTGAAGGCCTATGGACTGGAGTCTTATCAAAAATCGCGAGCCCATGCTGGATTTGCCCAGCGGTCACGATTGTTCCTGAAGGTCTTGAGCCAACGCGCGGGGGTGGACCCGGTCCTGGAGGTGGTGGGCGGCGTCGCAATCGCAGCACTGCTTGGATTTGTATCCTGGCGCATTTCGGGTGGCACGAACACACTGGGAGACTTGCTCGGAGTGATCGGTCTCATCGGGGTGGCAGCGCCCGAAGTCCGCGCCCTGGGCTCAATTAACGCTGTTGCGCAGGAAGGTGGCGCGGCAGCTGACCGGGTTCTGGAAATCACTGGGGCGGTCAACACAGTTCGGCAACCTGAAGCACCCATCTCACTCGATAAGGCCAAAGGTGAGCTGCGATTCAACGATATTCACTTTGCTTATCCGGATGGCACGCCGGCCCTGCAGGGCCTCAGTTTTCGTGCAAAACCGGGAGAGACGGTCGCTCTCGTGGGACCTAGCGGGGCGGGCAAATCCACTATCTTTAATCTGTTATTGCGCCTCTATGATCCGACTGGCGGTTCGGTGACGCTGGATCACCATGATATTCGCAGCCTAGAGCAGGGCGCGTTGCGGTGCAGTATGGCGTTGGTCTCCCAGGACGCAATTCTGTTTGACGATTCCATACACGCCAACATCGCGCTGGGTCGTTTTGGCGCGTCGGATAAAGAGATCGAAGCGGCAGCGATCGCGGCGAATGCCCACGACTTCATTCTGGATCTGCCTAATGGATACCACTCTCCCGTTGGAGAAGGGGGTCGTAACCTGTCGGGTGGGCAGCGACAGCGGATCGCCCTTGCACGGGCCTTTCTGCGCGATGCGCCGATCTTGTTGTTGGATGAAGCAACGAGCGCTCTGGATGCTGGAAGCGAAGCCAAGGTGCAATCGGCCTTGGCTGCGTTTTCGAAGGGACGCACAGTCTTGGTCATCGCTCACCGTCTCTCAACTGTGCGCCTCGCTGACCGGATCATCGTGATCGAAGACGGCAGAGCGACCGAAATGGGGACCCATGACAGTCTCATGGCAGATGGCGGTGCCTATGCTCGGCTGGCCCGCTTGCAATTGAGTTAGGCTGTTCCGAGCGGGCGTTCCTGGGGGGCTTGCGCGGCGAGTGTATTGAGGAATTTCGCAAGCTTTTCCGCGCTCTCGGCCCCTTGAACGGCGATAGAGCGATTGCCGATATAGGTCGGCACGCCGCGCACGCCCATTTGTTGGAAAACGCTTTCTTCCTGGCGAACGGTGTCAATATCGGCACCGCTGGCCAGGAGCTTCGACACGATTTCTCGGTCCAGGCCGATCGCCCCGGCGATGTCGGACAAGACATTATGGTTTCCAATGTCCCTGTGGTCGCTAAAGTACGCTTGGAACAGCGATTCCTTTGCTTGTGCGCCCCTGCCTTGGCCCTGGGCCCACCGAACAAGTCTATGGGCATCCAGCGTGTTGGGGCGCCATGTCATGCCAGCAAAATCAAAAGGAATGCCTTCAGCCACGCCATAATCCTCAAGAGCCATGCGCATGGCTTTGAACCGATCTTGGGGGCCGCTGGCCCCGCCGTCTCCCGCGCCACCCATGCGCGCTTTCATATAGGCTTTGTAGTCAACGCCTTCGCTGGGGATAGTTGGGTCCAGTTCATAGGGTCGGAACCGGATATCCACATCCAGTTCCGGGGTCATGCTGCGCGCCGACAGTAGCCTACGCAGACCCAACCAGCACCACGGACAGGCCAGATCTGAAACCATTTCAATGGTGATGGACATGGGCGTTTGGCCTCCGGCTGATTTGGCGAGAGTCTGCTATGTGTTCGCTGACGCGTGAGCTTTCAGATGATCAAGTGTGACCACGTCCAAGGCGTTTGCATGGGTTGCTTCCAACACCACTGGCGGCGCTTTGCCAACCTGTCGCGCCTCTTCCCAGCGCGACACGCACAAACACCAGCGATCCCCGGACTTCAATCCTGGGAATCCCCATTCCGGTTTCGCGGAAATGAGGTCATTTCCCTGGCTTTTCGAATAGTCGAGAAACGTATCTGTCACCACGGCGCAAATAACATGGGTGCCCATATCTTGTGGGCCGGTTCGGCAGCACCCGTCGCGGAAAAACCCTGTCATTGGATCTGTTCCGCAGGACTCCAGCTGGGTTCCCAATACGTTTTGCGCCGTTTGACTGTCCGACTGCATCATGTTGCAACGATTGGCGCGTCTAGCTGGCTTGAAGCTGCCTTTAAAATAGTGGCGTAATCAGGCTGGACTTCCATCCGATCCTTGTATCCCTTCTTGATCAAAAGAGCATGGGCCTCTGCCAGGCGGTAACATGGCAGATGCATAAACATATGGTGCTCGCAATGATAATTGACCCAATAAGGCGCTATGACCAGCCGCTCCCACCAGCTGGCATACGTGGTGCGGGCGTGGCGCATCGGATCTTCATTGTCTGGTACCACTGCATGCTCTGCGATGTTTCGCAGACGCGTGATCATCTGGTTCCAGGTCGCCATCGGAAGCAGCCACAAAATGAAGTAGGCCCACCAATGACCGAGCATCGTCAGTCCGACGACAAGGGCCACATTGACAAACAAGAAGGGCAGGACGGCTTCACGTGCGCTTTGGACCCGGTTTTCGGCGCCTTTTTTGGCTCGGATGCCGAACCCCAAGGCATTTGAAAACTGGTTTAGCCTTTGCTTGAGGAATGTCTGGCCGGTGAGGTCCCGGAGGATCTTTCGGCGCAGGGATTGTCTCGTGATTGGAAAAGGAGCGGACAAGATCAGGTCCGGGTCTTCCGGTTGTTGGGCATATTTATGGTGGGTGAGATGGTAACGGCGATAGGCCTGCAATTGAGCACCAACAGGGGCTGCACACAGCCATTGCCCCGTAAAATCATTAATCGCCTTCTTTGTGGACAGCCCGCCATGGGCCGCTTCATGCATCAGAACTGCCAGGCCAAGTTGGCGCGCGCCAATGATGGGTATTGCCAATGGGATAAGCCAGGGCTGCCAGATTGCCAAAGCCATAGCGATGGCTATGAGGCCCCAGCAGTGAACGATCATGCCCAACCCGACCAGGTCAGACCGGCGCGATACATTCGCCCACTCTTGGGGAGTAAACAGATCGAGGGGACGAATGCGATGCGCGCGGGCCATGGCGAGAGTCTATACTGCCCGAATGTCGCATTCAAATATGACCCAGCGTCACAAAAGCGCTGCGACGGCAAAGCCGGCAACCAGGATGGCGCCAGCCCAGACATTAGACTTGAAGACGGCAAGCGCAGTTGCATCGCGGGCATTGCGCATTCGAAAGGCCTGCCAGACCCCATGCAGAACGAACGCAATAATGGTGATGGCACCGACCTGTTCGGCGCCGATTGCGAGGCCCGCCAGTGCAATCAAGCCTGCAGCGGCTAGATGAAAACCAAAGGCTCCCAAGACCGCTCTATCTCCAAACAATCGAGCGGTGGATCGAACACCGATGAGCGCATCATCCTCGATGTCCTGGGTCGCGTAAATTGTGTCATAGGCGATTGTCCAACATATCAGCCCGAACCAAAGCAGGATCGTTTCGGCTCGGACCTGGTCGAGGGTGGCGGCCGCAATCAGAACGCCGACGTTGAATACGATGCCCAGGAAAGCCTGTGGCCACCACGTGACCCGTTTCATATAGGGGTAGGCGATCACCAGGGGCATGGCGAGCAGTGCAATGATCTTGGCGTCCAGCGGAAGAAAGATCCACACGAAAAATCCGGCCAGGAGTTGGATCGCCATCCAGATATAGGCTTGGCTAAGCGAAACTTGGCCACTGGGCAGAGGGCGAGCCGCCGTGCGTGCAACCTCTCCGTCTATCGCTCTGTCTTGGATGTCGTTCCAGGTACAGCCTGCACCGCGCATGGGGATCGCACCGATGAAGAAGAGCCAAGCCCAAACAAAAATCATGGGCGAGAAACCCGTACCGACAGCCGTAAAAACCAGGCCGATCCAGCAGGGTAAGGCCAGAAGCCAGATGCCTATGGGTCGATCGAACCGCGACAGGGTGGCGTAGGGGCGCGCCCATGCTGGCAAGCCAGAGAGCCATGCTGGATAGGCACTATCGGCAGGAATACCGGTAGCGGTTGTCGTTGCTGAAGACGGCGCTGAAGCGCCCGGTTCGTGTTGTATATTATCGGCCATTTCGCGGATATAGGCCAGTCCGTCCAAGGCGTCACCACAGCCTTTTACATATTACGTGATTACGGCGCCAAGCGTGCGGCGCCTTGCGCCACCAGGCTTTGGAGTTAAGTGGAAGCCATGAGCACGACGCCTCGTCTTTTTGTCACGTCAGACTTGATGTTAAATGGCTTTGCGGCACTTGACGACGCCCAGGCGAAGTATTTGACGCGTGTCCTGCGGCTCAAGGTCGGGGACCGCGTTCGGGTGTTCAATGGTCGAGATGGTGAGTGGGATTGTGTCATCGATACGGTGGAGGGGCGCTCCGTTTTGTTGAAGGCAGTGGCGCCACGGCGCCAACAGCAGGCAACACCGGACGTCATATTGCTCTTCGCTCCGCTCAAAAAGACCCGCACGGACTTTGTGGTGGAGAAAGCCACTGAGTTGGGCGCGTGCCTTATTCAGCCGGTTATTACCGAAAGAACCCAAGCAGCGCGGGTCCGCGCTGACAGATTACAGAAAATTGCCCTGGAAGCGGCCGAGCAGACCGAGCGTCTCGACCTGCCACTTGTGAAAGATAGCCAACCGCTTGCGGTGGCAATCGATGGGGTTGGAGCCGACAGACCGATTTATTTCTGTGATGAAGCGCACGGCGACGAGGAAGGACGGGCGCGCCCAATGCTGGACGCACTGAGAGCATCGAGCGACCTCTGTGCCGCAATCTTGATTGGACCAGAAGGCGGTTTTAGCCCCGCCGAACGGGCGATGTTGCAGGCCCGGGATGGCGTTGTGCCTGTTTCGCTTGGGCCGAGGATATTGAGAGCAGAAACCGCAGCTGTGGCTGCGCTTGCACTTTGGGAAGCTGTGCTTGGCGATTGGGCCGAGTAGTCCTATGTGCCGGGCAACCGATACGTGGGCTGGAGGCCTTGAACCATGACAACGCCGACACAAGACATTTCTGAAGATGCCCCACGCGTTGAATCCAAGTCAGAACTGGTCGAGTGGATGGAGGCTGGCTGCAAGCCTAAAGCCGACTGGCGCATCGGGACAGAGCACGAGAAGTTCGGTTTTCTAAAGGAAGGCCTGCGCCCGCTCCACTATGGTGGCGAGGCTGGCGTCGGTGCCGTTCTTGAAGGCCTCAGGGACAAATTTGGCTGGCAGGGCCTCTACGAAGGGGATGCGTTGATCGGCCTGAAGCGCGACGGTGCCAGTGTCAGCCTGGAGCCCGGTGGTCAGTTTGAGTTGTCTGGCGCGCCGTTGGAACACATCCACGAAACCTGCAATGAGGTGGGCGCGCATCTCAAGGAAGTTCGAGATGTATCGGATCCGCTCGGGATTGGGTTTTTAGGTGTTGGGACAAGCCCACTTTGGAGTCTCGAGGAGACGCCGATGATGCCCAAGGGGCGCTATAAGATCATGCGTGACTACATGCCCAAAGTCGGCCGATTGGGGCATCAAATGATGTTTCGCAGCTGCACGGTTCAGACCAATCTCGATTTCAGTTCCCAAACCGACATGGTCCAGAAGCTACGTGTCTCGCTGGCTTTGCAGCCGCTCGGAACGGCTCTGTTTGCCAATTCGCCTTTCATGGACGGTCGCGCGACCGGTCATCTTTCCTACCGATCACATATTTGGACCGATACCGACCCAGACCGCACTGGCATGCTACCCTTTGTATTCGATGACGGCTTTGGATTTGAGCAATATGTGGATTATGCCCTTGATGTTCCCATGTATTTTGTTCGCCGCAGAGGGACTTATCTGAATGCAACAGGCAAGTCATTCCGGGACTTTCTGGGCGGCGGTCTGGATATCGTTCCAGGTGACAAGCCCGCATTGGAAGACTGGGAAGATCATCTGTCGACGATATTTCCTGAGGTGCGCCTGAAGCGATTCCTGGAAATGCGCGGCTCAGATTCCGGTCCTTGGAGCCGACTGTGTGCGTTCTCTGCTTTCTGGACAGGCGTTCTTTATGACCAAGGCGCCTTGGATGCAGCCTGGGATCTGGTGAAGGACTGGACTGGTCCACAGCGCGAGTCCATGCGCCAAACAGCAGGAACGCTGGGCCTGAAAACACCAACCCCTGATGGGCGTGATTTCCAGGCCCTCGGCAAGGACATCCTTGCCATCGCACGGTCTGGACTGAAAGCGCGTGCAAAACTGTCTGTCAGCGGTGATGACGAAACCGGGTTTCTTGCCGAACTCGATCAGATCGTTGCAAGCGGCAAGACGCCGGCCGAAGCCCTGCTGGATCGCTACCATAGCGCTTGGGGCCGACAAATCGAACCGGTGTTCGAAGAAATGGCGTATTAACGCAACAGTCTTGCGCAAGAGTGCAATCGATAGAATGCTGCAGCCTTGAGCGCGCGGGACAAGCGTGGTCAACTTTTCATAAAAGTGGCGTTGGTTTCGGCGCACTGGCGACAGTCTGGGAAGGCCACCATGCAGTTTCTCCTTTTCGCGGCGCTTGCGCTGGTACCGATCATTTTCTTTTTTGCGATGTATCAGATGCGGACCCACCCGCGCGGTCTGTATGTTCTATTCTTTGCAGAAATGTGGGAGCGTTTTTCCTATTACGGCATGCGCGCCCTTCTGATTTTCTATCTGACCTGGCATTTTCTCTTTGAGAACAGCTTTTCGCTAACCCTCTATGGAGCGTATGTCGCGTTGGTTTATCTTGGCCCATTGCTGGGTGGATGGCTGGCTGACAAATATATCGGCTTTCGGAAAGCGGTGACGTTTGGCGGTGTTTTGCTGGTGATTGGTCATGGGCTGATGGGCTTCCATGGTCCAGCGGCGAGCGAACGGATCGTGGTCGATGGGACCGGTTATGACTTGGAGCGGCCAACCTATAGCGAGACACGTGATGAGCGGGCCATCATTATCGGTGGTGAGGTTTTCGAAGTCACAGGATTTGTTCAGCCCGAAGAAGGCTCGCCCATTCGCGCCGTGACTTTTGAATCCGTCGACGGTGTTGCCGGATCGCTGACCGGTACACTCGAGAGAGAGCGAAATCCACTCTATGAGATCATACTGTTTCTGGCCCTCGCTTTTATTGTGGCAGGCGTGGGCTTTCTGAAACCGAACATCTCAACTTGCGTTGGGGCTTTGTACGATGAGGGGGACCGTCGGCGGGACTCCGGTTTCACGCTCTATTATATGGGCATCAATCTTGGATCCTTCCTGTCTGGCATTGCGTGTGGCTGGGCGGCCTTCAATTACGGCTGGTCACTGGGTTTTGGCCTTGCCGCGATTGGCATGTTCGCGGGACTTGTTGTCTTTATTCTTGGTCAGGGATGGCTGGAGGGGCGGGCAGATCCACCGGTTGATGTTGATCTCAAGACACCGGTCTTTGCCGGCCTGAACCGGGAATGGATTGTCTATCTCAGCGGCCTGGGTTTCGTCGCAGTCGCTTTTGTTCTGCTGCAGTTTGCATCGTTGACGACATCGGCGATGTATCCGGTGTTCTTCATCGCGACGGCAGGCATTTTGATCTATATGTTCACCAAACTGGATGCCGAAGCGCGCAATCCGATGATCGGGTTGTTGATCCTGTCGATATCATCGGTCCTGTTCTGGACGCTGTTCGATCAAGGACCGACATCGTTGAACCTTTTTGCCGGCGCCCATGTGGATAATCAAATTGGCGGCCAAGACTTCCCGGCAACTTACCTTCAGTCCGCAAATCCGTATTTCATTATCGTGTTTGCGCCCATTATTGCCGCGCTCTGGACATGGCTTGGCAGTCGGGGCTGGGAACCCAACAGCTTTATCAAGTTTGGGTTCGCAATGGTTCAGATTGGCGCGGGGTTCTATGTGCTCAATCTTGGCATTCAGACCGCTGTTCCGGATGCCAATGGCGCTTTGCGGATCTCGGTCGTCTTCATTCTGCTCATGTATTTGCTCCACACAACGGGGGAAGTGTTCCTGTCGCCGGTTGGGCTGTCTGCTGTAACGAAAATGTCCGCCAAGCAGATAGTTGGCTTCATGATGGGTTATTGGTTTCTCGCCGTAACACTTGCGAATGTGATCGCAGCGGAGATCGCCAAACGGACACAGGTGCCAGAAGGTGCGCCAACTGAAGAAAGCCTTGCGGCCTACAATGCTGTCTATCTACAACTTGGATCGGCAGCGGTCGCCTTGGGTATAATACTCATCGTTTTGAGCCCGCTTCTTCGCAATTTAACCAAACACGTCGAAGGGTCATTGGCGCGTGGACAATCCAGCGAAGCCGGCAAAGGCCTGGGCGCAATCGAAACGCTCGAGCCGGGCGAATAGGTCTCTCGTTCCCGAAAACCGCTTAACCGGCTCCGCCTACGGTCAGCCCGCCGACCTTGAGGCTCGGTTGGCCGACGCCCACAGGGACAGTCTGCCCGGCCTTACCACAGGTGCCGACGCCATCATCCATCGCGAAATCGTTTCCGATCATCTCCACTTTTGACAGGGCCGTCGGCCCATGGCCAATGAGCGTGGCGTTCTTCACCGGCGCAATCACTTTGCCGTCCTCGACGAGATAGGCCTCGGTGCATTGGAAAACGAAGTTGCCTGACGTGATATCGACCTGACCGCCGCCAAAATCGACAGCCCAGATGCCTTTCTTGATGGACTTCACCATCTCCGCAGGGTCGTCTTTTCCGGCTTCCATAACGGTGTTTGTCATGCGCGGCATAATGCCAGCATCATAGCTCTCGCGGCGCCCGTTGCCTGTCGGCGCCACACCCATCAAGCGGGCATTCTGGCGGTCTTGCATATAGCCTTTCAGAATACCGTCCTCGATGAGGACACTTCTCTGAGTCGGTGTACCTTCATCGTCAAAGGAAAGCGAACCGCGACGATTCTCAATCGTTCCATCGTCAACAACAGTCACGCCTTTTGCTGCGACTTGCTCACCAATCTTGCCGCTGTAAACGCTTGTACCTTTTCGGTTGAAATCGCCCTCAAGACCATGGCCGACGGCCTCATGGAGCAGTACGGCTGGCCAACCAGGCCCCAGCACCACATCCATCTCGCCCGCGGGAGCCGGCACAGACTCCAGATTGGTGGTGGCCTTCGCCAGAGCCCGTTCGACGAGGCCTTTCCAGCGCTCGGGTGCGATCCATTCATCATAGGCGGCGCGGCCGCCAGCGCCGGCGCTTGCGCTTTCACGGCGCCCGTCTTTTTCCATTGTCACCGACACATTCAAACGAACCAGCGGGCGAATCTCATGCATCGCCTCGCCGCCTGGGCGGATAATATCTATTGCGCGGGTCGAGCCAGCCAGGGATACCGACACCTGCACCACACGGGGATCCTTGGCCCTGGCCCAGGCATCGATCTCCGCAAGCAGGTTCGTCTTTGCGCCGAAATCGGGCTCCTCGGTTGGGTCAATCTGCGCGTAGAGCCTCCGGTTTATCGGTGTTGGTCCGTTCGCCAGGGTGCCCGAATAACCCCGCTTCGCGCTCGCGGCAGTCTCTGCGGCCCTTTTTATGGCGGCTTCGGTCAATTCAGCGGAGTGGGCATTACCCGTCGCTTCGCCCGCTACGACGCGTAGGCCGAAGCCTTGGGCCGTGTCATAAGCCGCCGACTTCAATCGTCCATCATCAAAGACGAAGCTCTCAGAACGCGTGCGTTCGATGAAGAGATCACCGTCGTCGGCGCCTTTGGCTGCGGTGGAAAGAATATCGGCTGCACGAGCCATGTCGAAAGGGAGGGCTGTTTGGGTCATGAAACCGAATGTGATAGGCCGCACGCAGGCTGACAAGTGACAGATGTAAGGAATACATCTCGCTCCAGTCTGATTTTTGCCATTTTGGAGCAGCAGAGACGGCCCATGAGTCTGCGTCCGCGCGCTACGATCCATCTATCAAACATCGTCGACAATTGGCGACGGTTGAACGCACATTCCGGTCCCGGTGGCGCAGGGGCGGTCGTTAAGGCGGATGCTTATGGCCATGGGGTAGGCCCCGTTTCAAAAGCGCTCTCCAACGCAGGATGCCAGGCTTTCTTTGTGGCGTATGGCTTTGAAGGCGCCCAGGTGCGACATGCCGTTGGCGAAGGCCCAGATATATTCGTGTTCAATGGTCTTGGTGCGATCTCGGCCGAAGAAATAAAAGAGTCTGATCTAATCCCTGTGTTGAACTCCCTGGCAGACATTTCTGATTGGGTAGGCCTCAGATCAGAGGCGCCGTTCGCCCTGCATATTGATACGGGCATGAACCGGTTAGGTGTTCGTACAGAAGCAATCGATCGGGCCGTCGAACTGCTGGGTGATCATGCGCCCGTGCTGTTGATGACCCACTACGCCTGCGCCGATGACCCGGCCAGCCCGGCAAGCCGTCAACAGATGACCGCTTTCAAGGCGGCGGCGGCCACCTTTCCGGGCGTCCCCCTCTCAGTGTCCAATTCGGCGGCTCAATGGCTCCATGCAGATATGCGTTTGGGACTGTCACGCCCGGGCATAGCCCTCTATGGCGGTGGTAATTCGCCTGCGCGCCCACAAGACCTGTTGCCTGGCATGTCGCTGGAAGCGCCGATTCTGCAGGTGCAAAAACTCCCGCGCGGAGAAGCGGTGGGTTACGGTGCGTGTTATAAAACAGATCAACCTGCCGTCATCGCAACTGTGGCGTTGGGATATGGTGATGGATTTCTCCGTTCACTCAGCAATTGCGGCTTTGGATTTCTCGGTGATATTCGCTGCCCAATCGTCGGGCGGGTGTCCATGGATTTGACCACCATTGATGTGACAGCAGCTTACCCCCTTGCCAAACCGGGCCGTTGGGTTGAATTCATTGGCAGCCAAGCCGATTTGGAGTTACAAGCCAATGCGGCCGGCACCCTAGGCTATGAACTGATTACTGGATTGGGCCCACGTGTCGAACGTTTCTACGAATACTAAAAACGGATTTCCAAATCCGTTCAGGATAATTGGGGCCGCCGTTCTTGGAACGACCCAAAGCCTTGGCCGCGTTGCGCTGTTTGCCGCAGGCGTCACCTGGGCCGCCATCACACCGCGCTGGTATGGCGCAGAGATTTGGCGTCAGATGATCCGCATCGGCTTTTATTCACTGCCGGTGGTCGGATTGTCCGCCGTCTTTATCGGGGCGGCGCTTGCCCTGAATATTTATACGGGTGGTTCGCGGTATGGCGCAGAACAGTTTGTACCGAACGTCGTGGTCTTGGGAATTACGCGTGAATTGGGCGTGGTGATTACGGGGCTAATGCTGGCTGGACGCGTTTCCGCGGGCATCTCGGCTGAAGTCGGCGCGATGCGAGTTACTGAGCAAATCGATGCACTGACCACACTGTCGGCCGCGCCTAAGCGCTATCTTTACGCACCCAGGTTGATTGCCGGGATCATCTCTCTCCCTTTGCTCGTGATTATCGCCGATATCATCGGTGTCTTGGGCGGGTGGCTTGTCTCTGTCCAGGGTTTGGGATTTGACTCGACCACCTATCTTCGCAACACGATCGACTTCATGACATGGCAAGATATTACAGTGGGCCTGATAAAAGCCGTGATATTTGGAGCCGTTATCGCCATCATGGGATGCTATTTTGGGGACCAATCAAAGGCCGGCGCATCCGGTGTCGGGCGCGCAGCGACCTCGTCAATGGTGGCTGCTGCGGTCCTCGTATTGGCGCTGAATTATGTCATGTCCACCACGTTTGAGACCATTGGCCTATGACCCAACCACTCCTTGAACTCAAGGGCGTCGTCAAATCATTCGGCGCTAACCATGTTCTCAAAGGCGTAGACCTGGATGTCGCGCCAGGACAGTCATTGGTGGTTTTGGGAGGGTCGGGGTCCGGAAAGTCCGTCATGCTCAAGAATGCGTTGGGATTGATGACTCCTAACGAAGGACAGGTGATTTTTGACGGCGCGGATGTAACCTATGGTACGGGCCGAGAGCGCGAAGCCATGCGCGCGCGGATCGGTATGTTGTTCCAGTCGGCTGCTTTATTCGATTCACTGACAGTTTGGGAAAATGTGGCGTTCCGCTTGATTCATGCCGATGGGATCCACCGCAGAGAAGCACGGGATCGCGCCATTGCAGCACTCAAGAAAGTCCGTCTTGGCGCAACAGCGGCAGACTTGAAACCGGCTGAGATTTCTGGCGGTATGCAGAAGCGAGTTGGGCTCGCACGCGCCATTATTTCTGAGCCTGACCTTATATTTTTTGATGAACCGACGACGGGGCTCGACCCAATCACTGCAGACGCTATCAACGACTTGATAATTGAGCAGGTCAAAGCGCTTGGAGCGGCCGCTGTCTCGATCACCCATGACATGGCTTCGGCGAGGAAAATCGCTGATCGCGTCTCTTTCCTGTTTGAGGGCAAGATTATTTGGAATGGGTCCGCCTCCGAAATCGATGCGCCCGGTAACGAATATGTCGACCAATTTGTCCATGGTCGCGCCGAGGGCCCGATACAGCCTGCGTTGTAATCTTGGTGAGCGCTGCTGGGCAGCCAGACTGGGCGGATATACGGACGGGTCCATACAAATTAGGACGGTGCCGCACCACCCATTTGCTACACTGTTGTACGAGCGGAAGATATGCGTCGGTTCATTTCACGCGCTGCGGGAATCATGGTGCGCGAGGAAGGTTTTTGACTAAATGGTTTCTCGTCTTTCAGACCTAGATGCATTTAGGAGTTGAATAATCTAACTAGTGAGCATATACTCACAAATAGCGTAGAGAGTTGCGCTCTTGGACAACTTGAGCGAGAAAGGAAGACGATGTCCGCTCTATCTGAGACCACCCGCCGGCCGCGGGCCCGTAATGCGCGCCCCAAGATTGAACGCGCAGCCCTCAAGCTCTTCGTGACGAAAAGCGTTGAGGGTGCAACCACGCGCGAAATTGCTGAAGAAGCAGGCGTATCAGAAGGCGCACTCTATCGCCACTATCCTGGAAAGGATGAGTTGGCCCTCGCGCTCTTCATGGAGACGCATAATCGTCTTGGCAGCATGATGCTTGAAGGGTGGGCAGCGGGCGACTCGTTGGAAGACCGTATCCGGCGGGTTGTAACAGCCTACTGTGATCTGGCCGATGAGGATTGGTTGTTATTTTCTTTCCACCTCCTATCATTGAACAAGTATCTACCCCATGACATCCGCCGTGACGATGACCCAGTTTCGATCACCGAGACTTTGATCGGGGGATTGATGCGTTCCGGTGAGATCCCGGAGGGCAATCCTGCTGTCCTGGCCGCTATGAGTTTGGGCGTGATGATGCAGTCTGGACAGAACAAGGCTTATAATCGGCTTCCTGGGCCCATGAGTCAGCATATTGACGTGTTCACGCGGGCCATACTTGCGATTTTAAAACAAAAATAGGCAACCGGTCAGATGAGGTCGTTTCTCTTTGCAGCCAGTTACTGGCTGCTATCAGTTTTATACGTGCTCATTTCAGTACCCTTTCTGGCGTTGCCGGGCAGGGGACCGGTGACCGCGATCATTCGGAGCTACACGCGGGCCATGAACGGCGCTCTGGCGCTCTTTGCAGGCATAAAGAAAGAGGTGCGGGGCCGAGAGAACATGCCGGATGGCGCATTTATCCTGGCTGCGAAACATCAAAGCTGGGGCGATGGCTTTCTGATCTACCCTGAAGTCGAAAATCTCGCTTTTGTCACGGGCGATCACCTTGAGAAATTACCTCTGGTCGGCGGCATTTTGAAAAAGCTGGGTGCGATTGTCATCGACACGTGCGGCGGAGGTGAGCGGAAGGCAGACTCACTCTCAAAAGGGATGGCCTTGGCCAAGGCTGACGGGCGGCGTGTCCTGATCTATCCAGAAGGCCATCTGGCGCCTGTCGACACCCATTTTCGTTACAAAGCGGGTGTATGGCACATGGCCCGCGCGATGAACGTTCCTATCGTGCCTGTGGCAACCAATCTCGGCGTCTTCTGGTCCCAGGAGGACCATCACAAAACGCCAGGAACCGCGATCATCGAATTTCTCGAGCCGGTCTTTCCCGGAGAGGATAAAACGCTGTTTATGGATGACCTTAGAAGTCGCATTGAGACCCAAACGGCAGTTCTCGTGGCCGAAGCGCGAGGGACTCCTGTCAAAACGTCTAAACTCATCCCAGACCCCCAAAAAGGGACCTTGGCACACGCTCAGAGTGTTTCAGCCCTAAATTGAAATGGCAGCAGGATCCTACTTGATG
>JBCCTK010000080.1:0-15251 GCA_039198685.1 Pseudomonadota bacterium | reverse complement strand
TACTTGTTTGAGCCCATCCAAGCTTCGATTTTCAAAGGCTTGCGGCAAGGATAGGACAGATAAGGTTCATCGACACGGACCATTGAGCGGTGGCTACAAAAGCGGCTTGGCCAAAAACCAGGCTCTGGGCATCGAAATTCTAACCCTCCGCCCCTACGATCAGATTCAAATGGTTTCACCCAAGAGTGGCTGAGCACCTATGGCCTTGATGCAGGGTCTCCCGGCGCTTGGCCAAGTGGCGAGGAGTGGCTGGTCTCGTTACGCAAGACATGGGGTACCCGACCAAAGACGGCAGAACGCCGTCTGCGCGATCAAAGGTTCATCCATCAGCATGGCGCGAGAATAGAACCTGTTAACCGCGCCACAGATGAGGAGTCAGACATGGGCTAACCGCCTGAAAAATATGGTGGGCGGTAACGGGCTCGAACCGCTGACCCTCTCGGTGTAAACGAGATGCTCTACCAACTGAGCTAACCGCCCTCAGGCGCCGTTTATTGGCTCAGGCGAGGATCGCTTGCAACCCCTATTGCAGCTTTCCCCCAGCATTGCACACCCTCGGTTCGTCAGTCGGAGGGTCTTTCCTTGGCAAACACTTCAGTTTCCGATGTCGCGAGTCAGTGAGCTTTTACACTGGGCCCGGAGAAATTATGGATTATAAGTTGATCCTTTTTGGCGCCGCCGTGGCCGTTGGCATCACAACACCCGCGCAGGCCGAAACCGAATTCAAGGTTAGCGCCTCGATCGCTGCGTTTAATGGCGAAGGCGCGACCCTGCCCGCCGCAACTATCCGTGGCACCGCATTCTTCACTGAAAACTTCGGAGTGGAGGGCGAGGGGTCCTTTGGTATTGGCCAAGACGAGATTGAAGGCATTGATATAGAACTCGACTCAGCCTTTGCGCGCCTGCCCGCTGGCGAGCAACTCTCCCTTCATGCTAGTCTCGGCTACGGCACGTCCCGCTTCAGCGGTTCTGTCGATGAAGTCGGGTCTGCAGATGTCGATGTGGGCGGGTTCTCTGGCGGAATTGGCGCTGAGTATAACTTTACGGCCAAACAGGGCATCCGGGCCAACGACACCCATTTTAATCCGATGAAGAGGGTTTCGACGGCGGACCTGACGTCTTTTCTATCGGATCGGTTTCATCTTCCAGCGTCCGTGAAACGTCCATGAACAAAGCCCCGGACTGTGAGTCCGGGGCTTTTTCATTGGCTTTTGACCTTCTGGCCTAATTCGCTCGGATGACGTCCGTGCCGCCCGTTCCCGTGGAGCCACGGCCGGCGAGGTTGGCCTGGAGTTGGGCTTCGTCTTCTTCCGTCCACTCGATCGGATGAAGCGGACGGGTCAAGGCCCGCGCGAGCACCTCATTGATGTCTGACACAGGAACAATGGTCAGCTGCTGCTTCACATTCTCCGGGATGTCGACGAGATCCTTCTCGTTTTCAGCCGGGATCAGCACGGTCTTGATGCCACCACGCAGGGCCGCGAGCAGTTTCTCCTTCAAGCCCCCAATCGGCAACACCCGTCCACGCAGGGTAATCTCGCCCGTCATGGCGACTTCCCGAGACACAGGATTACCCGTGAGTAGGGACACAATGGCCGTTGTCATGGCGATACCCGCAGACGGGCCATCCTTTGGCGTGGCGCCCTCGGGAACGTGGACGTGGATGTCCTTGGTGGTGAACGCCGTAGGCTTGATACCCAGATTGACCGAGCGCGACCGCACGAGCGAGCTTGCCGCTTGGATGGATTCCTTCATCACATCGCGCAAATTGCCCGTCACCTTCATGTTGCCGCGTCCCGGCATGGAGACCGCTTCAATCGTCAGCAGGTCACCGCCCGTCTCCGTCCAGGCCAGGCCTGTCACGGCGCCAATCTGGTCGGTTTCGTCGGCCAGGCCATAACGGAACTTCCGAACGCCAGCATAGTCAGAAAGGTTCTCCGGCGTCACCATGATGGATGTCGCCTCGCTTTGGGCGATCTCGCGGACAGCCTTGCGGGCAAGGCGGGCGACTTCCCGCTCAAGATTCCGGACGCCCGCTTCGCGGGTGTAGTACCGCGTAAGATCGCGAATGGCTGCGTCGGCGACGATCCATTCAGAGTCAGTCAGACCGTGATTCTCACGCACTTTTGGGATGAGGTGCCGGGTGACGATCTCCAGCTTTTCATCCTCTGTATAGCCAGCGATACGAATGATCTCCATACGGTCCAGCAGGGGCTGGGGCATATTCAAGGAGTTAGCCGTTGTCACGAACATGACGTCCGAGAGATCGTAGTCGAGCTCCAGATAGTGGTCGTTGAAGGTCGAATTCTGCTCCGGATCGAGCACCTCCAAGAGTGCCGAAGCGGGATCACCGCGATAATCCATCCCCATCTTGTCGATCTCATCAAGCAAGAAGAGCGGATTGCCTGACTTTGCCTTCTTCAGGGATTGGATGATCCGGCCGGGCATTGAGCCAATATAAGTCCTGCGGTGGCCGCGGATCTCACTTTCGTCGCGCACGCCACCCAGGGAGACGCGCACAAAGTCGCGGCCCGTGGCCTCGGCGATGGAGCGGCCCAACGAGGTCTTACCCACGCCGGGCGGACCGACGAGGCACAGGATTGGCCCGCGCAGCTTCTCTGTCCGCTTGTTCACGGCAAGATATTCAAGGATCCGTTCCTTGACCTTGTCGAGGCCGTAATGGTCATCGTCGAGCTGGTTCTCGGCCTTGGTGAGGTCGATCGAGATGTCTTTGCGCTCGCCCCAGGGCAGCGCAATCATCCAGTCCAGATAATTGCGCACCACAGTGCTCTCTGCCGACATCGGGCTCATCTGGCGCAGCTTTTTCAGCTCAGCTTCAGCCTTCGTGCGGGCCTCTTCTGGCAGTTTGGCCGCTTCAAGCTTCTGCTCAAGTTCAGCGACTTCATCGCGCTCACCGCCATCGCCGCTGCCGCCCTCGCCCAACTCGCGCTGAATCGCTTTCATTTGCTCATTCAGGTAGTATTCGCGCTGGGTCTTCTCCATCTGCCGCTTTACGCGGTTTTTGATTTTGCGCTCCATCTGAAGCATGCCCATTTCGCCTTCCATCAGCGCGAAGAACTTCTCAAGCCGTGCGCGCGGATCGGTCATCTCAAGCATTTCCTGCTTGTCGGAGAGTTTCACCGACAGCTGGCTGGCCACAGCATCGGCGAGTTTTCCTGCCTCGGTGATCTGGGAAATCGTAGATACGCTCTCCGGAGGGATTTTCCGGTTTAGTTTCACATAACTTTCAAACTGCTCGACCACCGCGCGCAACAGCGCTTCAATATCATCGGCCACGTCGGAGGGTGCGTCCAACGTTGCAATCTCGGCTTCGAAATAATCGCCGCGGTCGTGGAGCGATTGGAGGTTGGCGCGTTCGCGCCCTTCCACCAAAACCTTGACCGTACCGTCGGGCAGTTTCAGCAATTGTAAGATCGTCGCGATGGTGCCGACCTGATAAAGATCATCGGCGCCTGGATCATCGACCGTGGCGTCCTGCTGGGCCACAAGCATGATTTCGTTTTCACCGTCCTCGACCATTTCGAGGGCGCGTACGGACTTGTCACGGCCCACAAAAAGCGGCGCCACCAGGTCCGGGAAGACAACAATGTCCCTCAAGGGGAGGACGGGGAGTGTCTTTTGTTCAGGCATGAATGCCTCCTTTTTTCGGCGCTTTGTCCCGCTCAGCGGCGACGCGCCAGCTAGAGCGCCCGAGTGTCGGGCGATTCTCGTTTTCTGACAGACGTGATGTTGGGCGTGCGGGCCGACGGATCAACCCGGTTTGCACAGGCGATTTGTCAAGGGCTGCGTCGTTATTCAAACAAAGCCGTAAAATCTGTCGTCAAAGCTCGCGATAGAGGAATTGTCCCCTTGCCGCGAAACCTTCCTGAAACGTGATCTGACGGAAGATCAGCCCGCGCTTTGTTGGGCCTCACCATGGACGTAAAGCGGTTCGGCATTCCCATCGACCACTTCGCCATTGATAACCACTTCCTGCACACCGCGCAGGTTTGGCAGCTCGTACATCGTGTCGAGCAGGATGCCCTCCATGATGGATCGCAGGCCGCGCGCACCCGTCTTGCGGGAAATGGCTTTCTTGGCGACGGCTGACAATGCTTCTTCCGTGAAGGTCAGATCAACCGTCTCCATTTCAAACAGACGCTGGTACTGCTTCAGCAGGGCGTTCTTAGGCTGGGTCAGGATCTGGATTAATGCATCTTCGTCGAGATCTTCGAGGGTGGCGATGACAGGCAGGCGACCAATGAATTCCGGAATAAGGCCATAGCGTTGCAGGTCTTCCGGCTCGCATTCGCGCAGAAGCACGCCGGTTGTGCGCTCATCGGCGTCTTTCACATCAGCACCAAAGCCAATCGTCGAACCTTCACCGCGCTGGGCGATAATTTTGTCGAGGCCCGCAAATGCCCCGCCGCAGATGAACAGAATATTGGTGGTATCCACCTGGAGGAACTCTTGCTGGGGATGCTTGCGCCCGCCCTGGGGCGGCACAGAGGCGACTGTACCTTCCATGATCTTCAGAAGCGCCTGCTGCACCCCTTCGCCCGAAACGTCACGCGTAATCGAGGGGTTGTCGGACTTGCGGGAAATCTTGTCGATCTCGTCGATATAGACAATGCCTCGCTGGGCGCGTTCTACATTGTAATCGGACGCCTGAAGTAGCTTGAGTACAATGTTCTCAACATCCTCGCCCACATACCCCGCCTCGGTCAACGTAGTCGCGTCTGCCATGGTGAATGGCACGTCAAGCACGCGCGCCAGAGTCTGGGCGAGCAGAGTCTTGCCGCAACCGGTAGGACCGACAAGGAGGATATTCGATTTCGCTAATTCCACGCTGTCATTCTTGGAAGCGTGGGCCAGGCGTTTGTAATGATTGTGCACTGCAACCGACAGGATGCGTTTCGCGTAAGCCTGGCCGATCACATAATCATCAAGGACATCGCAGATTTCCTGCGGGGTTGGAACACCCTCGCGAGAGCGGACCATCGCCGACTTGTTCTCTTCACGGATGATATCCATGCAGAGCTCAACGCATTCATCACAGATGAACACAGTGGGACCCGCAATAAGCTTTTTCACTTCATGCTGGGACTTGCCGCAGAACGAACAATAGAGCGTATTCTTTGAATCGCCGGAGCCGTTTTCTTTCGCCATACCTGCCTCATTGCCGCGTCAAGCGTTAAAGGTGTCCTTACAACCGCAAACCTTCGCGACACACCTAGTCGATCATATGTTGCAGCGCCCTGCAAGCCAGGGGCCGCATGGAGATGCTATTCGGAACTTTCATCATCGGCACGTCGTTCAAACACACGGTCCACAATCCCAAATTCAACACCTTCTTCCGCTGTCAGGAACGTATCCCTGTCCAGCTTGGCCTCAATCGTCTCGTAATCCTGGCCAGTATGCTTGACGTAGATATTGTTCAGCCGCCGCTTGAGATCGATAATCTCTTCGGCATGACGCTCAATATCGGTTGCGACGCCGCGATACCCGCCCGATGGCTGGTGCAGCATGATACGCGCATTCGGCAAGGCGATGCGCTGGTCTTTTTGACCCGCCGCCAGCAAAAGCGACCCCATAGAGGCTGCCTGGCCGATGCAAACCGTCGAAATCGGCGTGCGGACATATTGCATCGTATCGTAGATTGCGAGCCCAGACGAAACGTATCCGCCAGGGCTGTTGATATACATGGCAATATCTTTTTTTGGGTTCTCAGACTCAAGAAACAGCAATTGCGCCGTCACCAAAGACGCGGTGCCATCATCGATGGCGCCGGTGATAAAAATAATCCGCTCACGTAGAAGGCGCGAAAAGATATCGAACGAGCGCTCCCCGCGGCTTGACTGCTCCACAACCATGGGAACGAGGTTGAGCGCGGTCTGATAGGTGTCATGCATGGGCGGGGCCTTATCCAGTGTCGGGCGAGTCAACAGCGTTGTGTTCGCAGAAGCCACCATATTTGTCCACGGCCATGCAAGTGCAAGTCGCACCCGATTTCAGGGCCTGACATTTGCATCTGTCTGCTCGGCAACACAGGCGTCTCGCAGCGGTCACGGCGAGATGACGCACCTGTTTGGCGAGTATAGGGTTTTCGAAAGGGATAGGGATCATCATGTTTGTTCGCATGGGCCCAAACCTCGCACCGTTCCTGAAGTCGATTCCCTTTCTGGCGGATGTTCCACGCCGTGCCCTGCGCGCAGCAGGGCGCGAAGCGACCTGGTTTTCGTTGCCGGCCGGCACACCGCTTTTCGAGGCCGGCGATATATCCGACTGCATCTACTTCGTCGTCACGGGCGCGCTCGGCACGTTCAGAAGGGCTATCGACGGCCGCAACGAATTCATTGGCCATATCCGTGCGGGCGAACCCGTCGGCGAGATGGCGCTCTTCCTGGCGCAGGATAGCGATGGCGATGGCCAACTGGAAAACGAGCAGCATAGCAACAGTGTCTATGCCCTGCGGGATTCCGAGATCCTCAAGATTACCCGCAAGGGCTTTGACCGGCTGATCAAGGCTGAGCCAGAAATTCTGGAAGCCATGATCCGGCTGATCCTGCTGAGGCTGAAGCAATCCAGGCGCCGCTCTGATCGGGCAGAGCCGAAGATCTTTGCACTGATTTCGACGTCACCCACAATGGATGTCGACCTCAGGGCAGAAGCGCTTAAGAACGCCCTGACCAAACTGAATCTCAAGGTCGCGATCGTCGATGAGGCACGGGGCGACGACAAACCCACCGCCTTTTTCGACCAGTTGGAACGCGACCACGACCTCGTGCTTCTAACAGCCGATATCAGCGACACGGCCTGGTACCGCCTGGCAATGCGCCAAGCGGACCGGATCTGGGTCTGTGCCCGCGCAGATGCACGCCCATCGGTACCACTTTTCCCGGAAGACCCCTCCCCAGCCCGCGCCTTCCAACTCGTCGACGTCGTGCTCTGCCATGCCGGTGGCGAACGCCAGGTTTGCAAGCCCAAGACCTGGCGCGATGCCGCCGATGCTACCCGTGTCTTTCACTGGAACGGCATGCAGGGAGTAGATTGTGACCGCCTCGCGCGGGTGATGGCAGGGCGCTCTGTTGGCTTGGTGCTATCGGGCGGCGGCGCGCGGGCGTATGCCCAGATCGGCGTGATCAGGGCATTGCGCGAGCGCGGCATTACAATTGATTTCACGGGCGGCGCATCCATGGGCGCTGTGATTGCGGCATGCGTCGCCATGGGTTGGGACGACAACGAAATCGACTTTCGGATCCGCAAGGCCTTCGTAGACTCCAACCCGCTGGGCGATTGGCGCTTGCCGGTGGTCTCGATGGTGCGCGGCAAACGTGTGGACAACCGCCTGAAGGAGCATTTCGGCGAGGCCGAAATCGGCGACCTCGCCCTGCCCTTTTTTGCCGTCTCCACAAACCTCACCGATGGAGCCTATCGCGTGCACCGGTCGGGGTCGCTGCGCAGGGCGCTCAGGGCCTCGATATCCCTGCCCGGAATATTGCCGCCCGTCGTGGATAAGGGAGAGGTCCTGGTCGATGGCGCCGTGCTGAACAATTTTCCCGCCGACGTGATGCGTGATTTCCACCGTGGCGCCGTGATCGGCTGTGATGTGGCCCGCGCACCGGAAGGGCTCTCAGCTGAGGAGTTCAAGACGCCCACCGGCTTTCTGCCCTGGGTTTGGGAACACGGTTTTTCCTCAGCTCCGCCCATTGCCGGCCTGCTGATGCGCACGGCCACACTCAGCATCAATCCCAATGCAGGACGCGAATTCACCGACATTCTCGTATTGCCGGAACTCAGCGGCATCGAACTGCGCGATTGGAAGGCCTATGACGCCGCCGTGGAAGCGGGATATGAGGCCACTCTCAAGGCGCTTGACGGCGGCGAGCTTTTTCCAGGCGACACGCTGCGCCGCCGAAAAGGCGAAACCCGGATCGTCAAGCCCGTCCCTGCAGCTTAGGCTCAGAATATTCAATCGCGTTCAAGCCGTTTCCTGGAACAATTCCCGCGCGATCAGGAAACGGCGGATTTCGCTGGTGCCTGCGCCGATCTCGTAGAGTATCGCATCGCGCAGCAGCCGGCCCGTGGGATAGTCATTCGTGTAGCCGTTGCCGCCAAGGATCTGGATCGCGTCCAGCGCGATCTTCGTCGCCTTCTCAGCGGCATAGAGGATCGCCCCGGCGGCGTCTTTTCGGGTCGTCTCTCCGCGGTCGCAGGACTTGGCGACAGCATAGACATAGGCCCGCGTCGCATTCATCTCGACATACATGTCGGCGACCTTGCCCTGAATGAGCTGGAACTCGCCGATGGGTTTGCCGAACTGCTTGCGCTCATGGACATAGGGCAGGACGACATCGAGCGCGGCCTGCATGATGCCAATCGGGCCCGCTGAGAGGACGGCGCGCTCATAATCCAGGCCAGACATCAGCACTTCGACCCCGCCATTCAGCGGGCCCATAATGTTCTCTTCAGGAACTTCGCAATCCTCGAAAACCAACTCACCGGTCTCCGACCCGCGCATGCCAAGCTTGTCCAGCTTCTGGGCCACGCTGAAACCGGCAAAGCCCTTCTCAATCAAAAAAGCGGTGATACCGCGAGAATATTGAGCCGGGTCTGTCTTCGCATAAACGATCAGCGTATCGGCGTCCGGGCCATTGGTGATCCACATTTTGCCGCCATTCAGGACGTAATGGTCACCCTTCTTTTCGGCCCGCAGCGTCATCGACACCACGTCCGAGCCTGCCCCTGTTTCGCTCATCGCCAGGGCGCCGAGGTGTTCGCCCGTGACGAGCTTGCTCAAGTACCGCGTCTTCTGGTCGTCGGTACCCCATCGGCGCAACTGGTTCACACACAAGTTCGAGTGAGCACCATAAGACAGCCCAACAGACGCGCTGGCGCGGCTGACCTCCTCCATGGCGATACAGTGTTCGAGATAGCCAAGCCCCGTGCCGCCCCATTCTTCCTCGACCGTTATGCCCAGGAGGCCCAATTCGCCCATCTTGGGAAGCAATTGGCGCGGGAAGACATCGGTGCGATCAATCTCGTCCGCGAGCGGGGCGATTTCATTCTGGGCAAAACTCTTCACACTGTCGCGCAGCATGTCGACCGTTTCACCCAAATCGAAGTT
Source organism: Pseudomonadota bacterium (assembly GCA_039198685.1). Taxonomy (GTDB): domain Bacteria; phylum Pseudomonadota; class Alphaproteobacteria; order Caulobacterales; family Hyphomonadaceae; genus UBA5336. The sequence goes on along the minus strand of JBCCTK010000080.1, from coordinate 6,124 downwards.
CAGCGAAGGATATGTGTTTGGGATCATATCGAGTGGACTACCCGAAACGGCACGATCCGCCAACACGCCGGCTAGCCGCATTTCACCCTTCAGTGAAAAGAGCCTGCAAAAGATAATACCCCATGATCAGAAAAATCAGTCCACCGATCAGGATTGCGAAGGGTCCGGCATAGAGCGCCCAATCGCTCTGGAGAGGCGCGGTTGATGCCATTGTATCGGTGAGGTGTTTCACGCCCCACGCCCCGATGAGTGCCCCGCCAAACGCAGACAGGCCATACAGCAAAAGAGAGCCCAATGGAGCGTGACCGCGCGACGTGTCTGGGTCGGTCTGGGCGACGTCGTCAAAGTCCAACGGCTCGAGATCATCAACCACAGCGGCGTTCGTCGGGTTGGGGTCAGGGGCGATCTCTTCCGGCCCGGACGCCATTTTGGCTTTCCCATTCGTCCGCGGCGCCAATGGGCGGCTCGGTTCGAGGGCCCCACCGGTTTCACGAATGTCCAGTTGCCCAGGATCATCAGTTTCAAGCTGAGCTGTGAGGGCTGCAATCGCTGCAGCGGCTATGGGGTCTTCGGCAGCGCCATCTTCCACCTGTTCGACTTGGGCGACAGCGCCCGATGCCGGGCTTTCAGCTGAGTCACCCTGGCGGCTTTCCACTTCATTTTGGGTGTCAGGGTCCAAGGGATCGGCGAGGGCGGAAACGGCGCGGGTGATCTCCTCAACGCTTTCGTCATCAGGGGTATCATCGCCGGACCTTTTTGCGGGGTCTTCGCCCAGAATGCGCGTCAATCGCTCCGTCACATTTCGCGCGGCAACCTCGGTAGCAGACTCAAGGGGGATTTCGTCGAAATCGCGGCTGGGCGCCTCAAGCACCTGTTCTTCGCCGTGGAGAACCTCCTCAACGTCCTGGTTCTCAACGGTAGCAGCAAGCCCTTCCGATGGATCACGCGGATGGAGGATGGCAGCGGCAAGATCCAATATTGGGCGCACAATCGGTGTAGCCGCTGGCGTCGGTCCGCCTGGGACCTCAAGAAACAAGGCGCGTTCAGCCGCGCGGCGCCGCACCAAGGCGTCCACAACGATGACACGACCATCCACCCGCGCCTTACGCCAAGCGGCCATAGCCTCTGCAGCATTCAACTTTACCCCGGAATTCACGAGCGCGAACACATCGCTGTCGAGGAAGTTTTCCAAGCCAATGTTGAACGCAAAGGCGACAAGCGCGTCAAATTCGTTTTGTCCAAGCGGAGCCAGCGACCGCGCAGCCAGCGCCTTTTCGATGGGCGGCAAGTCATGGCCTTTCAACAGGGTGAGGGCGTCCTCCACGGAGATTTTCTGGTTCGCCTTGGCATGGCGCGTATGGCCAAATCCGATGACATGTCCGCCATCCACCAGGGCTTCAGAGCGTGCGCGGAACCCCTCAAATCGAGTGATCAGGTCGACACCAGTCTGCGAAGTGCGCATGCGCCCTGCCATCGGCTGCTCCGATACGGGACACAAATGTCCCAGTTCACCCGTTCAGGCTGCAATCGCTACGCCATCGATTGGTGAATTACAGCAACACCAGCGTCGCAAGACCCAGAAAGGAGAAAAACGCTACTATATCGGTGAGGGTCAACACAAACACTGAAGATGCCACGGCCGGATCAGCGCCCATCCTTTTAAGCGAAAGTGGAACAAGGATACCAGAAAGCCCTGCCCAGAAAAACGTTGCCAGCATGGCAGCGGCAATGACCATGGCCAAGTGCATATCGGCAAACCAGACATAGGCAATCGCTGCCACGCCCAGGGCAAAAATGATCCCATTAACAAGCCCCGTGAGGCATTCGCGCAAAACGGCGCGGCGTGTAGCCGTGCCCTCCAGTTCGCGCTCTGCGATCGCGCGCACGCTAACGGCCAGGCCCTGGCTGCCTGCGTTGCCACCGAGCGCGGCCACAACGGGCATGAGAATGGCGAGCGCGACGATCTGCTCAAGCGTTGCCTCAAAGACAGCGATCACCCCGGACACGACAAAAGCCGTGATCAGGTTCACGGCAAGCCATGGCGCACGGGCCCGGACGCTCTCTAACACCGTGTCAGACCCATCGGCTGAAGACACATTGGAAAGGGCGAGCAGGTCTTCGGTATTTTCGTCCTGGATAACCTCCACCATGTCATCAACGGTAATGATGCCAATCAGACGGCCATCGGCATCCTTTACGGGCGCCTGGGCGAGGTGGTATTTCTGGAATTGATAGGCCACCTCCTCCTGGTCCATGTCGCCACGAATATCGCTATCAAGCAGCTGCATGATGTCGGTGAGCGCCACATCGCGGGGCGTGCGCATCAGCATGGAGAGCGGGACAACGCCCTTCACCTTCATACCGGGGTCGACAATGCAAATCTCATAGAACTGTGCTGGCAGGGCCTCGCCCTGGTCGCGCGCATGGTCGATGGCCTCGCCCACGGTCCAGAATTCCGGTGCGGCCATCACTTCAGTTTGCATGAGCCGCCCGGCAGTCTCCTCGCCATAGGCCATACCTTGCTCAAGCGCAGCCCGATCGCGCGGGGCAATCTGGGCGAGGATCCTGTCGCGCCGATCCTCTTCAAGGTGCGCAACGATGGCAGTTGCGTCGTCAGAGTCGAGCGCTTCGAGGGCGTCTACGACCACCTCATCGGGCAACGCCTCAACCGCATCTTCGCGATACTCACCGCGCAATTCGATCAGGATCTCGCTGGGCAGGTCTCGCGCAAGCAGGTCTACCGCATTGTAAAACGCATCCTTTGACAGCTGCTCCAACGCATCAGCTGCATCGGCAGGGTGAAGCCGGGACAGCGTGCGCGACAGCCAAGGCCGATCGGCCTCGTATACCGCATCAGCCAGATCCGCCAGCAGCACAGGGTCGAGGCTGGCATCATCATCGGGTTGCGAAAAGTCAGAGCGGGTATCCATGGCGCGCTTGTCCCGCGAATGGAGCGAGTGGGCAAGGCAAACGAGGGCGTGCCGCGCCGATCATGCCGACCCGCGCCAATCACTACCGCCCTGATACCGACAGGCGACCGATAAAATCGGTCTCACACTTTGTTCAAGGAAGTTGAGTTGTCGCAACGGGATGGGTGAGCAATTTCGCAGCCATCGACAACGGCATTCACTCGCCCCCAATGCAGGACTGATCAATGACTTCCGCAAAAACGCTCAAATTCGCTCTGCTCGCAAGCATGATCTCTTTCAGCCCCGCCGCGGTGGCTCAGTCTGGCGCATTCGCCGTTTTTTCCGAAACCAGCGAGCAAAGCGGTAGCGCCGTCGACTACGCTCCCTACCAAGAGCTTTTTAACGTCTTGGCCATTCGCGACGACGAGCGCACCTTGGTGGCGTATGAAGCCATACGCGAGAGCGCGGCTGGGTTTCTCACATCCTATACCCGATATCTGGCGAGCGTAGATGTCACTTCGCTGAGCCGCGACGACCAATTGGCTTACTGGCTGAACACACGGAACTTTCTTGTGGTCAAAGCGCTTTCGGAAGAACGGTCGCTGCGCAATTTCGATGACAAACGGGGTACACCAAGCGCGCCGGGTTCCCTTTGGAGCGCCAAGCGCATTTCGGTGAATGGCGTCATGCTCTCGATCGATGATATTGAGCGGCAGATCCTGCTCGGTGGCTGGGACAACCCTTATATCATTTATGGACTCTATCAGGGACTGGAGGGTGGACCGGCACTTCCGTCCACGCCGTTTAATGGGCAAACCGTCGACGCAGAGCTCTCCAGAATTGCCGCCGAATTCACCAAGGACCGCGATATCTTTCGCGCGCGCCGCGGGAGCGTCCGGCTCGGTGAATTCTACGAATGGTATGCGCCGAGTGTTTTCGATGGCGATTCCGCCGCACTGCTCCGCCATATTCGCGAGGCGTCCAGAACCGGTGAGGTCTTTCAGGACACGGCTGAAATCAGCTACAGGAATATGTCTTCGACCGTAGAGCGCTTTCGTCCCCGGCAGTCCAGCGCAAGCAGCGGTTTTGGCAGCAGTGGCGGCGGCAGCTTCGGCCGCGGATCCTAAAACGATTGACCCGGCCAGGCTCCAATAATGCGGCTTGGCCGGGTACTGGATCCAGTCGCACCCGGTCTGGATCCAATGCCATTGTGGCTCCGCTGGTCTGCCTGGGATTGATGGTGGCGGGCCTGGCTTGGCTGTCGTCCGGGTTTCCATACGGGGCGGCTATGGAGGCCACGCCATGGGCGCCCTATATAACGCTCGCGATCCTTGCAGGCATTGTATTCCTGTGGCTGGTGTCACGACTGCGCCACCAGCCATCCTCTGCGCGACTTCTATTTTGTATATTTGGTGTCGGGCTGGCCCTGCGCCTTGCAATGTTTTCTTCCACGCCCGTCTTCGAAGATGACTGGTATCGGTATCTCTGGGATGGTGCATCGCTTGCCGCTGGCATTGATCCCTACAGCCATCCACCAGCAGCGGCTGCTCCCGTTGACGCGTTTGGCGCCAAACGTCCGCTGCCCGATGATCCAAACTTGGCCGTTCTGCAAACGCTGGCGGCTGAGAACGCTGAAGCCCACCGGCGTATTAACTATCCATACCTGTCGACCATCTACCCCCCCATTGCCCAAGCTGCCTTCGCCTTGAGCGCCACAGTGGCCCCGTTTTCATTCACGGCCTGGCGCGGCGTACTATTGCTGTCGGACCTGGCGGCTTTCTTCATTTTACTCCAAGTGCTGCGGATCATGGGACGGCCCCTTATTTTAAGCGCGATCTACTGGCTGAACCCCCTGATTATCCTGCAAGTCTTTGGCGCCGGACATATGGACGGTTTGCTCGTGGCGCCGCTCTTGGCTGCCCTTTGGATGACCCTCTCGCGCCGGCCCGGTTTCGCCGGTACCGCCCTGAGCCTCGCAGTGGGAGTCAAACTTTGGCCAATAGTGCTGTTTCCGGCCCTGGCGATGGGATACTGGCGCGATTGGCCCGCCTTGTTGAGACTGTCTGCGGTTTTTGCAGGCCTCGTTGCCCTCGTACTGCTCCCCCAGGTTTTTCGAGCGATACAGCCCGATGATGGGCTGGGCGCTTATTCCACGTCCTGGCAAACCCACGCCTTCTTGTTTCCGCTCATCAGCAACGGCCTGTTTGGATGGCTTGAGCGCGCGGACACGCTTGCGCGTTTGGTGATTGCCGGGACGATTTCCACAGTCGCAATTGCGACGGCTTTGGGCAAAGGCCCCATGACGGGGGAAAGACTGGTTTTCGCCTGGCTCATCGTCATCGGTGCACTGATCTTTCTCTCACCGACCGGCTATCCATGGTACCTTGTTTGGACCGCACCGCTTCTGCCCCTGATCGCCAATCGCGGCTTACTTTTCATGTCGGTCACCTGGCCGCTCTACTATTTTCGGTTTGTACTCGGGGATGGCGATACGCTTTACCTTTGGTTGATTGTGCCAACGGCATTCCTGCCGGCGCTTTATTTCTTTGTCCGTGATGCCCTCTTCGCAAGGCCAAGGCCTTGAGACGGGTCATCATCATCCCGGCTCTGAACGAGGCTGAAGCGATCGGGGACGTTGTGCGTGGCGCAGCCGCACATGCCGACGAAGTCATCCTTGCAGATAATGGCTCCATCGATGCTACGGCACGGATCGCGCGCCGGGCTGGCGCAACGGTTGTGTCTGAACCGCAGGCTGGATATGGGCGCGCTTGCCTGGCCGGAGTGGCCAAAGCCGGTCATGCTGACATCTTGATTTTCATGGACGGGGACGGCGCAGACCGTCCGCAAGATATCCCGCGTCTTATCGCACCCATCATCGAAGGTGGGATGGATTTCGTTGTCGGATCCCGCGCACTTGGAACACCGGAAACGGGGGCGCTGACTTTGCCCCAACGGTGGGGAAATTTTCTCGCATGCCGCTTGATGGCCTGGCTATGGGGCGGGCGTTATACGGATTTAGGGCCCATGCGCGCGATCCGGAAGACAGCTTACGACCAGCTGGCCATGTCGGCGCCGACCTTTGGCTGGACCGTTGAAATGCAGGTCCGGGCCCTCAAAGCGGGCCTTAAATATGTAGAAATCCCGGTGAACTACCGCGCGCGGATCGGCACATCGAAAATCTCAGGCACGGTTAAGGGCGTGGTACTCGCGGGCGC
>JBCCTK010000079.1:0-15283 GCA_039198685.1 Pseudomonadota bacterium | reverse complement strand
TTGGGCGGATCCTAGAGCAGGTGCTCGGTCCGGTGGGCTATCTCATCGTCTATTTCGGCTCCCTTCTGGGGGCGTCGGCGTGGATGCTGTGGGACAAGCGGCGGCAGCTGAATTACTCTGCTGTCGGAGCATCGGGGGCTGTGTCCGGCATCATCCTCGGCTTCTGTCTGTTCGCGCCGCTGGCCCAGCTGAGCTTCTTCTTCATACCGATGCCGGCCATCGTTTTCGGTGCGGCGTATATCGGCATCAGCCTGTTCCTTTCCCAACGCCAGAACGCAGTCATTGCCCATGGCGCCCATTTGGGCGGCGCCTTGGCGGGTTTCGTCCTGACGGCCCTTGTGGAGCCCCGCGCAATTACAGCCTTCTTCGGAGCCTTTGGCGTTGGGACCTGATGGGACCACGGTTCGCGCTGCCCTTGCCGCTCGGGTCGCGTCCGGCGCCCTGCGCGAGGATCCCGAGCAAGCCAAGGCCGCCGCCTGGCTCGACGCGGTTTCCGAGCGAATCCGCGCTGCCAAGCCCGGCGGCTGGTTCTACAAGCCCCAGCCTGCCCGAGGACTTTACCTCTGGGGCGGTGTGGGGCGTGGCAAATCCATGCTGATGGACATGATTTTCGCCCTGGCGCCCGTGCCCCAAGGCGAGAAAAACCGCGTCCATTTTCATGAGTTCATGGCCAGCGTGCACGACAAGATCGGCGCCTGGCGCAAGCTCTCCCAGGCCGAACGCCGCCGCAGCCCGTGGCGCGTGAAAGGCGCAGGCGATGATCCCATCGCACCCACAGCAAAGGAGATCGCCGCCAGCGCCCGCCTGCTTTGCTTTGATGAGTTTCAGGTCACGCAAATCGCCGATGCCATGATCCTGTCGCGCCTGTTCGAGGCCCTGTTCGGCTTCGGCGTCACGGTGGTCGCGACCTCGAACCGCGTGCCCGACGACCTATACAAGCACGGCATCAACCGCCAGCTCTTCACGCCCTTCATCGCCCTGCTCAAGGAACAGTGCGAGGTCCACGAATTGGACAGCGCGCGGGACTATCGCCTTGAGCACCTGACGGGAACGCCCGTCTGGCATTCGCCCCTGGGCGCTGAGGCTGACGCCGCGATGGACGCCCATTGGGCCGCGCTCACCCTGGGTGCCGAGCCGCAATCCTGCGCGCTGACCATCAAGGGCCGGAAACTGCTCATACCTCGCGAGGCGGCTGGCGTGGCGCGCATGAGCTTTGAGGAGCTGTGTGCCCGCCCCCTCGGCCCGTCAGACTATCTGGCCCTGGCCAGCACCTTTCACACGCTGATGCTCGACGGCGTGCCCGCCCTGACGCCCGACAAGCGTAATGAGGCGGCCCGTTTCGTGGCCTTGATCGATGCGCTCTATGAGGCCAAGACCAAACTGATCGCCACCGCCGCCGCCGCGCCGGACGACCTTTACCCCAGCGGAGACGGCAGCTTCGAATTCCAACGCACCGCCAGCCGCCTCCACGAAATGCGTGGGCAAGCGTATCTCAGCGCTGAGCATGAGGTGGTGGCGGAGGGGGCGTAATTATGAGACGGCGAATGCCGAAAACTGTAAGTGTGCAAAAATGAGTTGCGGACAGAGGTAGCACACAACTTTTAGTCTTCCCGTTCATCCTCCTATTCGTTACGTTTTCGAAAAGGGAGTATTTGGAAGGATGCAACCGTGGGATGGGACTGGAACAAGCTTTTTGGTTGGCTGCATCATGTAGAGCCGGACCTTTCCAGATTCCTTGGTTTCGTTTCACTGATTTCCTTCGGATTTGCGTCTACTCAGTTCACCGCGCAAGGCGATCCAAGAGGAATTCTTATTTTCAGTTTGGGTCTTTTCTTTATCACATTTGCGATCCGGACCTTGGAACGATGGCCCGCTTTGAAAGCAGCGCTCTGTGACGGCGACGACCCTGACGAACAAAGGATAGCTAGTAGCTTTGATGAGCCATTTGTTTTGCTAGTCGCCCTATTATGGGGGATGTCCGCGTTTATCTTCCTCGGAAACGAACAACGCCTTGGCCCGGCAAACATGCTATTCCAGGGTGATCTTACAAATTTCACGACTACACTGGCCACCGTCTCTTCCATTATTTTATTCTTGCCGCTGACGCTGCTGTTTTTCTTGTTCACAAAGACGGAAATGTCGATTGTCGATCAAAGATCATTGGAATTAGGGATTGGCGATTTTTCGAAGCGGACCTTTTTTCGCCACGACGTTTTCAGCAAGCTAACTTTCACCGTTTCTGTTATCGCTCTTTCCGGTATCGTATTGCTTGCATGGGCGGCGGGCGAAGACAAATTTTCTATCTCCGATGACTTAGGCATATGGATAACAGCCACCGTGATGCTGTGTTTCATTGGAATGATTGCTTCACCGCATGCGCTGAAAGCGCTCAATCAGTTCCACGAAGACAGAGGAAACCGTGAGAGTGTGGCGACATCCGCAGCTGGTTGGGCAATCTCACCAATTGCTTCGGCCAGTTATATTGACTCTGCTTTAGTTAGACTCGTCGCTCCGCTTTCTGGCGCCACGCTAACAGGAGCTGTCTGGAAACCGTATGCGGCGCTGATCGGCACAATCCTGCCTCTGAGCGCTCTTGGCTACGGACTACCAGCACCTTACGGCCTCATACCGCTCGGTCTCGCCATGATAATCGTCTTAGCACTCGGGCGGCGTTGGGCATGGGTCGAGGAAGATCGTGAACTGGCAACACGGATTCGTACTACGCGTGGTCCAGCGTTCCACATCGGGTTCAGGAATGACCTTAAAGACGAAGCCTTGCTCGGCTACGCTTGTTTCTTTTTCCTTGTTCCACTTGTGCTCAATCAATTGCAGGACTGGACCCCAGCATTCGAAGTTGTGGCTGCATATTCCGCCGGGAATGGCTTTGTTGATTGGTTGCGTTTCTTTGGCGCCGAACTCGCTAAAGCAGTGCCATTCGTTGATTGGTGGGAAATTTATGACGTGGACGTGAGGGTGCCTTTTGAGCCGTCTGAAACGAGTCCATTTGCCAAACACCTGACCTTCGGTGCGAGAGCGATAGTCGATTTGGTCATTATGGCAGCCCTGATACAGGCTTTTTCTCTCTGGCAACGTGGACAGACCCAAAAACGGCTTTTCCAAGAAGGGCAGGTGGATGCCTTCGATCCATTCACAGAACTAGACTTTTTTGATCGTGGCTTTGCGACAACTGACCGACCTGGTTTGAACGACAAGCCTGACATTCACTCACTGCGGTCGTTACAAGCGTTCACTATTGAAGGACCCAACGGAAAGTTTTATCGAGCAAAAGCCCCGTTTATCGGTAAGCTATTGAAACACATAGAGAAACGCAAAGAGCTGGGCTTCGACCCAGCCCCATATAATCGTAGACGTCTCGGCGAACTCCGCCACGAACGGGAAGACGATCTTAAGTATGGTTCTCTCTGGCTAATGGAGGCTTTTGATGTCCTTGCCGGAACGCCAGTTGAGCAGCTCTCGGGATTTGTTGGTCGCCTACATAACCTTCAGATTCGGCCGATGGATGACCAGTCGTTGCGTGTGCTGCGCCGAGAAGCAGAGCGTATTGTCAGTGAATTGACGGTGACGAAGTCAAGATTAAACGCCGACCCCTTAACCGACCTAGTTTTCTTGCTAGCATCATTCGAGGCACGCACGGAATTCGATACACTACGAGACTCGATCATCGTCCTGCTCGAAGAGCAAAAAACCTATCAAAGCGCTGTAGTCTTAGCAGGCTTGGTGCTTCCAAACTTTACCGAAAAACCGGAGCACATGGTGTTTGCGGTGAAACGTCAACTGAAGCAGGATCGATTGCAGTCCTTCGAACAAACCTTAATGGAAGCGCACTTTCGTAGGGCTCCTATGCGAGAAGCAGCATACTATGCGCTTTCTCGCATGGCTGAAGCTGCTGACCAGGGACAGGGTGCCAAAGCTACTAGCGACTGGGTTGGAGAGGTCCTTCAAGTGGCGGCTAGTGACCAAGGTGACCAAGCTCATCAAAGTGCAAGACAAGTCGCCGATAAGCTCTCAAATGATTTGTCGTCAAGAGCGGATGAAGCTCTTGATGAACAAGAAGATAGCACTGGCGATTGGCATAAATCATAGGTTAGCCCAGCCTCAACCTTCGTTCCAACCCGCTCTACATTACCCCTAAGCCCAAGCCTTAGAAAGGTATCTCTGACGCTGCTGCCATTTTCGAGTTTGAGGCCTTCTAGACCGCCATTGCCGCGCCGGACCATTGGGCGCTGCACGCGTAACCCTGCATAGAAACCTGCATCAATTGATGCTACATCTGATGCAAAGGAGCCGGCCCCATGCGCACGACTGTGACCATTGACGACGATCTGCTCGCCCGGGCGAAGGAGGCTGCGGGAGAGAAGTCCGTTTCCGAACTGGTTGAGGCCGGGCTGAAACTGCTGATCGCACGAGATGCGCAAAAGCGGCTTGCCCTGCTTGGTGGCACCATGCCCGACCTCGAATCTCCGCCCCGCCGTCGCTTCCCGCCGGAATGATCCTGTTCGACACCAGTGCCTGGATCGGCCTGATGCGGGCCGGTGGCCAGGCGTTTCTGGATGCGCTGGCTGAAAAAGACGTATTCACCCATGATTGCGTCATCGGCGAACTGGCGCTCGGGTCCTTGCCGCAGCGGGGCGTGGCGCTGTTGCGCCTGAATGAGCTCTCTCGTTTGCCGCACGCGAGCCATACCGAAATTCGAAGGCTGATTGAGATCCACACGCTTTGGGGGCGCGGAATCGGCTATGTGGATGTGCACTTGCTGGCGTCTCTTCGTCTGTCGCCTGGTGTCGGTTTGCTGACCAGCGACACACGGCTCACCGCCGTCGCCGCCGATCTGAACATTGCCGCCCAGATCGCGCCTTAACCTTCGCGGCGACGCGCCCTACATTCCCCCCATGCCTGCTCCCCTGAAAGGTGTCTCTGACGCCGCTGCTATTTTTGAGTTTGAAGCCTTTGCCAATGTCGTCGGCGCGCCCGACCATTGGGCGCCGCACCGGCCCGACCGCGGCTGGGACAAGCTTGAGGGTGGCCAGCGCTTCACGCTGCATGCGCCCTATCAGCCCGCCGGCGACCAGCGCACGGCCATCCCGGAGCTCGTCGAGGGCCTCACCGAACAGGATGAGCGCGACCAGGTGCTCCTCGGCGCCACGGGCACGGGCAAGACCTTCACCATGGCCAAGATCATCGAGGCGACCCAGCGCCCGGCCCTGATCCTGGCGCCCAACAAGACCCTTGCCGCCCAACTCTATGGCGAGTTCAAAAGCTTCTTCCCCGAAAACTCGGTCGAGTATTTCGTGTCCTATTACGATTATTACCAGCCCGAAGCCTACGTTCCCAATCGCGACCTCTATATCGAGAAGGAATCCTCTATCAATGAAGCCATCGACCGGATGCGCCACTCGGCAACCCGGTCCATTCTGGAGCGCGACGACACGATCATCGTGGCGTCCGTGTCCTGCATTTACGGCATCGGTTCGGTGGAGACCTACACAAGCATGACCTTCAAGATCGAAGAAGGCATGGCGATGGACCCGCGCGAGGTGGCCCAGCGCCTCGTCGCCCTGCAATACACCCGGAATGACGTGAACTTCGTGCGCGGCTCGTTCCGCATCAAGGGCGACGTGATCGACATCTTCCCCGCCCACTATGAAGACCGCGCCTGGAAGCTGTCTTTCTTCGGCGACGAACTTGAGAGCATCACCGAGTTCGACCCGCTTACGGGCCGCAAGATCGACCAGATGCCGGCGGTGAAGATCTATGCCAACAGCCATTATGTGACGCCGCGGCCCACCGCAAATCAGGCCATCGCCAACATCAAGACCGAGTTGAAAGAGACCATCGCCCACTTCGAAAAGAACGGGAAACTGCTGGAGGCCCAGCGCATTGAGCAGCGCACACAATATGATCTGGAAATGCTGGCGGCCACGGGCAGCTGCAACGGTATCGAGAATTACTCACGCTACCTCACCGGCCGCAAGCCCGGCGAGCCGCCACCCACGCTGTTCGAATACATTCCGGACAATGCACTGCTTTTCGTCGATGAGAGCCACCAAACCGTGCCCCAGATCGGGGCGATGTTTCGCGGTGACTTCAACCGCAAGCGCACCCTGGCCGAATATGGCTTCCGCCTGCCCAGCTGCGCCGACAACCGGCCCCTGCGCTTTGAGGAGTGGGACGCCATGCGCCCGCAAACCGTCCACGTCTCCGCCACGCCCGGCCCCTGGGAGATGGAGCGCACCGGCGGGGTGTTCACCGAGCAGGTGATCCGCCCCACGGGCCTACTCGACCCGCCGGTGGAGGTGCGCCCTGTGGCCACTGGCGGCGCCAACCAGGTCGACGATGCCCTGGCCGAGATCCGCGACACCGCCGCCAAGGGCCACCGCACCCTGGTCACCACCCTCACCAAGAAAATGGCCGAGGACCTCACCGAATACCTCACCGAACAGGGCATCGCTGTGCGCTACATGCATTCGGACATCGACACGGTGGAGCGGATCGAGATCATCCGCGACCTGCGCCTGGGCGAGTTCGACGTGCTGGTGGGCATCAACCTGTTGCGCGAGGGCCTGGACATTCCCGAATGCGGCCTGGTCTGCATTCTGGATGCGGACAAGGAGGGGTTCCTGCGCTCAGAGACGAGCCTGGTGCAGACCATTGGCCGCGCGGCCCGCAATGCCGAGGCCCGGGTCATCCTCTATGCCGACAAGGTGACGGGCAGCATGCAGCGCGCCATGGACGAGACCGAGCGCCGGCGCGCGAAACAGCTCGCCTATAATACCGAACACGGCATCACGCCAAAAACGATCCAGCGTGACGTGGCCGACATTCTGGGCGAACTGGGCGAGAAACGCGCGACCGGGCGGACCCAGCTCAAGGGCGGTAAATCCCGCGCCCGCCGCGGTGTGGCCGAAGAGGCCTTGCCACTTGCAGGTGAGTCAGGCCACAATCTGCAAGCGGTGATTGCTGACCTGGAAAAGCAGATGCGCGACGCCGCCGCGAATCTCGAATTCGAGGACGCGGCACGGCTGAGGGACGAGGTGAAGAAGCTGAGAGAGGCTCAGCTCGGGGTGTAGGGTGCACGGAGGGCAAAGCCCGATATGCACCAATCCCAAGTACTGGAAGGCAAAAGAGCTGTCGCCCCGTTCTCAGAGGGGTTATTCGGCGCTGACGTCCTCGGCTGGCTCAATGGCCATATCCATCGCAGCCGGGAAGGGCGGGGCGTCCACAGACTTGGTCGAGAGATAGGCGATCACATTTGCCCGCTCGCTATCGCGGTTGAGGCCAGCAAACGCCATGGACGTTCCGCTTACGTAGCCCGATGGATTTTTCAGCCAGTCATTGAGGCTCTGATAGGTCCACTCACCGCCCACGCCAGACAGCGCGCCAGAGTAACGGAACCCATCGTGTCCGGCTTTTGTGGCGCCGACCGTGTCCCAAAGCGCGGGGCCGATCCCGTTTGCGCCGCCTTGCTCGATGGAGTGGCAAGACTGGCACTTCTGTTTGAAACTGCTTTCGCCTCGCGCAGGGTCAGCATTGGCGAGGGCGAGACCAAGGTCGAAAACCTCAATCGGATCATCTGGACCTGTGCCGCCGGCATCTTCGATTTCAACATAATAGGCGTAGCTTGCTGCGATCTTCTCATTCAAAGATAGCTCTTCACCATGATGATCATCATGGTGGGCTGTCTCTGGCGCAAACAGAGTGTGCGAAAGATTGTGAAGTCCAAGGATCACAAGCGCGACAGCCAGGAGGCAACCAAAGATGGTGTTTAAACTCATACCGCCCATAATTCGTATCCAGATCAGTGTGGTGTTGGTTTCCGCTAGGTGGCACGCTAAGGGGGCGTCCACAACTGACGCGGTGACGCACTGCGACGAAGGATTCCGATGACAGACTCCATTGCCTATCAGGGTGAACCGGGTGCCAACTCCCATATTGCGTGCAATGAAGCATTCCCGTCGCTTGAGCCCCTCCCGTGCAGAACCTTCGAAGATACCATGATGGCGGTTGAAAGTGGGGCGGCGCAACTGGCGATGATACCCGTTGAGAACACTATTGCCGGACGCGTGGGCGACATCCACTATCTCCTGCCGGGCACCAAACTGCATATCGTGGGCGAACACTACCTCCCCATCCGATTCCAACTGATGGCGCTGCCCGGCACACCGCTAAGCCAGGTGAGACAAGCCCGCTCCCACATAATGGCGCTAGGCCAGTGTCGCCGGTTTCTGAGGGAGCATCGGATTGATGCGATTACCGCTGCAGATACAGCAGGGGCCGCCAGGGAAGTTGCCGAGGCTGGCGACACCCAAATGGGCGCCATCGCGCCCGCCCTGGCAGCCGATGTTTATGGTCTCGAGATTTTGGCGAAAGATATCGAAGATGCACGCCACAACACGACACGCTTCGTAATCATGTCCCGGGAACCCAATGAGATCGAACCCGGCCTTGAGCCAATTAAAACAGCTTTTCTTTTCCAGGTCCGCAATATCCCTGCCGCGCTCTACAAAACGCTTGGTGGGTTCGCCACCAATGGTGTCAACATGACTAAGCTCGAAAGCTACCAGATCGATGGCGCGTTTCATGCGTCTCAATTTTATGCGGAGATCGAGGGCCACCCGAATGAGCGGCCTGTGCAACTCGCGCTGGAGGAACTCGGATTTTTCTCCGCCAGTCTCAAGATTCTCGGTGTATTTCCGGCAGCAACGGCGCCAGGTTAGGTGTCGGCAAACACCTTCAACAGTTGGGAGGCCCTGACCCCCATATGGCCATCACTAATGGGCGCGCGCATCAAGACCAATCGATGCCAAAAAGCGCCAAGCATGAGCTCCATGGCGGTATCAATGTCCCAATCGCGCCGCACCACCCGCTTGGCGGTTAATTCGGCCATGACATTACGCAATGGCAGGCGCAGATTGTCCTGCAGCCAAGCGCGCCAATATTCTCCGGCATCGACATCGTCTGCAGCGGCGATCAGGCTCGCTCTCAGCACGGCGTGGCCAGTGCCTGTCCGTGAAGCGCTTTCCAGGGGCAGGAAAATATCGGTTACGCGTTCTGCTGGGTCGCGTCCGAGGCGGCTGGGGGCGGGCAACAATTCCAACCCGGCATCGACACACATGGCGCCCACCGACGGCCACCATCGATAAATCGTTTGTTTGGATGCTTTGGCACGCTTGGCAACGCTGTCGACGCTGAACTTGCGCCACCCGTTCTCGGCCAGTTCTTCGCGCGTTGCCGCAAGGATCGCCGCACGGGACTCTTCGCTGCGCTTAGGTCCTTGTTTGCGCGTATTGCCTGCCATAGCGGTTCCTCATCTGGCCGTGACACGCCTCAAGGCGTTGGGCTACTTGTACTTTCTCTAACGAACGGTACGCTCCGTTCATCCGATTTTTCTTTCGCCCATTCAAGTCCCGATTGGGAACGTTCGGGCGTTGCTTACCCGAAGGACTGCAAAATGCCCGCCTTTGCTGAACTGATTAATGGATACAAGCGTTTTCGGACGGGACCATGGCGGTATGAGCAGTCCCATTATGAGCGCTTGGAAGAGGGGCAGGATCCCGACATCATGGTCATTGGCTGTGCAGACAGCCGCGTCGAACCTGCCGAAATTTTCGATACGATTCCGGGTCAGATGTTTGTCGTGCGCAACGTGGCCAATCTGGTGCCTCCCTATGAAACGGGTGACGGGCGCCACGGCGTCAGCGCGGCCTTGGAATACGCCGTCAAAGCCCTGGCCGTTCGGTATGTTGTTGTCCTGGGGCATTGCAAGTGTGGTGGAATACGCGCTGCAGTCGACGCGCTGGACGGTAATCACGCGGGCGAGTTTATCGATCCATGGGTAGAGATAGCGGCAAGTGCACGCCGGCGTGTGCTCGAGCGCATGCCAGATGGCACTCCCCAGGACCTCGCCGCTGCGCTGGAGCATGAGTCGATCAAGTCATCGATAGAGAATCTATTGACGTTTCCCTTTGTGCGAGATGCCGTGGAGTCTGGCGCCCTCAGCCTGCAGGGCGCATGGTTCGATATCGCATCGGGCGATCTCATGTTGCTGGACTCAATCACCGGAGAATTTGAGAAAATTCAGGTTTAAATCCCCCGCCCAGGTGTTATCTGGGCGCGTATTGCCCGGATTTGAGCCATCCGGCGGACACCGATTGATACCGGAGCCAGCCGATGGACACAGCCCTTTCGACTCTTTTGTCGCCGATCATCTTATTCTTCATGCTCGGCATGGGAGCGGCCTTATTGCGGTCTCAAATGTCCGTGCCTGAAGCGTTTTCCAAGGGATTGTCGATATATTTGATGATGGCGATAGGCCTGAAGGGCGGGGTGGAGATGTCGAAAAACCCCCTCACAACGGATGTCATACTGGTCTTGGTTTCAGGCATCATCTTGTCCTTCCTTATCCCCGTTCTTGCCTTTGCGCTTTTACAATTCACCACGCGCCTTAGCCGTACCGACGCCGCAGCGACAGCGGCCCATTATGGCTCGATTTCGATTGTGACCTTCGTGGCTGCGACCGAAGCGGTTCGGGTGTCTGGATTCGAACCTGGCGGTCATCTGGTCGCCACGGCAGCCCTCATGGAAACACCTGCGATCATCACGGCCTTGATCCTGGCCCACCGCGGACAAAAACAACGCGGTCAGGTGGCTGGCTCCGAGCGCGGCGAACTGGTGCGCGAAGTTCTCTTGAATGCGTCCGTTGTGGTTCTGGTCGGGGCGCTGGCCATAGGCTGGATTGCAGGCGAAGCCGGCACCAGCAGCATACAACCCTTCTTTACGGGGCTGTTTCAGGGTGTGTTGTGTCTGTTCTTGCTGGATATGGGGCTCAATGCAGGCCGGGGTCTCCGCCAGGGTTGGCGCCAGATGACGCTTCCAACCTTTGCGTTTGGTCTTTACATGCCGGTCATCTCGGCTGGGATCACGGCGGTTGTTTGCGGCATGCTGGCTGTGCCCGTTGGAGATGCGGCACTGCTGATCACACTGGCCGCGTCAGCCTCCTATATAGCGGTGCCGGCCGCGATGCGTCTGGCGCTGCCTGAGGCCAAACCGTCTGTCTATTTGACCTTGTCGCTGGGCATCACCTTCCCATTCAATGTGACCGTTGGCATTCCGATCTACATTTTTCTGGCCCAGCGAGCGGCCGGCTTTTCAGGATAGGGAGACCGCGCCATGGAGTTGTATATGAAACGCCGCATCGAGCTCATCATTGAGCGGATGGCCTACAAGCGCGCATGCCGCGTCCTCGAACAGGCCGGGATGACCGGCTATACGGTGTTGCCGGCCATGGCGGGCTTTGGCGGTGGGAATCGCTGGTCTCGCGACACCGATATCTCCTCGGCATCGGATATGGTGGTCATTATCTCCATAGGCGATGCCGAGAAGGTCGACATGGCCTTGGATCAAATCGCCAATATTCTGGGTTTGCATATTGGGGTGGTCAGCGTGAGTGCCGTGGAAGTTTTGCGACCGGAGCGTTTTTAGGTCGCGAAACTCTCGCCAGCGCCCAACGCCGACCTGTTTAGAATCAGAGGTTTGTTTTGGAGCAGCCGCTCCGGCCCGCGTCTTCTCCGTCAGGACCAGCGTCGCGTAAAGCTCCACCGGTGCTCGCATCGTCGGACTTCACCCGCCTCGCCCAGACGAGAAATTCAAGCGGCTGAGTCCTGCAATTTGGCCGGAAAACACCCTGGGTGCCTATTGTGCGACCCAGCCGCCATCCATTTGTAACATGGCACCGTTTATCTGGCTGGCGGCGTCTGAACAAAGGAAGCTCGCAAATTCACCCACTTGCTCTGCCGTAACGAATTCCTTGGTTGGCTGGGCCGCCAAGAGCACATCATTCTTGACTTGCTCTTCTGTCATGCCCCTTGCCTGGGCGGTGTCGGCGATCTGGTCTTCCACCAAGGGTGTGTAAACATAACCGGGGCAGATGGCATTACACCGCACGCCATGCTGAGCCCCTTCCAGTGCGATCGTTTTGGTAAAGCCCGCAATACCGTGTTTTGCGGCGACATAGGCTGACTTGAACGGTGACGCTACGAGGGCATGGGCGCTGGCAGTATTGATGATGCGGCCCCAGCCTTTTTCTTTCATGCCTGGGAAGCCCAGGCGAGTGGTATGAAACGCCGCGGTCAGATTCAAGGCGATGATCAAGTCCCAACGCGCCACTGGGAATTCCTCGACCGGAGCGACATGCTGGACCCCGGCATTGTTCACGATAATGTCTGCGCCGCCAAAATCGTCCTTCGCATATGTCATCAAACCTTCAATGGCGCTTGGGTCCGTCAGGTCTGCACCGGAGTATCCCACCTTCACACCATGGTCTTTGGCCAATCCGGCTCGCAGCGCTTCGATGTCTTCAGCGTTGCCAAAACCATTGAGCACCACATTGGCGCCGTCAGCGGCAAAGCGCGTGGCAATTGCCTTTCCGATGCCGCTGGTGGATCCGGTTACCAGTGCGGTTTTTCCATTGAGCATGTTTTGATCTCCTTGAGGCGCCGATGAACGCTCGTATAAGGGCGCAAAAGGCTGGTGCAGAGCCCATCCCTATCATTTTGCACCCGGCGAACAATCATAGGAGTGAGTATGGGCGATGTGTCGGTAGCAATGGAAGCCTTCCGGGCCGGCTTGCCTGACTTCCTTATCCACACAGGCATGGCCTTTGCCATGCTAATTGCGGCGACAGCCATTTACGTCAAATTGACGCCGTGGCGGGAATTGGCGCTTGTGAAGAATCAGAATGGCGCGGCCGGTTTGGCCCTGGCTGGCGCAATTATTGGCCTGGCGATACCGATCGCGGCCTGTTTGGCCAATGCCCTGACCTGGCAAGGGTTTTTGATCTGGGGCACGGTGGCGATACTCCTGCAATTGGTCGCTTACAGGGTGACAGACCTGCTTCTTCGTGATCTTCCGCGTCGCATTGAGGAGGATCAGGCAGGTGCCGCGATTGTCCTGATCGGAACCAAGATTGCTTCAGCTTTGATATTGGCAACGGGGCTCTGGGATCCCAATCTCTTTGCCAGGTAGGGGCGACGACAAAGGACAATTTGGTGCGTCAGCTCGATCTTATTTTTTATGTGCTGGTCCTGGGAACGGTGTTGTGGGTGCTATCCGGTCTCGGCACGGATAACGCCGATGCGCCTGAACCACTGCCGGATCATTTCCAGCAGGACGGACCCATGCTCCCGAACGCATCCGTGTTTGACGAGCGAATATTGGTGCAAGTCGAGCAGCCGCAAAACGGACTGGGCACCGCCTTTGCCATCAACCGTGCGGGAGATTGGTTGACAGCGCGCCACGTGGTTGAGGGATGTGATCGTGTTTCTATTTTGGTGGCACCCCGCCGATATGTGCCCGTTGCCCAAGTGCGTGTATCGGACACCAGTGACCTTGCGCTTTTGTCGACTGGGCGCAGTCCCCGGTCAGCCGCCCTCGACCTTGGAGAGGATCTGCGAGTCGGCGAATATGGTTTCCATGTGGGCTACCCGAATGGCCGCCCAGGAGAGGTTGCCAGCCGCCTGCTGGCGCGGTCCAGATTGTTGAGCCGTGGCGAGCGCACGTCCGATGAGCCTGTGCTGGCGTGGGCCGAGGTCGGCCGCACACGCGGCCTGAATGGTGGGCTTGGTGGCCTGAGCGGCGGCCCCGTATTCGACGCCGAAGGCCGCGTTCGCGGTGTAATCGTGGCTGAGAGTCCGCGTCGAGGCCGCATTTATACTGCGGATCCGAGTTCTATCCGTGCGTTTCTCGATGAGATTGCGGTGGAGACCCGAGACCCCAGACAATTAGAGCCGATTTCGGTTGCGAATTATGGCGCCAGGGCCGACCTTGCGCGAAATTCGCTCCAAGTGGTCAAGGTTGCATGTGAGGTGTCGTCTTGAGTTTCGCGGACCGCCTGATAGAGCGCGTTCGCGCTTTCGGCCCTTTGTGTGTTGGAATTGACCCCCATGCGGGCCGGATTCCCGAACTTTTCGGAGGGGATACCCCTCAAGGGCTGGCCGCTTGGGGCATGGCCCTCGTCGATTCCTGCGCTGACAAGGTCGCCATTGTGAAACCCCAAGTCGGCCTTTTTGAACGCCACGGGCCGGAAGGCATGGCCGCGCTACAAGCCGTGATGGCCCGGGCACAGGCCAAAGACCTCCTTGTGCTGGCCGACGCCAAGCGCGGTGATATTGGGTCTACAGCTGAAGGGTATGCAGCGGCCTATCTGGCAAAAGAGGCACCGTTTCCAGCCGATTGTGTCACGGTAAACCCGTATATGGGGCTGGATACGCTAGAGCCCTTCATAGCGGCGGCAGAAGTGAATGGTAAAGGCGTGGCCGTGCTGGCGCGTACATCCAATCCTGGCTCAGCAGACTTTCAGGAAATGACCATGGAAAGCGGCTCTCTGTGGGCTGGTGTCGCAAAGGCTTTGGCCCCGGCGATCAAAAGGATGAAAGGCCAGTCCGGCTGGTCCTCCTTGATGTTGGTGGCCGGTGCGACGGGGCCAGCTGAGGCTAAATCCCTTCGGGACATCGCGCCCAGCGCCCTGTTTCTCGTTCCCGGTTATGGGGCACAAGGCGCGGGGGCGAAAGAAGCCGTTGCAGGGTTTGTCCAGGGTGAATACGGCCTTGAAGGCGGAGTGATAAATGCCTCCCGTTCCGTGACTTTTCCGGCCGGTGCCAGCGATCCGAAAACCTATGACGCTTGGGAAGCTCCGATCGTGCTGGCTGTGGATGCAGCGCAAGCCGATTTGAGAACCGCCGCTGCGGCATAGCTCTGTGTGTTGCCTCGACATCAAGCGCTTTTCCCTTAAATTGCCGCACCAGAGCTCGAGAACGGGCCACACGTCTGGGAGGAGTGACACATGGCGCTATGGCGTTCCCTTGGGGTCCTGAGTTTGGCTACCGGGCTCGTAGCGTGCGGGCCACCTGAACCGACCATTGATGTTGTAGAAACTGAGATCGTCGAAGAGGACACAATCTCTGAACAAGCCTTCGCCGATGTGGATACAGCGCGCATCCTTGCCGCCGATCAGCGACCCGATGAGTGGTTGACCTATGGGGGCAATTACGACGAAACGCGCCATTCCCTGCTGCAGAAAGTCAATCTGGAAACGGTGGAGCGTCTTGGCGTGGCCTGGACCTATGATCTGCGCACTGCGCGTGGGGTGGAGAGTACGCCGATCGTTGTGGATGGCGTCATGTACGTCACATCGGCTTGGTCGGTCGTGCATGCCCTGGATGCCGAGACCGGTGAGGAACTCTGGGTCCACGAGCCCGATGTCGACCGC
>JBCCTK010000078.1:0-15420 GCA_039198685.1 Pseudomonadota bacterium | reverse complement strand
CTTCGGTCTATCGTGCACTTTATCCGCCCCCTCGCCGGATCGTGTATACTGACAGCCATGGAAGCCCTGCGCGATCCTTTCTCACGGGTCCACCCGTTTTTCTGGCCGGTCCTGTGGCTGAGCCTGCGGGCCTTTGTGCGCTGGACCGGGCGGATGATCGAAGAGGGCCACGGCTTTGCCGGGCTCCGGATCGAACTCACCTGGTATGGCACGATCCACGTGCGTGCCATCGATCTCTCCGGCGCTGGCAAGGCGTTCCGCCGGCACATGGTGGGCGCTCGCCCCGAAGACGGATGGGACCTGATCGACGCTGCTGCGATACGGGCCGCCCGGTGGATCTCGCCGGCCGATTGTGGCTCCCGCTTTGGCTCTGGCGCGCTGCACCGCCAGCCTGTGATCCGCCGCGCCTGCGTGGCCCATCGTGTCTTTGCCCCTTGGCACAGTCCCATGGCGACTTGGGGGAATGACCCGCCCCTTCGCCCGGCCCCTGTCTCCGGCTTGGAGACGGGGGCCGCGCCCGTCTCGTTGGAACGCCCCACCCCCGCGAAAGAGCGGGCGCCCGTGTTGGTGAAAAGGGGGGCTCTGGCGGCGTTTCCCGCCCTGGTCTAGAAAGGGAAAGGAAACCAACCGGGTGGGACCACTCCATGACCAGACTTTTTTTCGCCGCGCTGGCCGCAATGGGCCTTGGCCTGCCAGTCGCAGCGCAGGGCCAACCGCCGAGCCCTGTGGGCCAATGGCGCTGCATCGCCAACTCACAGGTCACCTCCATCGACATGATGTACACTGTCAGCCCGGGCGGGCAGCTCGCCGGTCGGGGGTCAATTATCTATTCGGGCACCTCGCGGAGCTTCAATGTGGCCGGCTATGGGCGCTGGCTTGCTGCGCCGCCCGACCAGACCTCGAATGCGTGGCTCTTCAGCTTCCAGATCATGCCGCAGAACCATGCATCCTTTACCGTTTACGCCCGCCCGACGGCCGATCCGAACACGCTGTATAATCGGTTTTACAACCAACAAACGGGCAATACGACGGAGACACGCTGCGCAAGGATGGGCTAGAACCAGCGCCATGGCTCCGTTTCATCTGGCTTTTCCTGTCCATGACCTTGCCGCAGCGCGGGCTTTTTATGGCGGCGTGCTGGGGTGTGCGGAAGGGCGTTCCAGCGCGCAATGGGTCGACTTTGATTTTTTCGGTCACCAGATTGTCGCGCATCTGGCACCCAATGAATGCACACCGCCGGCAATTTCAGAGGTGGACCAGCAGCCCGTTCCGGTGCGTCATTTCGGTCTTGTGCTCGATATGGCGACCTGGCGGGACATGGCCGCGCGGCTGCAGGGTCAGGTTGCTTTTATCATCGCGCCTTACACGCGTTTCGAGGGGGAAGCTGGCGAGCAAGCCACCATGTTTTTTACCGACCCCAGCGGCAACGCAATCGAGCTGAAAGCCTTTGCCGATTTGGGCCAGCTCTTCGCAAAATGATCAGAAGGTCGGCTGCTCCAGCGCCCGGTCTTGCCCCCGGGTGATTTCCGGCCCGCCCGCAGCGCGAACGGCGGCTTCGAAATCGTCTGGCGTGCCGCTATACTGGCTCATCTGAACGGACAGGGGCGGCAGGCCAATTTTTTGGTTCATAGCCGCGCCGAGGATCAAGGCGCGTTCGTCGAAAATGGGATGTTGCCCCTCGGATTCGACAAGCGCAAAAAGCGTGTCTGACCCGTTCCATGTGAAGCGCTCAATCCTACCGATTGCGTCCCAGGGTAGGGTGACGCCAAGACGTTTCAGATAAAGACCCTCCGGCCCAATCCGCAGCATGACGGGCCGAAACAGCAGTCGATAGGCCAGGATGAGAGACGCGAAAACGAGCAAGCCGGTAAACACCAACATTGCGCCGGACATCAGGGCATTGGCCCAGGACAGCCAGGTCAACCCGCCGCAAGCGATGCTGGCGCAGAGCAAGAGCGCGAACGGTTTGAGCGTTTTTGAAACGGAGGCAGTGAATTCGCGGGTCGACATGGCCCAACCCGCTAGCGCGGCGGCAATACCTTGTCGATGCATGAACGGGGGCGGTCAAATTGCGAGCAAGCGTTCATCGGGCAGCAAGGCGGGCTGGGTTAACCCTATTCCATGTCTCGCAAGCTGCTTGCCTTATGGGTTGCCCTGTTCGCTGTCGCCTTCACGGTGGGCGCATTGGCGGTTATGCGTTGGCCGACCATCTTGATGGTCATGGGGATGGCTCTCGAGGATGGGCTCGGCCCCGCGCTGGAGGGCGTGGACTGGCGCCAACTCGGCCTGCTCTATGGCGTGCCATATCTGTTTTCGGGCTGCTTTCTATATGTCTCGGCCCAGCTGATCAGCCAGAGACGCCACGGCGCATTCACGACGTATATGATTGGCTGCGCGCTGGGCTTTCCGTGCGCCTTTATGGTGGATTTCGAGCCCGGCTGGTGGCGAGACCCCAGTTCAGCGGAAGGCGCGGTGGCTGGGGCGGGCTTAATCGCTCTGTTGATGGCGTTTGGAGTTTGGGAGTTGCGCAAGGGCAAACCAGCCAAGGGCGTTGAAGTTGAGCCTGAGGAGGAGATGGTATCCATCCCGGCCTCGGTGCTCGCAGTGCTTGGCGCCCAGCCGGCGATCGCCGCTGCGCCAGCGTCAACTCCGAAACGGATCCGCATCCCCTCAGCCGCAGTCATGAACCAACGCGCCCATTTCGCAAGGGAAGGCCGCAAGATGCTGGAACGCCAGGCCATGAGACGAGGCCGCTAGCCAGGCTACTCCGCCGCGGCCCGCGCATAGGGATCATAGTTCAGGATCGGCGCGAGCCAGCGCTCGGCGGTGCGCATGTCCCAGTCCTTGCGCTTGGCATAGTCTTCGACCTGGTCGCGCTCGATACGGCCGACAGCGAAATAGGCACTCCCTTCATGGGCAAAGTATAACCCCGAGACGGAGGGAGCCGGGTCCATGGCGAAGCTGCTTGTTAGGGAGACACCGATCCGCGCCTCGGCATCCAAAATTTTGAATATCGTCTCTTTTTCCGTGTGATCTGGCTGGGCCGGATAGCCCGGAGCCGGGCGGATGCCGCGATAGGTTTCGCGGATCAGCGCCTCATTGTCCAAGGCCTCGCCCGCGGCATAACCCCAAAGCTCCTGTCGCACGCGCATGTGCATATATTCCGCCATCGCCTCGGCAAACCGATCGGCCAGCGCCTTCACCATGATTGCCTGGTAGTCATCGCCCGCACGCTCGAACGCCTTTGCGATCGCATCCGCTTCGGAACCTGAGGTGACGCAAAACGCGCCGATATGATCGCCTGCCGGAGAAAGAAAGTCCGATAACGCAAAGTTCGGACGTTCATTGGTCTTCACCATTTGCTGGCGAAGAGTATGGAGCGTGTCACCGGTTGAAAGTGCGATGTCGTCACCATCGGGCGTGGCGGGCCAGAAACCCAGCACGGCCTTCGGCTTGAACCATTGCTCGCCGATGATACGCTGGAGCATGGCTTGGGTTTCGCCCCAGAGGTCCGTCGCTGCGGCGCCGATGATTTCATCGTCCAGAATTTGCGGGAACCGCCCGGCCAGATCCCAGCTTGCGAAGTATGGCGTCCAATCAATATAGCGGGCCAGTTCGGCAAGGTCGAAATCATCAAAGGTGCGTGTACCCGTGAAGCTCGGCGGCGGTGCTGAGGGTGAATCTCCAGGCTGAAATGCCCTTTCACGCGCTTTTTCAATGGGTAGGCGCGGGGTTGGCGGCCCGCCGGCCCGTGCTGCGCGCAGCTTTTCATGACGTGCCTTGGCGGCTTCCCAATAGGCCGAGCGTTCTTCATCGCTCATGAGTGCGCTAACGGTCCCAACAGCGCGGGACGCATCGGTGACATGGATAATCGGACCTCGGCCATAGGCAGGCTCGATTTTCACCGCCGTATGGGCCGGGCTGGTGGTCGCCCCGCCGATCAGCAAGGGCATATCCATTTCGCGCCGTTCCATCTCAGCCGCGACATAAACCATCTCGTCCAGGCTCGGCGTGATCAGACCCGACAGGCCGATCATATCGGCGCTGTGTTCAACGGCCGCTTCAAGGATTCTCTCGGCCGGAACCATGACCCCCAGGTCGATGATATCATAGCCATTGCAAGCCAGAACGACGCCGACAATGTTCTTTCCGATATCGTGCACATCGCCCTTTACGGTGGCGAGCACGACTTTGCCATTGGATTGCTCCACAAGGCCGAGCCGCTCTTTTTCCTCTTCCATGAACGGTTCGAGATGGGCCACAGCGGCTTTCATCACGCGCGCCGATTTCACAACTTGGGGCAGGAACATTTTCCCAGAGCCAAACAGGTCTCCAACAATGTTCATCCCGTCCATCAAAGGGCCTTCGATCACATGGAGCGGGCGTTCTCTGGCCGCGCGAGCCTCTTCGGTGTCTTCGACGATATGGTCAAGAATGCCATTGATAAGCGCATGTTCCAGGCGTTTCTCAACAGAGCCTTCGCGCCACTTTGTGTCCTTGACCTTGGCCTTGCCCTTTTGGCCGCGGAACTTCTCGGCGAGATCCACGAGATTTTCGGTCGCGTCGTCGTGGCGGTTGAGTATCACATCTTCGACGGCCTCGCGCAATTCAGGGTCAATCTCGTCATAGATGTCGAGCTGGCCGGCATTCACGATCCCCATATCCATGCCTGCCGGGATGGCGTGGTAGAGAAATACCGAGTGCATGGCGCGGCGCACGGGCTCGTTTCCGCGGAAACTGAAAGAGATGTTGGAAAGTCCGCCGGAGATATGCGCGCCGGGACAGGTGTCTCTGATCTCGCGGGTCGCCTCGATGAAATCCAGTGCGTAGGTATTGTGTTCCTCGATGCCCGTGGCGACGGCGAAGATGTTCGGGTCGAAGATGATGTCTTCGGGCGGGAAGCCGACTTCCTCGGTCAAAATGCGATAAGCGCGCTGGCAAATTTCGATCTTGCGCGGCGCTGTGTCGGCCTGGCCGACTTCGTCGAACGCCATGACAACAATGGCGGCACCATAGGATAAGCATTTGTATGCATGCTCGCGGAATTGGTCCTCGCCCTCCTTCATGGAAATCGAGTTTACCACAGCCTTTCCTTGCACACATTGAAGGCCAGCTTCGATGACGTCCCATTTAGAACTGTCGACCATGACGGGCACGCGGGCAATATCTGGCTCGGCCGCGATGAGATTCAGGAAAGTGACCATCGCCTTAGCGCCGTCCAGCATCCCCTCATCCATGTTTACATCTATAATCTGCGCGCCATTCTCGACTTGCTGGCGCGCCACCTCGACCGCCGTTGAATAGTCACCTTCCAGGATGAGCTTCTTGAATCGCGCCGAGCCGGTCACGTTCGTGCGCTCGCCAATGTTGACAAAGGTGGCGGTGGGTGTGGTCATCTATGCGTCCAAAATCGTTTCAAAGCCGCCGAAAATCATGCGTTTGCCATCGAACGGCATGTCCATGTCCTGGGCGAAGAACGGGTCCTTCATCAGAGCTTCCATGCCGGTGTCACGCGCCTCTTTTGAGGGCCAGACAATCCAGGAAAACATCACGGTCTCATCCTTCTCCGCTTTCACAGCCAGGGGGAAGGACGTCATTTCGCCGTCGGGCACATCTATGCCCCAATTTTCAACCAGGCGCAGTGCGCCGTATTTTTTGAATATCGGCACGCAGTCCTTGGCGTGGTCGAGATAGGCTTGCTTGTTGGCCGTTGGCACAGCGAGAACAAAACCGTCAACATAGGTCATCATACGTCTCCTACTATCCGGCTGCGACCCATGCTGACTGGCCAATGGCCATTTGCAATACGGGGGCAGTCTTCGAGGGCGGCATAGTATACGTAAATCTGCGCCATTTCGCCCGTGGCATGGCCAGCCTGGTCCAGGATTGACCACGTCTCGCGCCAATAGCGCGACGCTTCGGGATTACCGGGTACAACGTCTTCAAACGCGTCCAGTTCAGGCAATATCGAAACATCTTCAATCCGCCAAACAACGCCCTGGCAGAGCGTGTCTCCGGCCACTACACCGGGGTAGCCGCCAAGATCATACATGTCTCCGCGAAACTGGCAGGGGGCTTCAAACCGGCCCGCTTCTTCCAGGTTAATATGGCTGGGCGCACCAGCCGCGTGCTGTTTAAGCAGGCCATAGAAAATGAAAGCATCGCCGGAAGAGACAAGTGGCAGGCGCATGGGGCGTCATTGGCTCCGAATGCCAGGAAGACCGTCAATGCTCGCGACGTTGTTTTTGCGGAATTTCTCGGCCCATTGGTCGGCTGTGACGTTCGGATTGTCAGCGTAGCGCCTGAGATTGTCCCGGTCGCCCTGGAATGCATAGAGCGGTACGCCCCAGCCGCAGCTGTCGGCGATCCGGTCGATCCTGATGGTGAAGATGGCGCGCGCCTTGTTGAAATCCGGGAACAAGGCGAGCAGGTCGTCAAAGCCCGGCTCGTCCCACTGCGTAGCCGTGGCCTTGCCATAGAGGCGCAAGATCACGGGTGCGCCGTCAAACGCGCAGAACATGAGGCTGATGCGACCGTTCTCTGCCGTGTGCGCTTGGGTCTCAATGCCGGAGCCGCCTGTGTCGAGATAAGCCACGGTGAGTGGATCAATCACGCGGAAGGCGTCATAGCCCTTGGGACTGACATTGACATGGCCATCGGCTGACAGCGGTGCCGTCGCCACGAAGAACATCTTTTGCGCCTCAATGAAAGCCGTCAGGCGGTCGTCGAGCTTGTCATAGGTCTTTCCCATATGGAGCTCCTCAGCTTACGAGTTCAAACGGTTCCAGGCCGGAGAGGCGCATGACGGGCGCGGATGACGGGATTGCGCGAGGCGCCTTGCCCCTGGCGCCTCGCGCAATGGCCTTGATGTATTCCGGCGTGGTGCCGCAGCAGCCGCCCAGGATGTTGACCAGCCCGCTGGTGGCCCATTCCTCCAGAAAGCCCGCCGTTTCGGAAGGGGTCTCGTCATACTCGCCGAATGCATTGGGCAAGCCGGCATTGGGATAGGCGATAATGCGCGTATCCGCGATTTTCGAGAAAGCGGCGATATAGGGCCGCATCAGCTCAGCGCCGAGCGCGCAATTGAGACCCACTGCCCAGGGTTTGGCATGGCGCACCGAATACCAGAAGGCCTCGGCGGTCTGGCCAGACAGGGTGCGGCCAGATGCGTCGGTGATCGTGCCGGAAATAATCATTGGAAGTCCCAAATCGGCGTCCATGACGGCCTTGATGGCGGCTTTCGCGTTCAGCGTGTCGAAGATGGTCTCGATCAGGAGCGCATCGACATAGGGTGCCATCGCCCGCGCCTGGGCTTCATAGGCCAAACGGACGTCCTCGAATGTGATATCCCGGAAGCCTGGATCGTTCACGTCCGGGCTTAAGGACAACGTCTTGTTCGTTGGTCCGATCGTGCCGAGCACAGCCACGGGCCGGCTGACTGCATCAGCGGCCTCGCGGGCCAGTCGCGCGCCTTCGGCAGCGATATCATCGGCAACGCTTTCCATCGCATAATCAGCCATGGCTATGGTCGTTGCACTGAATGTATTGGTTTCTATCATGTCAGAACCAGCCGCGATATAACGCGCGTGGATGTCGCGAATTGCATCGGGCTGGGTCAGATTGAGCAGGTCATTATTGCCTTTGAGCGGTCGGTTCCAGTCGCGAAATGTCTCTCCGCGGAAGGCGTCCTCATCAAATTTGAAACCCTGGATCTGCGTTCCCATCGCGCCATCGAGGATTAATATTCGTTCGCTCGCCACGTCTGCGAGGAGATCCATGGTGGTTGTCATACCTATGCTGCCTCCTTTCGGGCGTCAGCAGGCTTCAAGCCAAGCAAATGGCAGGTCGAAAGCGCCAGCTGCGCCCGATTCAAGGTATAGAAATGAAACGTGTCGACGTCCTGCTCGGCCAGGCAATGGCACAGCTCTGCGGCGACGTTGGCCGTGATCAGGTCACGCGTATCGTCCTCTGTCTCCAGCCCGTCATACAGGCTGCAAAGCCAGTCGGGTAGCGTGGCCTGGCACAGCTTTGCGATGCGTGTGAGTGCTTTGAAATTGGGCTGAAGCATGATGCCGGGCACAATCGGCAGGGTGATCCCGGCCGAAGCCACGCGGTCGCGGAAGCGGAAAAACGTTTCGGGTTCAAAGAAGAACTGAGTGATGGCACGGTCAGCGCCCGCATCCTGCTTGGCTTTCAGGATATCCATGTCCCCATCCCAGCCCGTGCTGTCGGGATGCTGCTCGGGGTAACAGGCCACGGAAACTTCAAATACCTTGCCGAGGTCGGGGCGATGGGCGCGCAAGCCGGCAACGAGGTCCACTGAACTGGCATATCCACCGGGGTGTGGTTTGAAAGGCTCGCCCATGCCGTCGGGGCTGTCGCCGCGCAGGGCAACAATGTGCTTCACACCCGCTTGCCAGTAATCCTCAGCAACGTCGTGGACCTCTTGCCGGGTGGCATCGACGCATGTGAGGTGGGCCGCCGGGGTCAGGCGCGTCTCCTTGGAAAGTCGCCTGACGGTATCGTGGGTACGCTCGCGCGTGGAGCCGCCTGCGCCATAGGTCACCGATACGAATTTCGGCGCCATGGGTTCTAGCCGACGCACGCACTCCCAAAGGCGTTCCGACATCGCCTCATTCTTTGGAGGAAAGAACTCGAAAGAGACCGTCGGCGCCTTGGCAACCTGGCGTCTGGCAATGGAAAGGGTTGTGGATGTCATGCGGCGGCCTCCTTGGCCAAGGCGGTCACGGCGCCGGGGGCCTGGGCAATCCATATGCAAACGGCCAGTCCATTGGGTCGGTCATCGGGGGGGTTAAACCGGCGAACGGGCTCGGGCACCATTCCGGTGCCAGCGGCCCATTCGGCAAGTGCCGAATCTGCAATGCCGAGGCGGCGATGGCCATGTTCGCTGCGCAGAAACTCAACAGTGTGGGGGGCGAAGTCCACGATCGCGAGTGTGCCGCCGGGCGCTAAAACACGGCGCACTTCCTGAAGCACGCGGTCCGGCTGGTCTATAAAGTGCAGCAGTTGATGCAAAACCATGAGGTCCGCTGCGCCATCTTCAAACGGCATCGCACAGGCATCGCCATAGCGAACGGACGCATTGGTTGTCCCTTGTCTTTGAAGATTATCGCGTGCCACGGTCAACATTTGATGACTTAAATCCAACCCTTCCACGCGGTCTGCCCTCGGCGATAGAAGGGTTAAGATGCGACCCGTCCCGGTTCCAACATCTATGGCTTGCCGGAACGGGCCCGGCCCCACGGCAGCAAGAAGCGCGTCTTCAATTGCCTGGTTCGAAAAATGAAGACCGCGCACGGTGTCCCATGTCTCTGCCATAGAATCGAAGTAGCGTGCCGCATCGGATGCCCGCCGAGACTGGATTGCCGATAACTGGTTTGCGTCGCGGGCAAAGTCTCCCCTCGACAAATCGGCTTGGGCGAGTGCGAGCTGAATGACCTCAGCGCAGGCCCCGCGCCGCGCAGCTCTGTAGAAGACCCAGGATCCTTCAGGCAGTCGGCTTACAAGGCCGGCATTGGCGAGGATCTTCAACTGGTGAGACAAACGTGGCTGGCTCAAGCCGAGGACATTAACCATCTCTCCAACGGCCAGGTCTCCATGGGAAAGAAGGGCCAGTATACGCAGCCTTGTCGGCTCCGCAGCAGCACGGAATCGCTGCACTACATCGTCAAGACTGTTTTCCATATACGCGTATAAAGATATTTTTATATGCATTGCAAGTCTGTTGCGTTCCAATCACATACCCACGGCATGGGAATTGCTGCGCAACGGCAGTGGTTGTCGCAGGTTCAGTTAAGACTCATATGCAAGGTGCAGAAGAGGAAAGATCGAATGTTACGGACCCTCACATTCAGCCTTCTCATGACCTTCAGCGTCGGGGCTTGCTCAACCACGCCAGCCACATCGTCAGGGGAAGTCTATGATCCGCTTGAGCCGCTGAACCGGCGTGTCTTCGCGTTCAATGAAGCGGCAGACAAAGCTGTGATAGGTCCCACAGCACGGGCCTATGAAACCGTGACTCCTGGGTTTTTCCGCGTCGGCGTTAGTAATTTCCTTTCAAATCTGAGCAGTCCAGTCGTTTTCGCCAATGATATTTTGCAGGGCGAGCCAAAGCGCGCCGGCGACACGCTCTTTCGTTTCCTTGTAAATTCGACGTTCGGTGTTGCTGGAATCATGGACCCCGCGGAACATGAACTCGGCCGACCTGGGCATAGCGAAGATTTCGGTCAGACGCTGGCGACCTGGGGCGTGCCAGAAGGGCCATTCGTCGTCTTGCCCATTCTTGGCCCATCAAATGCGCGTGATGGTGTTGGGAGTGTCGTCGACATTTTTCTTGATCCACTCGGGTACGATGCCGTCATTGCAAATGATGATACCCGTACAACCGTTGCCGTATCGCGAAATGTATTTGGCGCGTTGAATGCGCGCGTTGCATTGGATGAGGCGTTTACAGTGCTTCGGGAACAGCCGGAACCGTACGTTGCTTACAAGCGAACCTATACGGCACAAAGGCAAGCGGAAATCAGAAATGGGCAGGAAATTGAAGACCCTTACACAGATTTGCCTGATTTCGATGATTTTGAATAAGTTCAGTAACAAACAGATAAGGGGAAACCCATGGTGAAAGACATGTTTTCCAGAATTGCAGCCGTGGCGATTGGTGGTGTGCTATGGACAGGTGCAGCCTTTGCTGACGCTCGTACGGAAGCCTACGTGGAAGAAAACGCCAACGAAGTGTTGTTGACGTTGAATGATCCAGCGTTGGACTCCAAGGCACGGACCGAAGCGTTCGAACGATACATGGACCAATTTACCGACCTGAACCTGATTTCGAATTTCGTGATCGGACGATATGCCCGAACATTTGATGAGGCTGAGCTTGCCGAGTATCGCGAGGTGTTTCGGACCTATGCTCTGGCCGTTTATGAAAATGAACTGGACAGTTATCGCGGTGAGCGCGTTGAGGTGATTGGTTCCTTTGACCGCACGCCGCGGGATTCCATTGTGAATACGCGTATTCCCCGTGCGGGGGGGCCTGCCATGGATGTGCGCTGGCGCGTGCTTAGCCGGGATGGTGAATTCCAGGTGGTGGACGTGGCGTTGAACATCGAAGGCAATTTGTTGTGGCTTGCCATCGAACAGCGTGCTCAATTCCTAGCCTTGTTGGACAGGACCAATGGGTCCTCAGTCGCATTGATTGCCAAGATCCAGGAAATGACAAACACGCTGGAATCCCAACGCGAATTCGAAAGCTCGTTTGATGGTCTCGCTGTCGCATCGCAAGGCGATGCATCGAACTAAAAGCAGATGAACCTGAGCTCCACACTCTCGACCCCAGTCTGGAGTGTGGATCTAAGCTCTCCGATTGGGCTGTTGCGTATGCCCGCAGCCGCATACGTTGCTGTGTCAAATCTTGGTCGTTGGTGTTGGCTGTGACGAAGGCAATTTACGCGCGATGATGGTCGTTTGATCATGTTTGTGCCCCCCTGGACCGGCACGACAAACCGTCTAACTGAAAGATATGGCCGAAACCGGTTTCGTTGAATTATTGGCTGGCCTCGAACCCGGCACCCAGGGGCGGATTGAAACCCATATCCCCAAGGACTGGATGCAAGGCCGTACGACCTATGGCGGCCTCACAGCCGCATTGAGCCTGGAAGCGGCGTTGCAAATCGTCAGGGATGTGCCTGTACGGGCAGTTCAAGTCGCGTTCATCGGCCCAGTCGGTGGCGATTTGGTGATCTCTCCCAGTCTGCTGCGCCATGGGAAGAACAGCGTATTTGTCAATGTAGATGTGGTGGGCGAGCAAGGGCTGTCGGCGCGCAGCCTGTTCACATTCGGCGTAAATCGGGACAGCGCACTATCTTACAGCGATATGCCAATGCCCACGGGTTTGCCGGATCCGATCAAGACGGGACCATTGTTTCCAGACACAGCCAGACGACCGAACTTCATGCAGCATTTTGATATGCGATTGGCTGAAGGCGCAAGGCCCGTGTCTGGCGTCGATGAACCCATTGCCGGTATGTGGTTGCGCCACATGGATGAAGGCGTGCATTCCTCGCCAACGGCCGTGCTGGCTTTGGCAGATGCGCCGCCGCCCGCAGCCATGGGCATGTTCAAGATGCCCGGACCGATCAGTTCCATGACCTGGATGGCGGAGTTCCTGACCGACCGTTTCGAAACGGACGAAGGATGGTTCTATGCTCGCCATGCGGCGCAATCGATCAGCGATGGCTATTCCAGCCAGGCGATGCGGCTGTGGGCAACAGACGGTACACCCGTAATGGTCGGCCGCCAGACCGTGGCGGTGTTCGTCTGACCTTGATGCCGTTCGCGAATGCGTCGAAAGGGTCGGAATGTTCGAGACGATCCAATCCACCTCAGGCGGTTTCGCCGTGCTTGCGTCTGCCATAGCAACCGGGGCAGCCTGGATTGCATGTATTGCATCGCCAAACTGCTCTTTTGATCGTTTGGACTATAGCCGTGCCGACGGTCATGTGCGCCAGTTGCTTAAGGATGCATCGGGCCAGATCGCCATCGTCCTTCTCGCGGCCTGCGCGTTTGCCGCCATCGCTGGGGCCTATGGTTCCGCCACGCTCTCTGGCCTCGCTGCAGCCGGTTTTGTGACCAATTCCTGGACGCTGGCGCCTAAGAAACGCGGGGAAACCCCACCCGGCGTACGCCAGCGCAAGAAATCTCAACGTATCGTCGCCGTGTCACTTTCATTGATGTTTACAGCGGTGGCGGGTATCGCGTCGATCCTTGCGATATTTGGCGTTTAGCGCCAGGTCTTGCGCTGGCCTATCGCAGACTTTTAACTGCCTTCAAGCAATGGGACCCTACCGAGATGGCAAAGCGCGACTTTCTCGATTTGATCGACATTCCGCCCCAAGACCTGCGTACCATTCTGGACGACGCAAAGTCAGTTAAGGCCGCGCGCGCAGGTTGGCCGAAGGGCAAGATCGATGACGGCAAACCTCTGGCAGACCATGTGCTTGCCATGATCTTCGAGAAATCGTCGACGCGCACGCGGTTTTCGTTTGATGTGGCGATGCGCCAACTCGGGGGCGGCGCCATCGTTGCCACGGCAGCAGATATGCAACTCGGCCGGGGTGAAACCGTTGAGGATACGGCTCGGGTTCTCTCAAGGTATGTCGATGCGGTCATGATACGGGCCAATGACCATGCCGATGTTGAGGCGTTTGCTGCCGCGGCCGATGTGCCTGTGATAAATGGGCTGACGGATCGGTCGCATCCCTGCCAGATCATGGCCGACCTCATGACGATCGAAGAAGCGGGGATCGCGCTGGGTGGTGCGCGCCTGGCCTGGGTCGGCGATGGGAACAATGTCTGCTCGAGCTTTATCCATGCCTCGGCCAAGTTTGGCTTTCATCTCGCCATCGGTACGCCAGAGCGATTTGCACCTGACGAAGAGGATGTTGCCCTTGCCCGCGACCTCCAGGGCCGCATCGATCTCTATGACACGGCAGAAGAAGCGGTTGCCCTTGCCGATGTCGTTATTGCCGACACATTTGTTTCGATGGGCGACAAGGATGCAGATGAACGCCTCAGCGTCCTTGATCCTTATGCGGTCACACCCGATTTGATGGAATTGGCGAAACCGGACGCGCGTTTTCTGCATTGCCTGCCAGCCCATCGCGGCGAAGAGGTGGACGCGGAAGTGATTGATGGCCCCCAGTCGGTGGTTTTCGATGAGGCGGAGAATCGTGTCCATGCGCAGAAAGCGATTCTCAAATGGTGCTTGAACAGACTTTAGGCGTCTCCTCGCGAACCGAGGACTTGGTTGCCGCGTTCCGGATTGAGGGAGAACCGGTGCGCGGTCGGATTGCCCGGCTTGGCATCGGAACGCTCGATCCCATCCTAAAGCGTCATGATTATGATACGGAACTCGCGCGGCTGTTGGGTGAGGCGCTCATGCTGGCGGCGCTTGTGGGGTCTGCCATGAAGTTCCAGGGTCGTGTGCTGGTTCAGGCAGAGGGCAACGGCCCGATTTCGCTTCTTGCTGCTGAATACACCGTCACGGGTGAACTGCGCGGCTATGTCCGTCGGGACCCTGAAAAATGGGCTAAGCTGATGCGCATCAATAAAGGCGCCCGGCCCCATATGCCACAGCTGTTTGGAGCCAAGGGTGTGCTCGGCCTGATCATCATCCACGACGATCCGTCGATGAAACCGTATCAGGGTGTCGTCCCACTTGAGAAGGGCACGATGGCTGAATGTGCGGAAGAATATTTCCGTCGGTCAGAACAGGTTGAGTCGCGTATCTCGCTGGCGGTAGGCGAGTTGTCGGTACCTGGCGGAGCAACCGAGTGGCGCGGCGGGGGCATCCTGCTCCAGCAAGTGGCCGGTGATGATGCACGCGGTGACACCGATGAAGCTTGGGAAACGGCCAGCGCACTTTTCGCAACGGTCGGTGATGCGGAACTGATCGCGCCTGACGTTTCACCGGGCCAATTGCTTTATCGTCTGTTTCACGAAACCGGCGTGCGCATGGCCGAGCCTCAAGCATTGACCGATGCGTGTAGTTGCAATGAAGAGCGCTTGCGCGGCACCCTGCAAGGCCTTTCCGATGATGGTTTGCGCGATCTGGTGGAGCCTGATGGC
Source organism: Pseudomonadota bacterium (assembly GCA_039198685.1). GTDB lineage: Bacteria > Pseudomonadota > Alphaproteobacteria > Caulobacterales > Hyphomonadaceae > UBA5336. The sequence goes on along the minus strand of JBCCTK010000078.1, from coordinate 771 downwards.
ACACTCTCGATCAACTGCCAGTTCTGCAATCGTCACTATAAAATTCCGATTGCAGACGTCACCGGCAAGGCAAACGCCTAGCGCGTAATCCGCAGTTTGCTGAGGTCACTGCCGACCTGCACAAAGGCTGTGCTGAGCGCAGTTTGGGTCGGTGCATACCAGTATTTTCCAGGGTCTGACGCGCAGCGGCGATACATTTCGCGTGTGTCGTCGCCAACGCTTGATGTGAACACAACCGTGTAAACGATGATACCTTGTGTCTTCGCCGTCGTGCACAAATCGTAGATTCGCCGGTTGAGCTTTCCCCTTGTGGATGAATCCGTTGTGCCATCTGCTCGGACATAGCCAGGAGCGGTCTGGAACAAGGCTCTTGCATTGGAGCCCTCCTCGTTCCAGCGGCCATAGGCCGTATGATCAGACGAACTGGGGTGGCTGGTGTTCGGACTGGTGTTTTCCTGGTTGGATGCGCCGCCGCCGGGAAAGTTGTAAAACCCGCTTTCGCCATCGGTCATCAAGACCAAAGCACGTCGCCAGCGCGGGCTGCTCCAAAGTGGCAGGCCGTTTTCATCGTCTGTGTGCGTTGCGCTTTCGCTAAAGGGCAGTCCGGGAGACAGTACGCGGATACCCCAGGCCAGTCCGATGTCGGTGAGTGTGCCGCCCCGATTCCAGGCCGTCATAGATGTCAGGGCGCTGTCCACCTGGGTTTTAAATTGCGTGAGCGGCTGAATGGGTGTTGGGCACCCGATGTTTGGTCCGGTGATCTGGTTGGAG
>JBCCTK010000077.1:0-15597 GCA_039198685.1 Pseudomonadota bacterium | reverse complement strand
GGCCATCGTGCTGTCGTATTGGAGACTGTAGCTGCTGTGCCTGGTATGGTCGGCGGTCTACTCCAGCACCTCAAGGCGCTCCGGCATATTCGCGACGATCAAGGTTGGATCAAGGAACTGCTCGAAGAAGCCGACAATGAGCGCATGCACCTCATGACCTTTATCCATGTCGCCCAGCCCAGTGGGTTTGAGCGTGCTCTGATCATGGTTGCACAGGCGATCTTCTATAATTTCTATTTCTTCTTTTATTTATTCTTCCCCCGCGTGGCACACCGTTTTGTCGCCTATCTCGAAGAGGAGGCAGTGGTGAGTTATACCGGCTATCTCAATGCCATAGATGCGGGTGAATTACCGAACGTGGCAGCACCCCAACTGGCAATCGACTATTGGGATCTCGGCGCGGATGCGATGTTGCGGGATGTGGTGATTGCTGTGCGTGCCGATGAAGCCAAGCACCGCGATGTGAATCACGCATTTGCTGACTCTATGGCAGAGAAAGACGTTAAGGCGCGTGTTGACGAACCTGCGACACCCCGAAAGGCTGCTTAGGGCGCTGTCGAGCCTAGATCGCTTGCTCTCTTGCCTCCCTGGATCTGGGAACTGTTCCGGAAGAGTGGGTCTCGGGGTGGAGAAGGGGTGTGGGGTGCTTTTCACGGATCACGCGTGCCCCGGACACGTCCGGTCTCGGGAAAAGAATATAAACAGTTAACATTACAAACAGATTAGAATTGGCCGCGGCTCTGCCCTATTACGCGCCTGTCATGACCGTGTTTCATGGGTTTTATTCCAGCAAATGGAGCTCACGCAGGCGAGGGACGCGACTGCGAGGCGGGTGGCGCAGGGACGGGCGGATTTTCCGCAATGCCTTGCGTCACTTGCCGTGGAGCCGCCGGGTGCGCAGCCCAATTTGGCCCGCTGTTTTATCAACTAAAAAGTCCGATAAAGGTGGGACTGATCGCGAGGATCGCCGCCCCTAAAACTAGCCGGTAAATCACAAAGGGTAAGAAGCTCATGCGTTCGAGCAAGGCCATCAGGCCCCAGATCGAAACATAGCCCGATACAAAAGACAGCCCCGCAACGACTAAACCCTCATTCAGGGTTGCGCCTGCTGCGTCTCCCATGGCCAGGCCCAAGACCGCGCGTAGGCCCACAGCAAAGATCAAAGGCGCGCCAACCAACATCGCAAACCGGGCCGCTTCCGTGCGTTTGAACCCCAAGGCCAGGGCCGCAGTCATCGTGATCCCGGAGCGCGACGTACCGGGTATGAAGGCCAGCATTTGAGACGCGCCGATCATCATCGCGTCCAAGGGCAACATATCTTCCTGGTTTCGCTGGCGGCGCCCAAGTCGATCGGCGAGCCAAAGGGCGATGGCGAACACGATGGTCGACATGGCTATGGTTTCTGGGCTGCGCAGGGCGGCCTGCACTGTGTTGCCAGAAAGTTCGAACGCAAGGCCCGCAACAACTCCGAACGGGGTCGCAATGAGAATGAACAAGGCAAGGCGGGCGCGTTCTGAAAGCCGATTGCCCACCTGGCGGCCCACCCCCAGCAATTCCAACCCGCCCATAAGAGCCCGTGCGACATCGTTTCGGAAGTATAGGAGCATTGCGAACAGGGTGCCGAAGTGGGCCATGGCATCTATGAGGAGGCTGTCTTCTGCCGATCCGAACATGTCGTGAAGCAAGATCAAGTGTGCAGACGATGAGATTGGCAACCATTCCGTGATGCCCTGCACAATCGAGAGAAGTATGAGTTGCAGGAGCGACATGGAACGCTGTGTCCTCTTGTGGAGCGACGGTTGAGAGCCTTCACACTGTTAGGCAGCTTCCATGCCGCGAACAAGCGCGGCTAAAAGAATATCATTTTGGTATATGAGATGCGGCAATTAGGATCAAGATGGTTTCGATTGACATCTTCGCCTGTATCAATAATATTGATTTGATACGTAGAGGCGAAAATTGCCTTGCGTGCCAGCCACTGCTACCCTAGGCAGGCAAAATTATCCAAAAGGCAAAGCATCATGGCGCAGAAAATGCTGAACTTCACGCGCGTTGATCGTACGATGCCGACCAAACGAGTGGTGAGTGATCGCGCAGCCGATTTTGAGGAGATCTACGAGGGCTTCTCCCCTGAGGCTGCGGCGTCTCAGGCGAGTCGGTGTAGTCAATGCGGTGTTCCATTTTGTCAGCAAGGCTGCCCGCTGCAAAACAACATCCCCGATTGGCTTATGCTGGCAGCCGAAGGCCGTATGGAAGAAGCCTACCAGGTTTCATCAGCGACCAACAATATGCCAGAGATTTGCGGTCGAATTTGCCCGCAGGACAGGCTCTGCGAAGGCATCTGCACGATCGAGCAGTCGGGCCACGGAACGGTCACGATCGGCGCCGTGGAGAAACACATTACCGAAACGGCCTGGGACAATGACTGGGTCGCGCCCATCCGACCCGGGCGTGATAGGGGTCAGTCTGCGGGTATCATTGGAGCAGGGCCAGCGGGTCTGGCGGCCGCTGAAGAGCTACGCCGAAAAGGCTATGACGTCACCGTCTACGACCGTTATGACCGTGGCGGCGGCCTTCTGACTTATGGGATCCCTGGATTCAAACTTGAGAAACGTGTCGTGGAGCGCCGCCTAGAAAGGCTTGAGGCGTCAGGAATTGACTTCGTTTACAATGTCGAAATTGGCAGTGATCTCTCATTTTCAGAGCTGCGCACACGCCATGACAGTGTCTTGATCGCGACGGGGGTCTACAAGGCGCGGGACCTTAAGGTGCCCGGTATAGGCCATAAGTCTGTACTCCCGGCATTGGAATTCCTTGCCGCGTCGAACCGAAAGAGCTTTGGCGATGCCGTTCCAGAGTTTGATGACGGAACCCTCGACGCCAAAGGCAGGCGCGTGGTGGTGATCGGTGGGGGAGACACAGCCATGGATTGCGTTCGTACGGCGGTGCGACAAGGTGCAAAGTCCGTTTCGTGCCTTTATCGGCGCGACCGGATCAATATGCCGGGGTCCCAGCGCGAGGTTGAGAACGCCGAAGAAGAAGGTGTTGCGTTTGAATGGTTGGCGGCGCCAGAAGCGGTGCTCGACACAAAGGCCGGGAAGCTAAAAGCAGTGCGGGCGGCCCGCATGAAGCTCGGACCGGTCGATGCGTCCGGTCGCCAAGCGCCAGAAAAGACTGGAGAGACTTTTGATCTGAAGGCTGATATGGTCATTAAAGCACTGGGATTTGACCCCGAGGATCTCCCCACCTTGTTTGATCAGCCGACCCTGACTGTAAATCGTTGGGGCGCGGTCCGCATCGATTTCGCCACCATGATGACAAATCTGAAGGGGGTGTTCGCTGCCGGTGATATTGTGCGCGGTGCATCCCTGGTGGTCTGGGCCATCAAGGATGGGCGGGATGCAGCGAACGCAATGCATGCGCACATGCTGATCCAGGCAAAATCTGAAGCCGCGCTTGTTGCAGCGCAATAGGTGCCCCAATGGATGAAGAGTATAAAGGGCACTGTCTCTGGGGGAGTGTGCAACTAGAAGGACGCGGCGCGCCTGGAAGAGCCGTCATATTCGAAGCATGCGCATCGGTGATGACCGGTCAGAATGATATTTCCGTCTATGAGCGTTCCAGCTTTGCACAACGGGCTTTCTTCAAGACCTGCGCGACCACCCTGTATGACAAGCTGATGGGCGAGCACGTGCCCTGTAATAATGTCGAGACGGCTCTATTCGACCCGCCGAAAGGGTTTTCCATTCGCGGGGAAATCTTCATGGACGAACAACCCGACCATGACCGCTTCGACACCGATAAGCCTCGTTTTGCCCGTGCAGAAATGATGAAGCGGCTGGACGCCTATTTAGCGAAGCAAGAACAGCAATGACGCACTCTATTCAGACCTACCTCGAAAACCGCCAACGCCTGATCGAGGCCCATGCCTATAACCCTAGCCATGAACGTGACGCGTGCGGGGTTGGTCTTGTGGCGGCTTTGGACGGTCGACCTCGCCGCGAAATCGTCGAGATGGGGATCAAGGCTCTCAAGAATGTGTGGCACCGCGGCGCCGTAGATGCCGACGGAAAGACCGGGGACGGGGCAGGCATCCGAATAGAAGTGCCGCAGGATTTCTTTGCCGAACAAGTCGAACGCGCCGGCCATGCCCACCCAGAGGTCGATGTATGCGTGGGGCAGATCTTCCTGCCGCGCACAGATCTTTCGATGCAGGAAGCGGCAAGGACCATTGTCGAGACTGAGATCTTACGGTTTGGCTTTTACATTTACGGCTGGCGGCAGCCGCCAGTCGATGTGTCCGTCATTGGCCAGAAGGCTGCCGATACCCGCCCGGAAATCGAGCAAATCATGTTTCGGGACGACCGCAGGCGAAGCGAGGAAGACCTGGAACGGGCGCTTTATATCTGTCGCAGGCGGATTGAACGCCGGGCGCGAGAAGCGGGTATCCCGAGTTTCTACATCTGTTCTCTAAGCCAAAAGTCTCTGATCTATAAGGGGATGTTCCTGGCCCAGGACATTGATGCATTCTACCTGGACCTCCAGGATCCGCGATTTGAGAGCGCTTTTGCGATTTATCACCAGCGCTATTCGACCAATACATTCCCGCAGTGGAGCCTGGCCCAGCCTTTTCGTATCCTGGCTCACAATGGAGAGATCAACACGCTCCAGGGCAATCTCAATTGGATGAAGTCCCATGAGATCCGTATGGTGTCCAAAGGGTTTGGAGGGCATGTAGATGACGTTAAGCCGGTGGTGCCGCCCAACTCCTCAGATTCAGGCGCTCTCGACGCTGTCTATGAAATGATGGTCAAGGGGGGGCGGTCTGGCCCCATGGTGAAAGCCATGATGATCCCGGAGGCTTGGTCGAAACGTGCTTCGATCATGCCTGATAAGCATGCCGCGCTCTATGCCTATTGCAATTCCGTTATGGAACCTTGGGATGGTCCCGCGGCGGTATGCGCTTTTGATGGTCGCTGGGCCGTCGCGGGTCTAGATCGCAATGGGTTACGCCCCCTGCGTTGGGCGCTGACCGCGGACAATATCCTGGCAGTCGGGAGTGAGGCGGGGATGTGTCCCCTCTCGAACCACACGGTTACGCGAAAGGGACATGTGCCGGCAGGTGGAATGATCGCTGCCAATCTACAGACTGGGCAGTTCTACGAACACGGTGAAATCGTCGACGAATTGGCAGGTTTGAAGCCTTTTGAACAATGGTTGGGCAAGGTCCACCAGTTGGACCAGGAAATAGGTCCGGGCCCTGAACCCGTCATGTTTGACCCAGAAAAGCGTCTTCGCCTCCAGGCAGCAGCCGGCTTCACACTTGAGACCCTGGAACTGATCCTGTCTCCCATGGTCGAGACGGGCAAGGAAGCCATTGGCTCGATGGGTGATGATACAGCCCCGGCGGTATTGAGCGATGCATTCCGACCGCTGAGCCATTTCTTCCGCCAGAACTTCAGCCAGGTCACCAACCCACCGATCGACCCTTTGCGGGAAGATCGGGTCATGAGTCTCAAAACCCGCTTCAAGAATCTCGGTAATGTTTTGGCGACGGACGAAACCCAGCAAGATGTGTTCGTGCTCGAAAGCCCGGTCCTGACAACGGGTATGTATGAGCGTTTGAGTAGCTTGTTGGACGGCCAGTTCACAGAGATCGATTGCACGTTCAATGCAGGGTCTGCAACCGGCAATGGTAGCGCATTAAAACAATCCCTGGACCGGATTCGAAGTGAGGCGGAAGACGCCGTCCGTGCGGGCCGTGACCACATCGTCCTGACAGATGAACATGCAGGTGAGGGCCAAGCGGCGATCCCCATGATCCTCGCCACGGGTGCGGTCCACGGTCATTTGGTTTCACAGGGGTTGCGGACCTTCTGCTCGATCACGGTACGCTCTGCGGAGTGTCTCGATACGCACTATTTTGCTGTTCTGGTTGGTGTCGGTGCCACATGCGTAAATGCGTATTTGGCCCAGGAAAGCATTGCCGAGCGCCATGAGCGTGGCTTGTTCGGAGATATAACGCTCGGTCGGGCCGTTTTGAACTTCAAGCTGGCGGTTGAAGGGGGACTTCTGAAAATCCTATCGAAGATGGGCATTTCCGTTATTTCTTCCTATCGGGGCGGATACAATTTTGAAGCGCTTGGGCTCTCCAGAGCTCTGGTTGCCGATTACTTTCCCGGTATGACAAGCCGTATTTCCGGTCTGGGCTTGGCGGGAATTGAGGAGAATGTCGTTGCACGCCACGAGAAAGCCTTTGATGACGGTGTGGTTTCCTTGCCTGTGGGTGGGTTTTATCGCCTGCGCGCCCGTGCCGAGCCCCATGCCCTGGACGGAAATCTGATCCATACGCTGCAGGCCGCCTGCGATACGGGCAACTTTGACACGTTCAAGACGTATGCAGACGCCGTGAATGGACGACCGCCGATCCAGCTGCGGGACTTGTTGGATTTCAAACCCGCAGGCCCTTCGATTCCAATTGAAAACATCCAATCGATCAACGAGATTCGAAAACGTTTTGTGACGCCCGGCATGTCCTTGGGTGCGTTGAGCCCAGAGGCTCACGGGACGCTGAACGTGGCCATGAATCGGATTGGCGCGAAGTCGGTTTCTGGCGAGGGCGGCGAGGTGCGTGACCGCTACACGCCATTGCCCAATGGTGACAATATGAATTCCGCCGTGAAACAGGTCGCCAGTGGCCGATTCGGCGTCACGGCCGAGTATCTGAACCAATGCCGAGAGATCGAAATCAAAGTCGCCCAAGGCGCTAAGCCCGGTGAGGGCGGTCAACTTCCCGGGTTTAAAGTGACGGAGTTTATTGCGAAAAACCGTCATGCCACCCCTGGCGTGACCCTGATCTCACCCCCGCCTCACCATGATATCTATTCGATCGAAGATCTGGCGCAGCTGATTTACGACCTGAAACAAATCAATCCTGAGGCCCGGGTTTGTGTGAAATTGGTTGCACGCTCCGGCGTGGGCACCGTGGCGGCCGGCGTTGCAAAAGCCAAGGCCGATGTGATCCTGATTGCGGGCAATGTTGGCGGCACCGGCGCATCGCCCCAAACGTCGATCAAATACGCCGGCTTGCCCTGGGAGCTTGGTTTGGCTGAAGCCCACCAGGTTCTGAGCCTGAATAATCTGCGCGATAAGGTCACCCTGCGGACCGACGGGGGTTTGCGAACCGGTCGGGATATTGTGAAAGCTGCGATGTTGGGCGCGGAAGAGTACGGGATTGGAACAGCGTCCCTGGTCGCGATGGGCTGCATCTTGGTGCGACAGTGCCATTCCAATACCTGCCCGGTGGGGGTTTGTACGCAGGATCCCGAGCTGCGCGACCGGTTCACTGGCAATCCAGACAAGGTTGTGAATCTGATGAGTTTCATTGCTGAGGATGTTCGCCGCATCCTTGCAGAGTTGGGCCTGCCGAGCCTGGATGCTGCGATCGGGCGGACCGACTTGTTGGCGCAGGTTTCGCGCGGCGCGGCCCATCTCGACGATTTGGATCTGAACCCTTTGCTTGTACAGGTCGATACGCTCGATCCCGTTCGCTATGAACCCAATCGGCGCGAACCGGTGCCAGACTCGCTGGACGCGCAAATCTTGCGTGATGCGGAGCCGTTCTTCGCCCGCGGCGAGAAGATGCAGCTGCAATATGGCGTGCAAAACGTACAGCGTGCCATCGGCGCGCGATGCTCATCTCATATTGTACGCAATTTTGGTGAAGGGGAACTGCCTGAGGGTCGCCTCCTCATCCGGCTTGAGGGGTCTGCCGGCCAGTCACTTGGTGCGTTCTCGGTCCAGGGGCTGACCCTGGACGTTACGGGCGATGCCAATGATTATGTTGGCAAAGGCCTTTCTGGCGCCACGGTCCAGCTGCGCCCCACGGCGAATCTCGCCCGGGATGCCAGTGACCATACGATCATCGGCAATACCTGCCTTTATGGCGCCACATCGGGATCCTTGTTTGCTGCGGGCCGGGCTGGTGTTCGGTTTGCGGTGCGCAATTCCGGTGCGGAAGCCGTGGTGGAAGGCACCGGTGCCAATGGCTGCGAGTATATGACGGGCGGTGCCGTTGCGATCCTTGGCAGCGTTGGCGATAATTTCGGCGCCGGTATGACGGGCGGTATGGCCTGGATTTGGGACCCTGAAGGCCGTTTTGAAAAGGTCGCCAATCCAGACAGTATCGATTGGTATCCGGTAAATGAGATGCCTGTACAGCATGTGGCGCATTTTGAGGCCTTGGTCCGCGCGCATGCTATGCGGACAGGTTCAAGCCATGCAGCCGCCCTGCTGGACGATTGGGATAATACCCTTCGCGACACAGTGATGGTGGTTCCCAAGGAAGTTGCAGACCGTATTTTGGCCCCTGAAACCGTGGAGGCGGTGGCCTAGTGCCCCTTCACAAAGCTCGATAAAACCGCGACATTGATACTATGCCTCACGATGCCGCCGCTCACGCCAACACGCCCTGCAGCCCGGAGGACACCGAAGCCTTCCTCGCAGTGGCTCAAAGTATTGCCGAAACGCGGGGTCAGCGAATGACCCGCATCCGGCGAAAGGTGCTCCGGCTACTGATCGAAGCACCAAAGCCGGCAAAAGCCTATGACCTGTTGGAACAGCTGGATGGAGAGGGCAGTGCAAAGCCGCCAACTATTTATCGCGCACTTGAGTTTCTCCAGGACCTTGGTCTCGCCCATAAGATCGAAAGCTTAAACGCCTATGTTGCCTGCGGACACGCCAGCCATAACCACTCGGCAGTCTTCTTGATTTGTGATTCCTGTGGCGTCGCCGAGGAGCTCCATTCCGAAAAGACGGTTGCGGCCCTGAATGCAGAAACGGAGGCGGCGGGATTCAAATTGGAAGACGCGATCATAGAGGCACGGGGCCGCTGCCGGACGTGTGCGGCGTGATTACAGCGCTCGACCACTGCGTGCTCATCTGCCCGGATATTGATGTTGGAATTGCAGATTATTCGACAATCTTTGGCCGCCTGCCCGACTGGATCAGCTATGATCGTGCGGTCGGTACCGCGACGGCACAGTTTCGAACAGAAAACTGCGCACTTGAACTTCTGGCGCCGTGCGGCCAAGGGCCAACGGGTGCGCGCATTCTTGAAATGCTTGCTGAGGGTGGTCCGCGCCTGACCAGCCTGGCCTTTGAGACAGACGATGTTTCCAATGCCCATCATACCCTTGCACGCCGCGGACTTTCTCCCAGTGATGTGACTGAAGCGATAGCCTCCCATGCTGAGACCGGGGAGGCACGAAGATGGAAACGGGCGCGTCTGAGCGATCAAGCCTGCGGAGGCGTGAAAACATTTGTACTGGAGTTTGACCAACAGCCCGAGGTGCCCCCTAAAACGATTGGTGGCGTTTCGCGGTTGGATCATTTAGTGATCAACACGCCAAACCCAGACCGGGCCGCGGCGCAGTATGGCGCACGGTTGGGCCTGAACCTAGCGTTGGATCGCACAGCGCCGGAATGGAAAACACGCTTTTTATTTTTCCGGATTGGTGGTTTGACTCTGGAGATCGTCCATCGCTTGGACCTGGACCAAGATTTGTCCGGCCCGGACAGCGCATGGGGCCTGACATGGGCTGTTGATGACCTGGAGTGTGCCCATGAGCGGCTTACAGCAGCGGGCCGCGATCTCTCCGAAATCCGCAAAGGGCGCAAACCTGGCAGCCACGTTTTCACGCTACGAGATGGCACTTTAAATATTCCGACGCTGTTCATTGCTCACTCACCACGCTAAGCCACCGCAATGAAACCATTTACGAGCCTTAAGGGCACAGCTGCGCCCCTTACAGACAATGGCCAACTCATGGCCAATGTTGACACCGATATGATCATCCCCAAGCAATTCCTTAAGACAACCGAGCGCGTGGGTCTGTCGAAAGGGTTGTTCCATGAGCTGAAGACTCTTCCGAATGGTCGCGAAAACCCTGATTTTGTCTTGAATAAACCCACTTATAAAGGTGTGAGTATCCTGATTGCAGGAGACAATTTCGGATGCGGGTCTTCCCGCGAGCACGCACCCTGGGCCCTGTTGGACCGCGGCATCACGTGCGTCATCGCGCCGGGGTTTGCCGATATCTTTCACAATAATTGTTATAAGAATGGCATGCTGCCGATCGCACTACCTGTTGAGGTCTGCAATCAGTTGACTGAGCAGTCGGGTGGCGCAAACCATGTCTTCGAGATTGACCTGGCTGCCCAAACCGTGACGGCACCGGACGGTATGGTGCACCATTTCGAGGTCGATGAAGGTCGCAAGGCCAATCTCTTGGCAGGCCTTGATGAAATCGGCACCAGCATGAAGTCTGAGAGCGCAATTGCGGACTATGAAAGCCATCGTCGCTTGATGACACCGTGGTTAGAGCCAGCTCAATGAACATCTCGAAAGCATGGCTCCGCCTGGAAGATCCTTTTGGCCTCATTAGAAGGCGCGGTGCAGCCGAAGCGGAGATCCCTGCAAACTGTGCCTACGAAACCTTTGAGTCTGAAGCTTGCTGAACCTATGAGCCAAACACTTCTTCTGTTGCCTGGAGATGGGATCGGACCCGAAGTGACGGCGGCTGCTGCGCAGGTTGCTGAAGTCGTGGCGCCGGACTTGGCGATCGAAACAGATCTCGTTGGTGGCGTCGCCTTTGATACCCATGGGACACCGCTATCGGAAGACACGCTGGCGCGAGCAATAGCGGCTGACGCGGTCCTACTCGGTGCCGTGGGCGGGCCGAAATGGGAGGGTGTCGCGCGGAAACACCGGCCTGAAATGGGTCTGTTGGGCTTGCGAAAGGGCATGGACGTCTTCGCCAACCTTCGCCCAGCCTTCTGCTTTCCAGCACTGGCAGGGGCCTCCTCGCTCAAGCCCCATCTGGTCGAAGGGCTCGACATCATGATTGTCCGAGAACTGACGAGTGGGGTATATTTCGGCCAACCACGAGACATTGATACCGGTCCCGATGGTGTGGCGCGGGGCTACGAAACGTCCATTTATACCCAACCAGAGGTCGAGCGCGTGGCCCGCATTGCGTTTGACATCGCCCGGAGCCGGTCCGGAAGGCTTTCATCTGCGGAGAAATCGAATGTGATGGAAAGCGGCTTGTTCTGGCGTCAGACGATCGCGGCGCTGCATGCAAGCGAAGGGGAGGGCGTTGAGCTCAGTCATATCCTCGCCGATGCCTGTGCCATGGAATTGGTGCGCAATCCGAAACAATTCGACACGCTCGTTTGTGGAAACCTTTTCGGGGATATCCTGTCAGACGCTGCGGCCATGCTCACGGGCTCCATTGGCATGCTGCCTTCAGCGTCCCTTGGCGCGCCAGAGACACCCGGGCTTTATGAGCCAGTCCATGGCTCTGCGCCTGATATTGCCGGACAAGGCCTTGCCAACCCGTGCGCAGCAATCCTTTCTCTAGAGATGGCCTTGCGCTGGTCGCTCGATCGCTCTGAAGCCGCAGACCGAGTGTTCGGCGCGGTTCAACTCGCCTTGGAAAATGGGGCCCGGACTCAGGATTTGGGCGGAAAGATGGGTACCGTTGAGATGACCGAAACGATATTAGAAGCCCTTTAAAGCGCCGACTGGAAGCCTATTCATCAGTGTTCAATAGATCGTTCGATTTCTGGAATGATGCCGCACTTTCCAGTTCATCGACAATTCGCATCACGGCCGCCGCGATCTCCTCTGGGACTTCTTCTTGCAGAAAGTGACCGGCCTGTGTTTCAAGGACGCGCGCGTCTGGGAACATCTGTTTCATACTCGAAAGACCCGGCGTTCCTTCTCCCAGGATCGGATCGCTCATGCCCCAGATGATCTCAACGGGAATGTCCAATCCATTTGCATAGTCTTCGAATGCAACGGCCGTTTGGGCGCTCGGATGGTTCGGGCCAGACGGCACCATCCGCATCAATGCAAGGGGGGCTTTCATATTTCCGCTGTCTTTGACCGGTGATCCATAAAGGGCGCTGACATCGGCCGTAATAGAGGCCGGGTCGCCTTGTAGACCCGATAAATTGTCAAACACCGATACAAACACCTCGAGGAGCAACTCACCAACAACAGGTGTAGCAACACGGGTATGGATCTCGGAAAATTCGATTTCCTCTTTCGGAGTCCCGAAGCTGGTGTTCATGGCCACCATGCCTTTTAGCTTGCCTGGCGATAATGCCAGGGCGCCCATGCCGACAGGGCCACCCCAGTCCTGGCCGACATAGACAACCTCTTGCAATGCCAGTTGTTCAAGGACGCTGTTCATCCATCGGGTGTGGTTGTCTAAGTTGTGGGCGCTCGCGGGTACTTTACTGGAAAAGCCAAGACCAACCATGGTCGGCATGATTGCGCGTACGCGGTCTGTTGGTAGCGCGGCTGCGACCTTGCGATAGAGAAACCCGCTTGTCGGATTACCGTGCTGCATATAGACGGGATAGCCTGTGCCGACCTCCAAAACATGAATTTTGATACCTGGCTCAACCTCTACAAAATAGCTCTTATAGTCCTCGCTGAGTACTGCGGCGGCATAGTCGGGCAACGGAAAGGCCTCGAACGTGCCGGTCTCCAAGGCGATTTCGCCTTTGCCTTCAGGCGTCACCAGTTTGCCGTCCCGCGTGACCAGGAATGACGTCACCGACCCTATAGCCAAAATGACGGCCAAAAGGATGAGTAACACTCTTAGCATAAGGCTCTCCCAGACGTGTTGGTTAAAACTATAAGTCGCTAGATACTCGAAAGCCGGGCCCGAAACCACCATACATACGTCTGAAACCGCATACTCAAATGAGTGTGTCTGGGCTGCCTGGGACACTCGCCTTGTAATTGACTATTTTTTCTTGGCTGCGGCCTTTGTGGGTTTCTCAAGCACAAATGTGACCTTCATCATCACCCGATACTCAGCAACCTTACCCTTTTTCACAACGGCTTTGATGTCCTGAACCCAAACGGATTCGACGTTGCTCAATGTTTCGGTGGCGCGGGCGACACCTGCTTCAATGGCCTTTTCGACAGTTGATCCTGAGGCGCTGATTTCCGTAACGCGGGCAACGGACATATGAAGTCTCCTGAGGTTATGGAGCGTTTGAGCTCCCGTTTCGCGCGAGCATAGCATGGAAACAGCCCCGTGCACGGAGGCTCCCTCGACAGGCGAGCTGCTTATCAGATAAGAGCAGCGGATGGGTGTTGTTCAAGCGCCAGTCCTGAAGACTGAAAGACTGATCCTGCGCCCGCATTCCGTGCGGGACCGTCAAGCGTTTTGCACCATGTGGCGTGATCCCGTGATATTGAAATATACGATCATTGACGCCCGCTCACCGCAAGACGCCTGGATGACTCTGCATCGACAGCTCGGTAGTTGGCCTTTGCTTGGCTATGGCTCTTGGGCAATTGCCTGGCGCGAAACAGACCAGTTTATAGGTGATGCGGGTTTCATGAATGCGATGCGTCCAAGCACGCCTGAAAAGCGCGAGGTGCCTGAAGTCGGCTACGCCTTGTCCCGGGACTGGCATGGAAAGGGCATCATGAGTGAAGCGCTAGACGCCGTGCACGCCTGGTTCGATGCCGAGATGCCCGCGACTGAGACGTTCGCCTTGATCGATGATGACAACCCAGCCTCCATCCATCTGGTGCATAAGCATGGCTATCGGTTCGAACGCCGCCATGACAGCGACGACCGTAGGGGCGCGCTCTACACGCGAAAGCCCTTGCCGTAGGGCCCCGCGACAGACTAATCAGAGCTCATGACCACGACATTTCTTGATTTCGAAAAACCCCTCGCAGAGCTTGAATCCAAGATTGCCGAATTGGAAGCCGTTGATGCGTCCGAAGACGGCCCCTCGATCTCCGAAGAACTCGGCAAACTTCGGGAAAAGTCCGAAAAACAGCTCAAGGACCTCTATAAGAGCCTCTCACCTTGGCGGAAAACGCTAGTCGCACGACACCCCGAAAGACCGCACTTCCAGTCTTATCTTGAAGTGCTTTTCGAAGACTACCAAGAGCTTGCAGGCGATCGGATATTTGGCAATGATGAGGCAGTGCTCGGCGGTTTGGCCACTTTTAGGGGGCGCTCTGTCGTTGTTCTGGGGCACGAAAAAGGCCACAGCACGGAAAGCCGAATTCGGCACAATTTCGGAATGGCCCATCCTGAGGGCTATCGAAAAGCTGTCCGTCTCATGGACCTTGCGGAAAAATTCAATCTGCCAGTCGTCAGCTTTGTTGACACAGCAGGGGCTTACCCTGGCAAGGCGGGTGAAGAACGTGGCCAGGCTGAAGCGATTGCTCGCTCGACTCAACGCTGCCTCACACTGTCGGTCCCGATGGTGTCGTTGATCATCGGTGAGGGTGGCTCTGGCGGGGCCATTGCCATTGCGTCGGCCAACCAGGTGCTCATCATGGAGCACTCCATTTATTCTGTGATCTCTCCGGAGGGGTGCGCTTCCATCCTGTATCGGGATGCCGAGAAGGCGCCAGACGCTGCCGAAGCCATGAAAATCACCGCTCAGGATCTGAAATCGCGCGGAATTGTCGATGATATTGTGAAAGAGCCGGTGGGCGGAGCCCATCGCGATCCCGCAAAGGCAATTGCCAATGCGGGCAAGGCGATCCAGAAAGCCCTGAACGGCTTAGAGGGGCTCTCGGCTCAAGAGCTGAAACGCCAGCGTCGTGAACGGTTCTATGCCATTGGCCGCGAGACCGGTTAGCCTCTTTTCGTCTCAATCCGGGGTGGTGTCGGGCTTCGTCAGTTCCTTATTCTGCATAACTGATAACCTCGAATTCGATTCCGTCCGTGTCTAGAAAATAGAACCGTCGACCCGGTTCATAATCGTCATGGCCGAAGGGGGTAAGACCGACCGCTTTGACGCGGGCCTCGGTCGCGTCAAGGTCGCTGACAACAATGCCCACATGATTCAGCCCGCTATGTTGATTGCGAGCCTTCACAAAGGGAGCCACGCCGCTGTGCGGTGAGTAAATGGCCAGGTAGGCACGCTCGGTTCCAACGTGAATCGTATCACCACCGGAGGCGGATTTCCCCTGCCAGCGAATTTTCCATCCGAAGATGTTCTGAATCATTTCGACGGTCTTTTCGGGATCAGTGACGGTCAGATTGACATGCTCAAGGGATGCATTGGCCATGGATATCGTCCTCCAGGTTTATCCGGCGAGGCACCCTTGCCTTGCCCTATCTCCTTTGTGTAATTTCTCAACCTTAGTAGAGATCAAGGGGAGTTTTGGGAGTTTAGTTTGACTTCAAGAGGAAGAGATCTGCTTGCAATTGGAGACATTGCTGCACGGACCGGTCTGTCCGTCTCGGCGATCCGGTTTTACGAGAAAAAGGGGCTTTTACAGTCCTTTCGCAATCGGGGTGGGCACCGCCGGTTCTTGCGCGCCGACATCCGGCGGTTGTCCTTCATCATGGTTGCCCAACGCCTTGGTTTCAGCATCAAAGAAATTGCCGATCTGCTCGGTGGGCTCCCAAACGGCCGCAATCCCACCCTTAAGGACTGGCAACGGATCTCGACACGGTTTCGCGAAACGTTGGATTCGAGAATAGCGGGGCTCGAGGCGCTCCGCGACAAACTCGATGGCTGCATCGGCTGCGGCTG
>JBCCTK010000076.1:0-15638 GCA_039198685.1 Pseudomonadota bacterium | reverse complement strand
TTGGCCAGCTGTGCGAGTTCAACAAGATTGGCGCGCAAGCCGCCTTGCGGAGAAAAGAGAGTGCCATTTGTTCCGGGCGTGTAAAGCGAGAGAGCAGCGCCTTCATCTTTAAGGACCAAAGGTGCGCGATCATTTAAAATATCCGGGCCGTCCATCTGAATCTGCCATCCTTCAGCAGTTTCCCGATAAAGAGTTGCCCCATTTGTCCGATAAGGCGTGTCGGTATCGCTCCAATTAAAGCCGCCCTCCAGGCCAAGGGGGGCCAGGACCATGGCTCTGACGAGCCGGTCAAACCGCTGTCCGGTCGCTTGTTCCAGTGCGGTTGCGACAAGTCCATAATTGAGATTGCAGTACTCAAACCAACTGCCCGGCCGGGAGGGCGAGGCAAACAGGTCTGGTGAAACAATGTCCTGGATCTGTCCCGGCAGGGGAACCCAGTAGGCCTCCGGGTCTCGCGTTCCCGCAGTGTGGGACAGCAGCATACGGGGCGTGATGGTAATATCTGGAAAAGCTGGATGGCGTGGCATCCAATCCAAATGGTCTCGTATATCTCCATCGAGATCGAACGCGGCCATTTGGTGAAGCCCTTCGCAACACATAGCAACCGCTAGTTTTGAGATCGACGCGGCGCGAAAAGGTGTTTGCGGCGTAAATGGGCGTGGTTCGATTCCCAGGCTGCGTTCTTCTTCGCTCAGGCCATTTGCGAGGCCAACGGTTTCAGCGGCGATGATCTCTCCATCCTTAATGACAACGAATCCGGCAGCCGGTGCACGGTGTCCGGCTGGACCATCGATCAAGTCTCGAAGAGAGCGTTTTGGGGCTCGGCTGACGTCTGAGCAGGCGGCCAAAAGACCCGCTGGCAGCAAGGCAGATACGGCGCGGCGCGTTAGTTTCATCGACGAAACACTCTTTCAACCACTGACATTGCAAGTACGACAACTAGAGTGCGTTTCGGGCCAGCCGAGGGTGCGACTGGGTCTGAAGGTGTCCTTAGACCGTTTCAACACCATTGGGGACCTCTATCCGGCGTATCTTTGCGCGGGCTTTTGGCTTGGGCAGGATGCGGAAGCGCGACTGGCACCAGGCGAAATCCACGCCGATGTCCAGCAACGCATCGGACCGCCCACATGGGCATGCAAAGTCCAGCACAGCAGCGACAATATAAGTCTCGCCGGCCACCAGCGGCACGGGCAGGCCTGTCACATGGTTTGGGGACGCGTTTACACACAAAACCAGATCACCCGGGCCGACAGCATCACTCATGGAATTACGCCCTATCACAAAGGGTCATATGGGCCTAACGGTTCAACTGATTCAGCTGTGCCCGTGTTCGTCTTGGAAGCGCAATGAGAAAATGCCCGCAGACCTGAGCCTGCGGGCATTTGCGTTTCTGGAGTTTACTGGATGCTTTAGGCGGACTTTTTCTCGTCGCCGTCGACTTCCTCAAATTCAGCATCAACCACATCTGCGTCGCCCTCGGCATCGGAAGCGGCGTCGGCATGGGCGGCTTCTTCCTGCTGCTGGGCGTAGATCGCCTCACCGAGTTTCATGGCCGCAGCCATAAGGGCCTGGTGCTTTTCGCCGATTGCTTCGGCATCCTCGCCCTCGGCCGCAGTCTTGAGTTCTTTGACGGCGGCTTCGATCTCGGACTTCACCTCAGCAGAGACCTTGTCACCATGCTCATCGAGTTGTTTCTCGGTCTGGTGGGCCAGGGCCTCAGCATTGTTTTTGGCGTCAACCAACTCGCGGCGCTGCTTGTCGGTTTCCGCGTTGGCTTCAGCATCGGCCATCATGTTCTTGATGTCGTCTTCCGACAGTCCGCCATCGGCTTGGATCGTGATGCGCTGCTCTTTGCCGGTGGCCTTATCCTTGGCCTGGACGTTGACAATACCGTTGGCGTCAATGTCGAAGCTGACCTCGATTTGAGGCATGCCGCGCGGCGCAGGCGCGATGCCTTCCAGATTGAACCGGCCGAGCAACTTGTTGTCCTGGGCCATTTCCCGCTCGCCCTGGAACACGGCGATCGTTACCGCGGCCTGGTTGTCTTCTGCCGTTGAGAAGGTCTGGGACTTTTCCGTAGGAATCGTCGTGTTGCGGTCAATCAAGCGGGTGAAAACGCCACCCAGTGTCTCAATACCCAGCGAGAGCGGGGTCACATCCAGCAAGACCACGTCTTTGACATCGCCCTGGAGCACGCCGCCCTGGATGGCCGCGCCGATGGCGACCACTTCGTCCGGGTTCACGCCCTTATGGGGGTCTTTACCGAAAAAGTCTTTCACGGCGGCTTGCACGGCAGGCATCCGCGTCATGCCGCCCACCAGCACCACTTCATCAATCTGGCTGGCGGTCTTGCCTGCATCCGACAGTGCCTTGCGGCAGGGTTCGATGGTGCGTTTGACCAGATCTTCGACCAGGCTCTCAAACTTGGCGCGAGAGAGCTTAATGTTGAGGTGCTTCGGTCCGGACGCGTCGGCTGTGATGAAGGGCAGGTTCACTTCGTACGAACTGGCCGACGACAATTCTTTCTTCGCTTTCTCAGCTTCTTCCTTCAAACGCTGGAGTGCCAGCTTGTCTGTCTTGAGGTCGATGCCCTGGTCTTTTTTGAATTCCTCGGCGAGGTAGTCGACAATCCGAAGGTCAAAGTCTTCACCACCGAGGAAGGTATCGCCATTGGTTGAAAGCACTTCAAATACGCCATCGCCAATTTCCAGGATCGATACGTCAAACGTACCTCCGCCCAGGTCGTAGACTGCGATGGTCTTTCCGTCGCCCGCCTTGTCCATGCCATAGGCCAGGGCGGCGGCAGTTGGCTCGTTGATAATGCGGCGCACTTCAAGGCCGGCAATCTTGCCCGCATCCTTGGTCGCCTGACGCTGGCTGTCGGAGAAGTAAGCCGGCACGGTGATGATCGCTTCGGTCACCGGCTCGCCGAGATAGGCCTCAGCGGTTTCTTTCATCTTGGTGAGGATGAAGGCGGAGATTTCCTGGGGCGCGTAATCCTTGTCGCGGCCCTTCACCCATGCAGCCCCGTTCGGCCCGTTTACAATATCGAATGGGGTGACTTCGATATCTTTTTTGACGGTCGGGTCATCGAAAGTACGTCCGATCAATCGCTTGATGGCGTAGAAGGTGAAATCCGGATTGGTGACGGCCTGGCGGCGCGCTGGCATGCCGATCAGGCGCTCACTGCCTTCTGTGAAGGCAACCACAGACGGTGTCGTGCGTGCGCCTTCGGAATTCTCGATCACTTTTGGGTCGCCGCCTTCCATGACGGCAACACAGGAATTCGTGGTCCCGAGGTCGATACCAATGATCTTTCCCATAATACTATCCTCTTTCTTATCGGCCGCCGCCGACACCTTATTGCCTGGCCTGCAGATGCAGCACCGGATGATGGCGGCGCCATAGGGAACAATGTTTCAGGCCCATGCAGACATCTACCGGGCTTCGGTCAGCGATATGGTGAGAGATTCGCCCGCCTCAACCACCCCGCTCACTTTCGTGTCACCCATGGCTTTTCCATCTCATGTGCGATCAGCGTCGACGACGGCCATCGCGATCGCAGCGGCTGTTGCCACGTTCAGGCTATCGACGCCCGAAGCCATGGGAATACTGACGGGCTCACATGCAGCGATAATGTCGTCGCCAAGACCTGGCCCCTCCGCGCCGACCACCAGCGAAAGCGTTTCTGGGACGGCCTTGTCCCAAATAGGTGTTGCCATTTTATCAGGTGTAAGCGCCCAGAGTGTGTGGTCTTGCCGCTTGAGTGCGTTGATAAGCGCTTCGCCGGTTTGGCCATGGAAATAGGGCAGCCAGAGTGCCGTGCCAGCTGAGACCCGGATGGCCTTCCTATACAGCGGATCGCAACTTTCGCGATCCAGGACAATCCCCTTCACCCCCAGGCCAGCCGCATTGCGAAACAAGGCGCCCACATTGTCATGGTTGGATAGGCCGATGCCCAATACGACTCGATCCTGTCTCGCCAGGCTTTCGAGTGCCAGCGGCTGTCCTTTGCGGGCACAAGCCAGGACACCGCGATGTACTGGAAAGCCCGCGATCGCATCGAACAGGTCTCGGGAAGCGGTGTAGATGGGGACATCGCCGGGCACACCGCGAAGGATGTCAGCGACTGCGCTAAGGCGATGGTCTGCGATAAAAAGGCTCTCGATTTTAAATCGCGACCGTTGCACCAGAATGTCGAGCGTGATCTTTCCCTCGACGATGAAACGGTCGCCGCGGCCCGTCAGATCCCGTTCTTTTATGGCGCTGTAGGCGGCAATCCGGGGATCGGTCGGGTCTTCGATGGCGATCGGGACCATCAGCCTTCCTGGACCGCCCATCGCTGTCCACGGGTAAATTCGATCCTGTCGATGAGAATCGAGCGTGACTTGTCAGGCGTCACGGGACGGATGGCGATATAGTCCAAGGCGTTCTCGCCCGACTTCACGGGCACGGGATAGGTGAATCGAAAGGTTTCCCAGCCCGGTTGCAAGTCAAAAATCTGCCAGCCCGATTCTCCCTCTCGTCCTGTCGAGTAATTGACTTGCATCTGCAACGCGCCGCTCACTTCGCCCGGCTTGGCTGTCACGGCGACCTCGATTTCAAATCCCGAAAACTGGACTTCAATATCAGCAGCCAGCTCGAAGTGTGGACCCAGGCGTGGATCGCTAGACAAAAGGCCAGCGGTGGTCACAATTTCCAAGGCCGTTTGGTTCGGGCCATCCCTCTGGAGGACGAGTTGGGCGTCGCCGCCCGCTTTCATCCGGTTTAGCTCCAGGCCAGACACCTCCACCTCATTGTAATTTAAGTCTCCGACACTGACAGGACCGCTGGGCAGCGCATTCAATTGTGGCGACAGCGCCAGCGCCACCAATCCTGCGGCAAACAGAACGATGAGAGGAAAGAAAATCTTATCGCCCATGGGCTCCCCTGGTCAGCCTGCTTAATCCAGGCTGGCAAAGACTTCCGACGTCAATTAGGCCCGAACCTTGAGACTAGGAAAGGCAGGCATCGAACATGTCCTTAAAGGCTTTGCAGCGGCGGGCAAGAGAGGCGCAGCATTGGTTGGGCCAACGGGCTCTGCCGCTGTGGGCTGAGGTTGGGTTCCTGCGGGATGGGGGGGTCGTGTCGGCATTGGATTTAAACCACCGACCACCTGAGGATGCCCAACATGGTGATCAAGGTGCCCAGAAGGCGATCATCCAGTTTTTCGCGCTGGCGCCGACTGTTGGATTCGATATTGAGCTTGCAAAGGCCTTGGGCGAGCAGGCGGCAAGGGCAATTGAGACCGTTCCGACAGCAGACTTTGCTCTGCCGCCGGCACGAAGTCTGAAATCGGCCTGTGATGACCTGCGTCTGCGGCTGGTGACACTTTCTTCTGCGGTTGGGGAAGATGCGGTCCTGACCAGCCGGGCGGCAAGCCGGGCATTTGATACGCTGATGGATGAGTTCCTGACGCCGGAAGGCGGATGGATCATTGGATACACTGAGGCGGGCTTGCTTGCTGGTTCGAGTATACCCGCGTCCATGGCAGGGCCGATCTCTGCAGCTTTAGAGCCATTACTCCCCCTGGCTGAGGCTTGATTCTTGCTCAAAAGCGGTGGAACTCACTGCAACTGTCCAGACTTGAGGAAATCTGCCCATGCCAAGCCTTGCCCTGATCCGCCATGGCCAGAGCCAATGGAATTTGGAAAACCGTTTTACTGGCTGGTGGGACGCTGACCTGACCGAGAAAGGCGAAGCCGAAGCGCGCCAGGCCGGCGAACTGCTGAAAGCGGAGGGCATTGATTTCCGCCAGGCGTTCAGCAGCGTCCAGACACGCGCCATTCGTACATTGTGGCTGACACTCGCCGGCATGGATCGCGCCTGGCTGCCCGTGGAGAAACACTGGCGCCTGAATGAGCGCCACTATGGCGGGCTGACGGGGCTGGACAAGCAGGAAACCCGCGATAGGCACGGCGATGATCAAGTCCACATCTGGCGGCGCAGCTATGATACCCCGCCACCGACGATGGAGGCCGGGAGCACATGGGATCTGTCCAGCGACCCGCGTTATGAGGGCGTTGAGGTGCCCGCGGCCGAGAGCCTGAAGCTGACCCTGGAGCGCGTTTTGCCCTATTGGGAAACAGAGATCGCTCCGGTATTGTCGGCAGGCACCCATACGATCATTGCGGCCCATGGGAATTCACTGCGTGCCCTGGTGAAACATTTGTTCCAGGTGCCCGAAGGGACAATCACGAACGTGGAGATCCCCACTGGAAATCCGTTGCTGATCGAACTCGATGGTGCGCTTAAGCCGGTTGCCGCAAAGTATCTGGATGCCAGCCGGGCCAAGGACCTGCCCGACCTGCCGTGAGCCGCCGCGCCGATAGACGCCGCATGGGCGAAGCCTTCCGTCTGGCAGAGGCAGGGTATGGGCGCACGGGCGCCAATCCCAGCGTCGGATGCATTATCTGCGACCGGGACGGCCATGTAATCGCTGCTGCGCGCACTGGCGATGGCGGTCGCCCCCATGCGGAAGAGATAGCGTTGCAGGGTATCGGGAACAGGGCTGGGAATGGCACTGCCTATGTCACGCTGGAGCCTTGTCGGGAGCGTTCAACCGGGGCGCCATCGTGTAGCGAACGCTTGATCGAGGCGGGGGTTGCGCGCGTGGTTGTGGCGCTCGCCGATGAGCATCCCCAGGGTGCGGGGGGGAATGACAGACTGTCAGGGCAGGGTGTTCGCGTGGAGCTGGGCCTGAAACAGGCAAAGGCCATGCGCCTCTATCGCGGCTTCTTCGATCATGCCAAGAGCGCAGGGCCAGCCGATTAAGATGACATCCCGCCTTGACCAAAACGCCTGATCTTTCCGTCCTGATCCCGTTTTATAATGAATCCGGGAACGTCATTCCGCTGCTCCAGGAAGTGCATGCCGTGTTGGACGGTCTCGCTTTTGAAGTGGTGGCGGTGAACGATGCTTCTGAAGACAACACGGCCGGTGAACTGGCTGAAGCGATCGAACGCTGGCCGGATACACTCCACCTCTTTACCCATGTGGAGCGGCGGGGAAAATCCGCTGCCCTCTATACCGGTTTGCAGGCGATCAGGGGAACCTGGACACAATTGCTTGATGGCGATGGCCAAAACGATGTGAATGACACGCGCAGGCTGTGGGACGAGATCATTGTGCCCGGCGCACCAGGAAAACTCGGCATCATCGCGGGGCGCCGGAAGTCCCGCAATGATAGCGGTTTCAAATGGGTGCAGTCGCGGGTGGCCAATGGCGTGCGCCGGTTTGTGCTTAAGGACGATGCAACCGATACGGGGTGTGGCTGGAAGCTTATCCGTACGCACGCTTTCCGAGATCTGCCTTACTTTGCTTCGATGCACCGTTTCCTTCCGGCACTGGTCAAACGGGCCGGCTGGGATGTGCGCGAAGAGCCCGTAAATGACCGAGCGCGTTGGCATGGCCAATCCAAGTACGGTTTTTTGGGTCGCCTCGGCGCCGGAATATTTGACCTGATCGGAATGTTCTGGCTGACCCGGCGGGGCGGCTATGGCATCGCCAAAGAGTGGGATGACCCCAGGGCTTGATCTCAAGATTTCGACGATTTTCCCTTGCACAAGGCGCGCTGTCCCATTACATATTGATAAACGATATGATATAAGAGGGGTAAGACGTATTCATGGATATCTATAGTCCGTTCACCATGGTGGTCCTGATTGTATTGATTGCAGTTGGTGCCGGGGTTTTGAACAATTATTTCAAGATGAAGTCCGAAGCGAAGCTGAATGCTACAGACGATGTCGAAATTGAAAAGCTCCGTGCGGAGGTGGCTGGTCTGAAACAGCGCGTATCCACGCTGGAGCGGCTCGCCGTCGATAAGGACACCCGTTTGCGCGATGAGATTTCGCGTTTGGCTTGAGGTCGGCCAGTGGATGGCTGACGCTTGGACGTAAAAGAAAAGGAGGAGAAATGCATCCGTTTTTTATGATTTTGATGGTGATGTTAATCACCCTGGCCGTAGCCGTGTTCCAACTGGCACGCAGCACCAATGCCCACCGACAGGACGGTGAGAGTGTTGACGACCTGCGCGCCCGCATCCGCGCGCTTGAGGCCATCATCACCGACCAGGACAGAAAGCTGCGCCGCGATTTCGACGGCCTGGCCTGATCTGCTAGATCGGCGCCTTATTCGCTCCCTTAGCGTTGACCGGTTCGGAAAGCCTGGCCGGTAGATGAGCGGTCATCGTGCCTGAACGCAAACACGCCGAACCAATTTGCGTCGATCCGGTCGGTTTGCCTGGCCCGGCCGCGATCCGCGATCACGTCGAATACCATCCGAAAATCTGTGGCCAATTTTTTTGCCCGAAACCTTTGGCGGCCAAAAGGGTTTGGCCCGATCAGCGCGACATTCATGTGCCCCCTTTCCACTCCGGTTCACATCTGCTAGGCCCGGCCCAAGCCGAGAAATCATATAAAGGAACTTTGATATGGCCGATTATGCCGTTGCGGACATTTCGCTTGCCGAGTTTGGCCGCAAGGAAATCGCGATCGCCGAGACCGAGATGCCAGGCTTGATGGCCGCGCGTGCAGAATTCGGCGCCAGCCAACCCCTCAAAGGCGCTCGCATTGCTGGCTCCCTACATATGACAATCCAGACGGCAGTGCTTATCCAGACACTGGAAGCCTTGGGCGCGCAGGTGCGCTGGGCCAGCTGCAACATTTATTCAACCCAGGACCACGCAGCGGCCGCAATTGCCGATGCCGGCACGCCTGTCTTTGCCCATAAGGGGGAAACGCTCGCGGAATATTGGGACTTTGCCGATAAGATTTTCCATGGCCCCGATGGCTGGGCGCCGAACCTGATCCTCGACGATGGCGGCGACGCCACCATGTATCTCGTGCTTGGAGAGAAGGCTGAGGCCGATCCGTCCGTTTTGGACAATCCTGGCAGCGAGGAAGAGATCGAGCTGTTCAAGCAGATCAAGAAACGTATCGCGCAGACACCCGGCTGGTTTGCCAAGACCAAAGCGGGCATCCAGGGCGTCTCGGAAGAAACCACCACGGGCGTCCTGCGGCTTTACCAGATGGAGAAGGCGGGCGAACTGCCGTTTCCGGCCATCAACGTGAATGACAGCGTGACCAAGTCGAAATTTGACAACAAATATGGCTGTAAAGAGAGCCTGGTGGACGCCATTCGACGTGGCACGGACGTTATGATGGCGGGTAAGACGGCCTTCGTCGCCGGCTATGGCGATGTGGGAAAGGGCTCGGCGGCCTCGCTGGCAGGATCGGGTGCACGCGTTGCTGTGTCTGAAGTCGATCCGATCTGCGCGCTGCAAGCGGCGATGGATGGATTTGAAGTCAAGACGATGGACGAAGCTGCACCGCTATTCGACATCTTCGTGACCGCAACCGGCAACAAGGACATCCTGACCGTCGACCATATGCGCGCGATGAAAGACATGGCGATCGTCTGCAATATCGGCCACTTCGACAATGAGATTCAGGTCGAAGGCCTACGCAATTTTGAGTGGACCAATATCAAGCCGCAAGTGGACATGATCACCTTCCCAGATGGTAAGCGTATTTTACTCCTATCTGAGGGCCGTCTTGTGAACCTCGGCAACGCTACGGGTCACCCTTCCTTTGTCATGTCGGCTTCCTTCACCAATCAGGTGTTGGCGCAGATGGAGCTTTGGCAGAGTGGCGATCAGTATGAGAACAAGGTCTACACGCTGCCCAAGCATCTCGACGAGAAGGTTGCGATGTTGCACCTGGAAAAGCTTGGCGTGCACCTCACCGAGCTGAGCGACGAACAAGCCGCTTATATCGGTGTGGAAGGCGACGGCCCGTTCAAGCCTGAGCACTACCGCTATTAAGCGGCGTTGCAGCTGAAAATGGACGACGCTGACCGCGCCCTGATACTGCGCTTTACGTGCAGTGACCGGCTTGGCCTTGTGGCTGAGCTGGCGCAGCTCATGGCGGAGCATGGATTTTTTATCGCTGCCTCGCGCACTTTTGGTGACGGCGATGAAGGTGGCCAGTTCTTCGCGCGCCTTGTCCTGCGCAGTACTGACCAGGCACGCACGCTGGACGCCTTGCGCTCAGCCCTGGAAGCAGAGGCGGGGCCGATGGAGGCCAAGTGGTCCCTCCATGAACAGGGCGCGCCGGTCAAAACCCTGCTGATGGTTTCCAAATCCGACCACTGCGCCAACATGCTCATAAGTGCAGCGCGGCGCGGCGAAATCCCGATTGAGCCGGTGGGCGTTGTTTCCAATCACCCTGATCTGGGACCGGCACTGGCGCATTTCGGACTGCCCTATCACCAGGTCCCTGTGACGGCGGAAACCAAGGCTGGCGCGGAGGCGCGCCTCTTTGATTTGATCGAGGAAACCGGTGCGGAGCTGGTGGTTCTTGCGCGCTATATGCAGGTGCTTTCAGATGAGGCCTGCACCCGCCTAATGGGCCGGTGCATCAACATCCACCATTCCTTCCTGCCGAGCTTCAAAGGCGCAAGGCCCTACCACCAGGCCCATGCGCGCGGCGTGAAAGTCATTGGTGCGACAGCCCACTATGTCACAGCCGATCTCGATGAGGGACCAATCATTACCCAGGTTACTGAACCGGTTGACCACAGCCACAGCCCAGCGGACATGATCCGAATTGGGCGACACCTGGAAGCCGCCGCCCTTATGCAAGCGGTTCGTTGCCATGCCGAACACCGCGTCTTCCTGTCCGGATGGCGCACCATCATCTTGAACTGAACCCAGAAGACGCGCCGGAGACGACCGACATGATAACCGATTACGAATTCACCAGCGAGAGCGTCTCCGAGGGGCATCCTGACAAGGTCGCTGACCAGGTTTCCGATGCGATCGTGGACCTGTTTCTGTCGCGTGATCCCCGCGCCAAGGTGGCCGTTGAAACTCTGACGACCACCAATCGCGTTGTCCGGGCCGGAGAAGTTCGCTCCAAACCGGGCGCTGAGGTCTCCCACGATGAAATGGTCCAGGTTGCGCGCGATGTGGTGAAACGGATCGGTTATGAGCAGGATGGGTTCCATTGGGAGACAATGGCAGTGGAGTGCCATGTCCACGGCCAGTCCGCAGAGATCGCCCAGGGCGTTGAGGCCGGCGAGGGGCTTTTTAAGGAAGAAGGCGCCGGTGACCAGGGCATCATGTTCGGCTATGCGACCAACGAGACACCTGAGCTGATGCCGGCCACATTGATTTACAGCCACCAGATCCTCCACCGCATGGCGGCCCTGCGCCATTCTGGAGAGCGCCCCGAATTCGAGCCTGACGCTAAAAGCCAGGTGACACTGCAATATGCCGGAGGCAAGCCTGTGGGTGTAAACGCTGTCGTGGTTTCAACACAGCACAAGGCCGACGTGACGCAAGACACGCTGCGCGAATTGGTACGTCCCGTTGTTGCCGATGTCTTGCCGGACGGCTGGTTCCCCGATGAGGACAAATTCTTCGTTAATCCTACGGGCAGCTTTGTCGTCGGCGGGCCCGACGGCGATGCAGGCCTGACGGGCCGCAAGATCATTGTTGATACCTATGGCGGCGCGGCGCGCCACGGTGGCGGGGCCTTTTCCGGAAAGGATCCTTCCAAGGTAGACCGCTCAGCGGCCTATGCCACGCGCTACCTGGCCAAGAATGTCGTTGCGGCCGGCCTTGCGGAGCGCTGCGAGATCCAGGTGTCTTACGCTATAGGGTATCCCGAGCCCCTGTCGATCTATGTCGACACGTTCGGCACCGGTCAGGCCGATGAAGCCAAGATTGCAGGCGCACTGCGAGACGTCTTCAGCCTGACGCCGGCCGGCATCCGTGATGGGCTCGGCCTGGCCCAACCTATTTATGCCTCTACCGCAGCCTATGGCCATTTCGGACGCACGCCAGGCGAAGATGGCCGATTCAGCTGGGAACGCACGGATTTGGCCGACAAGCTGAAGGCGCTCGTTTAACCTCACTATGGAAGCCATCGAGGCGGCGGCCCAGCGGCAATCGAAGCGCTGCGACAGACTGAGTTGTTTCGACACTCCGTTGCTGCGTTATGATTGTGCAGAAAGTCACGTGGGCTGCCCTTCAGATGTTGTACGACCTGGCGAAATTCCTGCATTTAACGGGCGTTGTCATGTTGATGGGAAACATCACCGTTACGGCGATCTGGAAGTTTTTCGCAGACCGTGATGGTCGCCCAGAGGTCCTTGGTTTCGCCCAAAAACTGGTGACGTATACCGACTGGGCGATGACCTTTTGGGGCGCAATCCTGATCATGGGAGGCGGTTATTTCATGGCCGTTTCTGCCGGCTTTGCCCTGTTCGAAGGATGGCTTCTTTGGAGCCAGGTCTTTTTCATACTGGCTGGCCTGATTTGGCTCCTTGCGATCGTGCCGATCCAGATCAAACAGGCGCGGCTCGCCAAAGCTTTCTCGGCAGGCGGCGTCGACGAGCGTTACCGCAGACTATCGCGGCGTTGGCTGGCCTGGGGACTGGTCAGCACTGTGCCGATGCTTGTTGCAACATGGTTGATGGTTGTGAAACCCGTTTAGGCCTGTCGCAGAAGGGCAAATGGTCTGTACGCTCATCAAGAGACGCCCTCAGAGCAGCACCACCTGCGATCGGATGCAGAAGGAACCGCCCTCAAGCCGCCTGGGCGCTGTCATCTATGGTTTCAATGACTTCGCCGGACATGTCTTCCAGGTCAAAACGTTCCGCTTCGGTTTTCATCCAATCGATGATCGCAGCATCGTCCACGCCCAATTCCCGCAACAAATCAGCCACCATTTCAATGCCCGGCGGGTCTGCCATCACGTGGTAACTGCGGATGCCAAGGTCCTCGAACCGGGAAACATCGGACGGGTCCTCCAGGGCGACAAAGCGTTTCATGTCCGGGAATTGTTCGTGCACGACTGGGGTGATCTGGGCAGACACCGAATACCGCGGATGGCCTATGACCAGCGCCCGGGCCCCGCTCGCGCCGATAGCCTCAATAAGACGCAGATTGGCCGCATCCCCGAATGCCACGCTATAGCCGTCCGCCGTGGCGGCAAGGAAACGTTCGGGATCATTGTCCAGGGCGATATAGGGCAGGTCGTTGTCCTTGAGGGCATCAACCGTGAGGCGGCCTGTCGGTGTCATGCCAAAGACGATCACGGGGCGTGCGCCACTTGTGCTCGCCTCCGGAGCGGCCTGACTTGAGGTCTTGCGCATTCGTTCAGCCAGTTTGCGTGACAACTTCATGCCCGCATCGGCCCAGAATGGAGCGGCAGCCAGGGAAATCGCCACTGCCGCGACGACTACGGTCTCGACCAATGGCGACATAAGCGGTGCACCACCTGCCGCTACCAGATTGGTTGAAGCAATCGTTAGAATAGACAGCACCACCAGGGTGAATTCAGACCCCTGCGCAAGCAGAAACGCCAGTTGCGTGCCCCCTGGCGCTGTCCACTTGTTGAGCCGGGCGGCGACGAATCCGCCTGCCGTCTTGATCACCAGGATACCCGCGGCGACGCTCAGCACCAGGGGCAGGTTTGCGATCAGGGCGGGCATGTCGATGAGCATGCCCACATTGATGAAGAAGAAGCTGAGCAGCAGGCCACGAAACGGGCCGCTTTCTGTCTGGATCTGATGGCGATACGCCGTTCCGGAGACTGCAAGGCCCGCCAGAAAAGCGCCCAAGGTGAGCGAAAGACCTATGGCGTAGGTGGCCAGGGCGGCACCCAAGACCAGCAGAAGTGTGACAGCGGTGAACGCCTCTGCATTCTGTGTGCCCGCCAGCAAGCGAAAGCCTGGTCCGATAAGATAGCGTCCGATCAGGAGGGCCGCGGCGAACGCAATGAGCGCTTGTCCCGCGGCGATGGCCATGGTCAGCGGGATTGAACTGGGATCACCGCCCAGTGCGCTGGCGAAGATCAGCAGGAAGATGGCTACAATGTCCTGAAAAATAAGCACATGGGTAGCAGACCGGCCGAGGGGGCAGGAATTCAGGTTTCGATCGCTTAAGAGGCGCGCGACCACGGCGGTGGATGACAGACCAAGCGATATTCCGATGGCCATGGCAACCGGCCAGGTAACGCCGAATGCCCCAAGTATGAGGGTGAAAGCCAGCGCGTTGACGACCAAAGGGGCGGGGGCAAGGCAAAGCTGGTCGCCCCGGCTTTCCTTCAATGCGCGCATCTAAATATGCATGCCTATATCGAACAGTAGAAAAACGACCCCCAATTCGGCAAGCAGAGCGGTTACATCACTTTCCGATACTGCATTTAGGGCGTAGGGGCCTATGATCACACCTGCAACGAGATAGCCAACGATGGGGCTGATCCTAAGGGCGCGGGAGGCCAGGGCTGAGGCTGCGCCGACCCCGAGAATGGCAACGGTGGGTACAAGTATCTCTGACGCGGAAAAGTCTGCGGCCATGGCTTGCCCTTATTTTGTATCATGCCTCTGGACGAATAAATGGGGTCCTGTGGCAGATAGAAAAGGCCGCCGCCCGTATGGGGAGCGGCGGCGCTAAAGTTACCCGCTATGGATCATGGAGGGCACGCACCATGCGGGAGGGAGGATGGGGCAGATGCCGGCCCCCAAAAACGCCGGCCGCGCTGCCCCGGTCGCGATTAGAGAGAGCGTGAAACCGATACGACAAATCGCTCGCCTGCTGGGCCGCCATCATCGTCAGCACCTTCAACGCCGTCGCCATCGGAACCGATGAAGCGGAAGTCGAGATCAAAACCCTCAAAGGATGTGGTCAGGCCAATGGAGTAGTCGATATAATCGCAATCCATACAGTCGTCATCATCAAGGAACGTTTGGTATCCCAAGGTCGCATCCACCGCGAAGGCAGACTGACCAAGGGGAAGACCTGCGAAAGCCGAGTAATAAATCGACTGGCCAGATTCCAGATAGAAATCCGGCGAGTAGGCAAGCGAAGCGCCCACATCAACAAGCTCGCCGAGCGTCGTTCCACCGCCAGCATAAATTTCGACAAAATTTTGTTCCGGATCATCGGGCGCATCGGGATAGATGTAGTAAATTCCGCCGATGTCGAAGTCGAATGCTCCATAGCTGGGGGTCCAGCCGGCATAGAGGTCGATTTCCGTGCTCGTGCCATCCCCGAAATCGACGCCTGAAGCCCATGTCCCCACATAGAAGCTGTCAGTGGCCCAATCAAAACTGCCTTGAACGGTCGGTGCACCATCGGTTTGGGAGAAACCGCGGAACACATAATCAGACGTGAGCGTTACACTGCCTGAGAATTCACCTTGCGCCTGCGCAACGCCTGCCAGGCCGGAACCCATCACAAGCGCGAGCGAAACGGATTTAATGAAGTGCCGCATCATAAACCTTCCCTTCGTTGAGAATATCAGCGAGACCCAAATCGCTTAGCTCCTGTGTCTGCAGCAATGGAAAGGGTTAATCATTGTGTGGAGGGCGTTTGTATGCACGATTTGTGACCACAAAGATGTATCGTTGCCCGCTTTTGGGGCAAGATCTTCTCAGGGAAGTTCGGTGGTGGCCTCGTCCGAGCGCCGACTAAGCCACCTTTTGGACCGCGCTGCAGAGTGAAATCCAGGCTGCGATTCGCTTGCGGATGGAGCCAGACCTGCGATCAATCCCATACCCGCAAAACGCCGTGGCGAATCTAAACT